>DATMMA010000233.1:0-8780 GCA_035570295.1 Streptosporangiaceae bacterium
GGCGGTGTCGGCGTGCCGCAGCCCGGTGCCGCGCTGCCGACCTCGGCCATCGCTTACGATCCGTCACTGTTGCAGACCGAGGGCGTCACCCCGTACAACATGTGCGTGCTGCAGGGCTTCCCGACCACGCTGGCCAAGTCGGCGAGCGAGTCCGCGTTCCCGTTCGGGCTGTGGTTCGCCAATGCCGACACCCTGTACGTGGCCGATGAGGGTAACGGCACGAACACCTTCGACCCGGCGACGGGCACGTTCACGGCTGCGGCCGCGCAGACTACGGCCGGCCTGCAGAAGTGGGTGTTCAACGGCACCAGCTGGAACCTTGCGTACACCCTGACGGCCGGCCTCAACCTGGGTACCCCGTACACGGTGGCGGGCTACCCGACCGGCGACAATGCCGCCACGGGCCTGCCGTGGGCGCCGGCCACCGACGGCCTGCGCAACATCACTGGCCGGGTCAACCCGAACGGGACGGTCACCATCTACGGCATCACGTCAACCGTCTCAGGAAGCGGTGACCAGGGCGCGGATCCGAACAAGCTGGTCGCTATCACCGACCCGGTGTCAGCCGCAAGTGCCGCTGCGGGCGAGCAGTTCGTGACAGTCCGGTCTGCCGGATTCGGTCAGGTGCTGCGCGGCGTGTCGTTCACTCCGGGCACCGGCTCCTCGCACGGCGAGCAGGGGCGCTAGGTCCTCGGCCGCCGGGCCGGTGGTTGCCGGGGCTGGCAGTTACCAGGCCCAGCGCTGACCGGCACCGTAGTGACCGGGAGGGTATTGGCCGGGACCGGGGCAGCCGCACGCAAGTGGCAGCACCGGTCCCGGCGCCCTCGGTGTGCCGGGCATCAGGAGCCGAGCAGCACAACCCCGCAGAGAGCGGCGAGCACGCCGATGCCCTGTACCGGGCGCAGCCGCTCGGCCAGGATGCCTCTGGCCAGCAGCGCCGTCACCACCGGGTAAAGCGATGCCAGCACGGCCGCGACGGACAGGTCGCCGCGGCTTGCTGCCAGGGCGTAGGAGCCATTGGCCGTGATATCGCAGCCGCCGATGAGCGCCAGCGCACCAACCCTGCGCGCGGTCAGCTGTATCTCACGCAAGATCCGCGTGCGGGCCACGATCGGGCCGAGCACGATAAGGCCGCCAATCCGCTGGCACAGCAGGGTGCCGTAGACGCTTGTGCCTGCCGCGGACGCGAGCAGCGTGTAGGCGAGACCGAAGCCGACGGCGGCGGCGATCGCGAAACCGAGGGCCTGGCGGCGGACTGGCACGCCAGACCGGAACTCGGGGCCGGACGCGAGCAGGATGCCGGCCAGCGTGACGGCTATGCCGGCGAGCTTGACGACGGTGAGCTGCTCGCCCTCGACCATCCCGGCCGCAACCGGGATGACCGTCCCGGCGGCGGTGACCGGGGCAACGAGGGACATCGGAGCGCTAGCCATGGCGCGGTAGAACGCCGCCAGAGAGAGGGTTGCCACCACCCCGGCCGCGGCGCCAGTCAGCAGGTACGGGCCGACCGGTACGGCGAGGAACGGAAGCAGCACCAGCAGCCCGGCAAGTGCGAGTGCCTGGGAGATGAGCACGGCGGCGGACGGGTCGAGCCGCCGGGAGATCAGGCCACCGCCGAAGTCGGACGTGCCCCACAGGGCGGACGCGGCCAGCGCAAGCAGCGCGTTCACTCGCTGGCCGTGATCGCAGTGTCCTCAGTGGCGCCAGGCCCGGTGGCGCCAGGCGCAGTGCTGGTAGGCGCAGTGCCGCTAGCCACAGTGTTGCTGCTGACCACAGGGCGGGCCGCCTGGAGGCCGGAGAGTGCGGCGAGCACGTACTCGCCAAGCGACGCCAGGTCGTAGCCGCCCTCCTGGATTACGGCGACCGGACCGAGCTGGCCGATGAGCGCGCCCGCCGCGCGATAGCCGTCGGCTGTCACCTGCAGCGGGCTTTCCGGGTCAGCGGCCGCAGCGTCCACCCCGAGCGAGAGCACGATCGCATCGGCCTCCGCGTCGCGCGCCCGAGCGCACAGTCGCGTCACCGCGTCCAGCCAGGCTTCGTCGCCACTGCCAGGCGCTAGCGGAATGTTCTGATTGGCGCCAAGGCCCGGCCCGTTCCCGCGCTCGTCGGCGAAACCCAGATAATGCGGGAACCAGCCGGCGCCGGGATCGACATGGACGCTGCCATAGAACACGTCCTGCCGGTCATAGAAGACCGACTGCGTGCCGTTGCCGTGATGCGCGTCGATGTCGAGCACGGCGACGCGGCTGATGCCAGCCGTGCGCAGGGCCTGCGCCGCGATCGCCGCGTTATTCAGGTAGCACGAGCCGCCATAACCGGATGGCCCGGCGTGATGGCCCGGCGGGCGGCACAGCGCATACGCCACTGGCCGGCCGGATGCGACCAGCGCGGCTGCAGTCCGGGCGCAGTCGGCGGCGGCGCGGATCGCCTCCCAGCTGCCTGGCCCGACCAGCGTCATGGTGTCGTAGCAGAACATGCCGACCCGGCCGTGGGTCGCGGCAGGCGTGCGCAGCGGCAGGCCAGCGAGCATGGCCGCGGTGGGGAAGACGTACGGCACAACCCGGTCCCTGCCGTAGTCCGCCGGATAGCCGCCCGCCTCCCAGTCGGCCCAGACCGTGGCGAGATGATCGATCAGCGCCCGATCGTGCACGGCGAGCAGCGCCGCCGGGTCATGTGGCTGGGCCGCCAGTACCGGTGCTCCGGCACGTCTCAGCGCGCGGAGGATGACCCTGGCCCGGTCCGGCACCTCGGTGCCGTCCTCACGCAGGCCGAGCCAGACTTCGCCGGCCGGCTGATGCCTTAGACAGTCCTCGTGCCAGACGACCGGGACATCGAGCTTCCTGGCGTCGATAGTCATCGCGCTAACCCTCCCGTGGCATGCTCGCTGCGTGAGGCAAGCAACTGGACAACCCACCCGAGCTCGTGAGCTGGGCATCAGGATAGGGGTACTGCCGGCCGGCCCGACGGCTTCGATCGCGGACGTTCCCGGAGCGGGGGTGGGTCACGCCACCGTCTGGCGGGACGAGCCACCCCCGCCCGGCGGCCGCGGCGTCGCCAGAACCGGCGTCACGGTCATCGATCCGGGAGGCAACATGTTCGCGAGCCCGGTGCCAGCGGGCGGCGCGGTGCTGAACGGGGCCGGCGAGTGCACCGGGTTCCTGACCATGTCCGAATGGGGTCTGGCCGAGACGCCAGTATTCCTCACCTCGACCATGCAGGTCGGCCGCGTCTACGACGCGGCATGCGAACTGCTGATGGCCGAGGATCCGCGGATCGGCGACGACGTGATCATCCCGATCGTGGCCGAGTGCGACGACAGCTTCCTGTCCGACGTCCGGCGGATGCAGGTCACCACGTCCGACGTCGCGACCGCGCTGGACAAAGCCAGGGCGGCCGGCGCGTCCAGCGTCCGCGCGGCGCCAGCCGAGGGTGCCGTCGGGGCGGGAACGGGCATGTCCTGCCTCGGATTCAAAGGAGGCATCGGCACCTCCTCACGACTGGTTCCGTCTGGCCACGCAGTGGGCGTCCTGGTGCTGTCCAACTTCGGGGACCGGCACCGGCTGACCGTCGACGGCGTGCCGGCCGGGCGGCTGTTGCCGGAGGCAGGAGCCGGTCGCAGCCGACCGCCGAGCGGGTCGTGCATCACGGTGGTCGTCACCGATGCCCCGATTGACTCAGCCGGGTGTGCGCGGCTCGCCCGGCGGGCTGGCCTGGGCCTCGCCCGGACCGGGTCCACCGCGCACCATGGCAGCGGGGAGATCTTCCTGGCGCTGGCCACCGGCTTGCGCGCAGCCAGGGGAGGGCCAGCGGCCGCGGTCAGCCCGATCTCGGGGCGAGCCCTCGACCCGTTCTTCGACGCGGTCGTCGAAGCGACCGAAGAGGCCGCGCTGAACAGCATGCTGACCGCGCCCACTGTGACCGGCCGCGACGGCAACACCTCACCGGGCCTCGATGCCGGCCAGGTGCGCGAACTGCTCATCCGGGCCGGCCGGATTTCCGCCTAGCTACACGAGCCTTCATGCGAGGGCCGCGACCCCTTCATGGGTTTGTGGCATTTCCCCGTCCGTTTATGGCTGTTATATGGTCACCGAACCACCGAACCCATGAAAGGCGCCGAGAAGGCTGAGGCTCAGTTGGATAACCGAAGTGTTCCGCCAAGGGCGCCGCGAGTTCCGGCCGTCCGGGACCTGCACGGCTACCGCGACGTAGACGAGTACGCATGGATGCGCCATGACCAGGCAGGGCTGGCGGAGTACCTGGCCGATGAACGCGCGTATTACGACGCGGAGACGCAGACTCTGGCGGCGCTGACCAGCGAGCTTTACGGCGAGGCAGTTGGCCGGACGCCCACCTCGGCGGACGACTCGGTGGGCTGGACCCTTCGCGGCTACCGCTACTGGCACCGGACGCCCGCTGGCGCCGAGAACCGCCAGCTACTCCGCGCACCGCTCGCAGAACCGGTCGGTGAGCAACTGCTCATCGACGAGAACGTCCTCGCGGCCGACTCCGGCTATGTGGACGTAGGCACTGCCGAGCCGAGCCCGGATGACCGGCTTCTTGCCTGGTCGGCCGACACCTCGGGCAGTGAGATCTACCAGCTCAGGTTCACCGAGATCGACACCGGCCGGATGCTGCCCGACCTGATCGAGCGCAGCTACCCTGGCGGCGCCTGGGCCAGCGACTCGGCGCACTTCTTCTATCTGGTCCCCGATGAGCTCAACCGGCCGTATCAGGTCTGGCGCCACGCTCTCGGCACTGCAGCCGAGGCCGACGCACTGGTCTATGAAGAGACCGACCAGCGGTTCGAGCTCACCCTCGAGGCCTCGCGGAGCGGCGGGCTGATCATCATCACGGCCGAATCCAGGGACACCACGGAGGTCTGGCTGATCCCGGCCGGCCGGCCGCTGAGCATGCCGGTCGTGGTCGAGCCTCGCGAGCGAGGGATCGAGTACCGGGTGGACCACGCAGCCGATCCGGCCGGAGGCGACGGCGAACTGTGGATCGTCACTAACCGCGGTGCCGCAAACAGCAGTGCGGCTGAGTTCACGCTGATGCGAGCGCCGGTAGCGGCACCGGGCCGGGCCAACTGGACCCCGGCCGGCTGCCCGGCGACAGCGCCCGCGCGCGCCGACACCCGGCTGCTCCGATGCGACGTGCTGGCCGGTCATCTGCTGCTGACGCTGCGCCGCGACGGCGCGCCGCTGCTAGCGATCACCGGCCCCGGCAGTGATCACCAGCGATGGCGCGAGGTGACCGAGATCCGCCCGGCAATGACGGCGGGCACGATTGCCGTGCAGCACGCTGCCGATTACCACGCTGGGTCGGTAGTGATCGTCGAGCAGTCGCTGATCGAGCCGCCGCGCTGGTCGGCGCTTGACCTGACGACGGGCGAGCGGAAAGAGCTGAAGCGGGCCGAGGTACCGAGCTACGACGCGGGGCGTTACCGCACCGAGCGGATCAGCGCTCAGGCGGCAGATGGCACGCACGTGCCCGTTACGCTGGCTTACCGGTTTGATACTCCGCTGGACGGGACAGCCGCGTGCCTCCTTTACGGGTACGGCGCCTACGAGGCGTGCTGGGATCCCGAGTTCGACGCCAGCCTGGTGTCGGCACTGGACCGGGGCATCGTGTACGCGATCGCGCACATCCGGGGCGGTGGTGAGGGCGGCCGCGGGTGGTGGCAGCAGGGCCGGCTGCGGGCTAAGCCGACGACCTTCAGCGACTTCATCGATACGGCGGACTGGCTGGCGGGCGACGCGGCTGGCGCGGTGCCGCTTGTGGACGGCAGCCGGATAGTGTCGCGCGGCCTCTCCGCCGGAGGCCTGCTTCAGGGCGCCGTCTACTCGCGAGCGCCTGGCCGCTGGCGCGCAGTGGTGGCAGAGGTCCCGTTCGTGGACTGCGTGACTACCATGCTCGACCCTGCCATTCCGCTGACGATTACCGAGTGGGACGAGTGGGGCGACCCGCGTGACCCCGGCGACTTCGCCTGCCTGCGCTCGTACTCGCCATATGACAACCCGCCGCCCGGCCCGCGGCCCGACTTGCTCGTGACCGGTGCAGTGCATGATCCGCGGGTGCTGGTGCACGAGCCCGCCAAGTGGGTAGCGCGGTTGCGGGAGACCGACACCGCCGGCAGCCGGGTGCTGTTCCGGGTGGAACTCGGCGCCGGAGCGCATACCGGCCCGTCTGGCCGGTTCGGGCACTTGCGTTACGAAGCCGAGGTGTACGCGTTCGTCCTCAGCACTGCGGGAGCCGGCCAGGGCCGTGCGGTTAGTTAGCCGATTCGGTAACCGCATATTTGCCGCCGTTATTTAAGAGTTACGAATTCTTCAACGCGGCAGTCGCACGGCCGCTGTTACCGTCCGCGGTGGGGATCAACGGGCGCGCTGGCGGTGCGGGAGCTGACGGAGACCGCGGCCTGCCCGGCTGCGCCGGGATGAGGCGAGCATGCCGAACACCATTCCAAGCGGCGCGCGACAGGGACGAGCACCGCGGCGGGCGCGGGTAGCGCGACGAACGTTAGCGCTCGCCGCCGTGACGGCGGTCCTGCCGGCTATTGCCGCTAGTCAGGCTCTCGCCGGCACTCAGACCAGTGCCGGTCAGACCGCCGCCGGGATCGCGGCCCGGCAGACGTCGGCCAAGGCCGCCGGAGTCGAAAGCCAGGCTCCGCTCACCAGCCCTAGGGCGAAGGCTCGCTCTGGGCAGTGAGCGGCTTAGCCCGCGCGGCCGCGGCGGTGCTGGCTGGTGTCAAGTGCCGGGCCAGGGCCAGCCCGGCGAGCAGGGCGGTCAGGCCGCAGACGCCCGGCCAGCCGAACAGCGCGTACGCGCGCGCCCCGAGCCAGGACCCCATGCCGCCGGCCAGGTACGCGCCCGTCATGTATGCGGTCTTGGCCCTGCCGCCGGCCTCGGTGCCCAGCGCGTAAATCCGGACCTGGTTGGCCACCATTCCCGACTGCATGGCGACATCCAGCAACAGCGTGCCCGCCACCAGGGCAGTGATGCCGACCGGCCCGCCGCGGGTACCGAGCGCGAGCACCGCAGCGGCGGCAATGACCGCGGGCAGGCAGACGAGATTGACCAGGTCCGGGCCGTGGCGGTCAACCCGTCGTCCCGCCACCGGCGTGCACACCATGGTGGCGGCGTTGACCAGTGCGAGCATGCCGACCGCGGTCGTGCTCATGTGGTATCTGGGGCCGGTGAGCAGGAACGCGACCGCTGTCCACACCGCCGAGAAACCTGCAAAAACCATGGCCTGGTAGTAGGTCGAGCGGCGCAGCTCCGGTTCTGTGCGCAGCAGGCGCACCGTCTCGGCGAGCAATGCGGGATACCGCTGAGCTGACGATGGTGAGGTATCGGGCAGCGCGCGAGCCAAGATCACGGCGAGAACTAGGGTGACCGCTGCGCTCGCCAGATAGGGCGCGCGCCAGCCGGCGTGCTCGGCGATCACCCCGCCCAGGACGCGGGAGAGCAGCATCCCGCCGATGGACCCGCTCAGCAACGTGCCGCTGACCACACCTCGGCGGTCGGCCGCGGCCAGGCCCGCTGCCATCGCGCCGATTACCGGCGCGACGACCGTGGCGGCTCCGACGAACGCTGTCGCGCCAATCAGCGCTGACAGGCCCGGCGCGGCAGCCGCGGCAAGAAGCCCGAACCCGGTCAGCGCGAGCAGCGTCACGATCAGCCGCCGGTGCGCGAACCGGTCACTAAGCGGCACGAGCAGGAATATCCCGGCCGTGTAGCCGAACTGTGTCGCGGTCACGACGAGTGCCGCCGAAGCCGCTGTGACATGCAGCCTCGAAGCGATGATCGGGCTGACCGCCTGCGCGAAGTAGACGTTGCCAACCCCGACCGCGCAGGCGATGCCGAGCAGGCAGATCAGTCCCCGGCCGAGCGCGGGCGCCGCGGTTTGGTGGTTAGTTGCGGCCTGTGCCGGGCCGACGGCTGCTGCCCGAATGACCGTTCTTTGTCTGCGATCCGCATCTCTCATGCCGTGCAGTCCAGCGCCAGGCAGCAGGGACCGGCAATCAATGTAGCCTATGGCTTAATGATCAGCTTCGAGCTCGGCGTCGAGGACCTCGCCGATACGCGGTTCGCGTTGTCCCCGTTGCACGAAACGGTGCTCAGCCTGCGGGTGCTGCGCGACCCGGGACTCTACGCACTGCACCTGCCGTGGCGCAGATCCGTCCTCGACCAGCTCACGGGACTAGACACGGCACTGCTGATGGCACTGCAAGGTGACAACCGCGCGCTGCCGGACTTCCTGACTCCGCGGCCGCCCAGCTTCGCTCCGGCCTTCGAGGACGAACTGGCGGCGGTACGCCTGGCGCCACCCGGCCTGGTGCGGCGCGACCTGCTGGATGTGCACGCGCCCGGACCCGTCCCGGAAGCGCTGAACGAGGCCGTGAACGGAGATGAGCGAGCCGTCTGCGAGCTGCGAGACGCAATCTGCGACGTGCTCGAACGGTACTGGGGTATCGCGATCCGTCCCGCCTGGCCGAAGATGCGGCTGGTGCTGGAGGCGGACATGACGTACCGGGCACGGCAACTGGCCGCCGGAGGTGCTCGTCTTCTGTTCGCTGACATGCACCCGAACCTCAGCTGGCGGGACGGGGTGCTGCGTATCGACAAGATGATCGGCAAGCACCGGGTCGCTGCGGCGGGCCGGGGGCTGCTCCTGGTGCCGTCGGTGTTTTCGCACAAGCCGGCCCCGCCGGTGAGCGCTGAGGAACCGCCGTTGCTGGCATACCCGTGCCGAGGCGTGGCGACACTGTGGGTTCCGG
>DATMMA010000234.1:0-4605 GCA_035570295.1 Streptosporangiaceae bacterium
GCGGGTAAGGGCGCGGGCCTGGACCAGGGAGTACGGCGACGACCTGCCGGAAGTGAGGAACTGGACCTGGTCGGCTCGATGACGTCAGCCAGCACCGGGATATCAGCCACGACATCCACACCAGCGGGAACGCCCGCTAGCGTCCTCATCTTGAACGCCGGCTCGAGCAGCCTGAAGGCCAGCCTGCTGGGTCCTGGCGACACGGTGGACAGCGCACTTGAACTGCAGGCATGGGACGGCAGCCCGGACCACTCCGAGCTGACGAGGTTCCTGACGGCGGCCGGACCCCGGGCGTCCGTCGTGGCTCACCGAGTGGTCCACGGCGGCAGCGTGTTCAGGCACGCCGTGCTGATTGACGACAATGTCATCGATGCCATTACGGGGCTGACCGACCTGGCTCCGTTGCACCAGCCGCGGGCGCTGGCCGGCATTGAGGCGGCCCGGCGGCTCCTGCCCGGGCTGCCTGGTGTCGCCTGCTTCGACACCGCGTTCCACGCCGGAATGCCGGATGCTGCCGCCCGGTATGCGCTGCCCGCTGGATGGACGACGCGGTTCGGTCTGCGGCGGTTCGGCTTCCACGGCTTGTCACACGCCTACGCTGCCAGGCGGGCTGCGCAGTTGCTCGACCGCGAGCTCGCCGAGATGCGCATCGTCAGCTGTCACCTCGGCGCCGGCGCCTCGCTCGCCGCCGTGCTCCGCGGCCGGAGCGTCGACACGACGATGGGTTTCACCCCGCTGGAGGGGCTGGTCATGGCGACCAGGAGCGGCAGCGTCGACCCCGGGCTGATCGTCTGGCTGCTGCAACACGGGCAGCTCGGGCTGGACGATCTGTCAGCCGGCCTGGAGAAGCAGTCGGGTCTGGCCGGATTGTCTGGCTTGCCGTCCGGCGACATGCGGGAAGTCCTGCAAGCGGCCGGCTCCGGGGCGCCCGCTGCCCTGCTTGCGATCGAGGTCTACCTGCATCGGCTGCGCCGGGAGGTAGCCGCGATGGCGGCCGCGATGAACGGCCTCGACGCGCTCGTCTTCACCGGCGGCATCGGCGAGCACAGCAGCCAGGTCCGGGCAGCCGCTGCGGCCGGTCTTGAGTTCCTCGGCGTGACGCTCGACCCTGACCGGAACCAGGCCAACGCCGACGCGCTCATCAGCCGAGACAACTCGGCCCCGGCGACGCTCGTCGTCACGGCTCGGGAGGACATCGAGATGGCCCGCCAGGCCCGCCGGGCGCTTGCGGCGTCCTAACGCAGCGGCTGGCCAGGACCGACGTCACTAGCGCCCCTTGCCTTTAGCCCTATCTACCGGATCGGCCTGCCGCAAAAGTGGGGAGATGAGAGGCAGAGGGGGCCGAGGGATGAGCACGGAGCCGACTACGGGGCCTGGCTGTCTGTTTGGAGGCCGGTACGCTGGTTGTGCAGGCTCAGCGCGCGGACTCCGCGCCGCACGGCTATCAGAGCGAGTTCCGATATGGCCGGTTCGCGCGGCATATCACGCTACCGGGGGGAGCCGACGTTCGCGATGTTTCGGCTACTTATCGTAATGGCATCCTGACCGTACGAATTGGCATGGCGCCAGAGCATCAACTGGCGGCGCGTGTCGTAGACGTCGAGATCCAGCAGTAAGCAGCAACGCATTTCGTGGCAATCAGGGCACGCAGCAACGCGGTCATGGACGGAGGGCCACCATGGATAACCCGGTCAGCAGCCCGACGATCGTCGCCGGGGTCAGCGGTTCGCCTGCTTCGGCTCGGGCTTTGCGGTGGGCCGCCGACGAGGCGAAGCGCCGTCACGGCCGGCTCAAGGTCGTGCTGGCCTGGCGGCTCCAGCAGCGCGCCTTCTATGCGCCCGCGCCAGCTCCGCAGGAACTGGCCGCGAGACAGCAACGCGCCAGGGACGGTCTGGCAGCGACCGTGCGAGCGGTACTCGGTCCGGAGCTGGCCGCGGAGGCGAGCACCGAGGTAACCGAAGGCAACCCCGAGCGTGCCCTCGTTGATTCCTCCGCCGGAGCCGATCTGCTCGTACTCGGCGCTGCGTCCGGGCAGCTCGCCGGACGCTCGCTTGGCCCGGTCGTCAGGACGTGCCTGAGCCGGGCTCATTGCCCGGTCGTGGTGGTCGGGCCCGAGGGCCAGGGCCTGCCCGGCACGGAATCCGGCAGCCCGGCGGATCTCGCGGCGGATTCAGGCGATGACTGGAAGCTCGTGGTGGCCGGAGCCGTGCCCGCCCCTCGAGCCGGCGACTAGCCATGTGGAGGCCGAAATGAGCCGCAAAGATGTGCACCTAGACGCGATGCTGCGGCATCTGGGTGCGGCTTACTACGATTCGCTGCACGGCCGGGCCACGCAGCCAGACGTGACCAGGGCGGTCAATCAGGTCGCCCGCGAGATGGGCGAGCAGGCAGTCGTCCGGCAGGTCCCTCCTCTCCCTCCTCGTCCTCGCGCTGGCGAGCCGCACCACCGGCCCGCCACGCACCACGGCAGGTGGCACAGCAGGGTGCGGGACATCATGACGACGGACATCGTCGCCATCGACCGGATTACTCCGTTCAAGCAGATTGCCTGGCTGATGGTCCAGCATCAGATCAACGGCGTGCCCGTGCTGGGCCTCGGCCGGCACGTCGCGGGAGTGGTAACCGAAGGAGACCTCATCGCGGCCAGGCACAAGAACGCAGGCCAGCGGAGGCGCTGGACCGGAACGCCGCGTCACGGCTCCGCCCGCAGCCGGTACGACCGGCTCACCGGCGAGCAGCTGATGACGGCTCCGGCCATCACCATCCACCCAGACACCTCCATGGCGGGCGCTGGGCGGCTCATGACCGACCATCACATCAAGCTGCTCCCGGTCGTCGACCAGGACGGCAAGATCGTCGGCGTGGTGAGCCGACGCGACCTGCTGAGCGTTTTCCTCGTGCCAGACTCTGAGGTAGCTCGCCAGGTACGGGAATTGATCTACGAGATAGCGCCTGGCGAACCGAGCGCGATCAAGGTCGAAGTCCAGTGCGGGATCGTGACGCTGACCGGCCAGCCTGAGGCAGAACTGCGCAACCAGGTAGCTGCGGCGATCGACGCCGCCTGGGACCTCGACGGCGTACTCGACATCATCGATCACGCGGCCAGCCCGCAGCCGGCCTGACGCGTCAGTTGTGCAGGACGGCTGCGCCGCTGAACTGGCCGTGCGCCAGATCAGACAGTGCTTGCGGTGCGTTCGCCATCGGATACGGCACCGTTGTCGGCTTGATGCGCAGCCGCGCGGCCAGCATCAGGAACTCCTCGCCGTCGCCGCGAGTGTTAGCGGTAACGCTGCGGACCTGCCGCTCTTCGAACAGCTCGCTGGCATAGGTAAGCGACGGAATGTCGGACAGCCAGATCCCGGCGACGGCCAGCGTGCCGCCACGATCGAGTGCGCGCATCGCGACCGGGACGAGTTCGCCGGCCGGCGCGAACAGGATCGCGCCATCGAGCGGCTCAGGCGGAGCGTCCGCCGCGTCGCCTACCGAGTCGGCACCTAGTTCCGCGGCCAGCTTGCGGTTGCCTTCCCCGCGGGTGAGCACGTGCACCCGCAGCCCTTGGTGCAGTGCGATTTGCGCGGTGATGTGCGCGCTTCCACCGAAGCCGTAGATTCCGAGCCTTCCTGCTGCCGGAACCGCAGCGCGCTTCAGCGCCCGGTAGCCGATGATGCCAGCACAGAGCAGCGGCGCGGCGTGCTCGTCGTCCAGCTGCTCCGGCAGCCGGTACGCGTAGGCCTCATCGGCCAGGCACGCATCGGCGTAACCACCGTCGACGTCCCAGCCGGTGAATTCGGGGTGCAGGCAGAGATTCTCGTCGCCGCGGCGGCAGAACTTGCACGTTTGATCGGTCCGGCCGAGCCAGGGCACGCCGATCCGGTCGCCGATCGCGAAGCGGGTCGCGCCGGGACCGACTGCGTCGACCCGCCCTACGATCTCGTGGCCGACAGTAACCTCCGGCCGCTTCGGCGGCAGCTGGCCTTCAGCCAAGTGCAAGTCGGTGCGGCAGACTCCGCAGCAGATAACCCGCACCCGCACCTGACCAGCAGCCGGCATCGGCTCGGCGCGCTCCACCCGGCGGAGCGGCTGCTCGTCGATCGGCGCCGGCCGCTCCACCACCCAGGAATGCACCATGTCCTCCCGCTTACCGCAGCGACGACCAGCGCGGACCAGTAGCTTCCCAGGCCCTTGTCCAGCCGGCCGTGCGCCGGCGGTTAGCCAGTACCCGGACAACGCCGCCGGCAACCACGAGCAGCGCTGCCAAGCCAAGAGGCGCCAGGATGGCCCCCGTGGTCTCCCACTCCAGGACCTGCGCCCTGGTGAGCGGCGGATGCGTGAGCTGACCCGCCGGGGTGACCCAGACGGTCATCCGCTGGCCAGCCTTGGCGTCGAGCGCGACGGCGACGAGACCGTGCCGCACTGCGCCATCAGGCGCAACCCAGCGCGCAGAAACCCAGGATGTGTCGAGGTCGCCGTCCTCTCCGACCTGCCCGGCTGCGGCGCTCTGCTGCAAGACAGCCGTCACCGGCTGCCACGCGCTCTCGGCTTGTCGCTCCCGGACGGCTGCCGCGCCCGCCACCTGGACTGCGATGAGGCACAGCAATGGCGCGG
>DATMMA010000235.1:0-10752 GCA_035570295.1 Streptosporangiaceae bacterium
TTGCTAGCGCAGCCGACGTCGCGGTTGTCGTCGTCGGTTCGGCGGAGCTGACCGAGAGTGAAGGTTTCGACCGGTCGACGCTCACTTTGCCGGGTCGTCAGGATGAGCTCATCACCAAGGTCACGGCGGTCAACAGCAACACCATCGTCGTCGTGAACTCTGGGATGCCGGTTGCGATGCCATGGGCCGCGCGGGCGGCAGCCGTCCTGTTCGCCTGGCTGCCCGGACAGGCCTTCGGCACGGCTCTGGCCGATGTGCTCCTCGGTCGTTCCGAGCCTGGCGGCAGGCTCCCGGTGACTCTCCCGGCAGCCGAGGCTGACAGCCCGGTGCTGCACGCGATCCCCGCTGCCGACGGCACTCTCAGATACTCGGAGGGGTCGCTGATCGGCTACCGCGGGTACGACGCTGCGGACGTCACGCCGAGATACCCGTTCGGCCACGGCCTTGGATATACGGACTGGGCCTACGAGTCGATCAACTGCCCACCGGAAGTAGGCGCTGGCCGCGACCTCGAGCTGAGCGTCAGCCTCACCAACACCGGCAGCCGTGCTGGCAAAGAAGTGGTGCAGGCGTACCTGACGGCGCCAGCCGGGCCAGCCACAGCCGGCCGGCCAGTACGGGCGCTGGCCGGATTTGCCACGACTCGAGCTGCTGCCGGAGAGTCAGTCCAGGTTTCCCTGACGATCCCGGCCAGGTTGTTCGCCCGGTACAACGAGGATCTGGGGGCCTGGATTTCGCCAGAGGGCACATACACCGTCCACATCGGCAGATCCTCGCAGGACCTGCGACTGGCCGCCGTGGTGCAGGTCATGTCCTTACATGTGACCCATGTCCGCGGCTTGCGGGTCGTCACGCGGGCCTGCCGCTCGCGTGCGAGTACCTCGGTAGATTGTCTATCACCGGATTATCTCGTGGCTTCCTATCCGGTACGCTGGGCCTGTGACAACGCACGCTACCGACCGCACCGCACCGGACCTGAGCTTCATGCTGGCGCACTCCGCCCACGTGCTGGCGACGCGGATGACCGCGTCGTTCGCCGAGATCGGCATCACGCCGCGGGAGTACTGCGTTCTGAATCATGCCGCCTCGGGCGAGCTGACGCAGATCGAGCTGGCCAGGCTGTCCGACCTGGACAAGACCACGATGGTGGTGACCCTGGACGAGCTGGAAGAGGCGGGGTACGCCGAACGGCGTCCGTCTCGTGCCGATCGGCGGGCACGCGTCGTCGTGGTCACTGACGAGGGTAAGCGGCTAGTCGCGGCCGGGCACGAGATCGCCGACCGGGTGCACGCCGAAGTCCTGGCAGAGCTCCCGCGCTCCAGCCGCGGTACGTTCGTCGACTCGCTGACCCGGCTTGTCAGCGGGCTGCTGGCCGAGCCGGTTGCCTCTGAGCGTCCGGTGCGGCGCGCACGGCAGACGGCCAGCTGACCCGCGTCCTTCCCGCTGATGAGGGTTAGCATTCGAGAACCGCTCACTCGAGCGCATGACGGGTGGGTTGCGAGTGCTCCCGGCGCGCCGAGGAGCGTCGTCGGTGACCGGACTGCGTTGCGCACGCTCGCGTCGGGCTCGGTTCGGCGCCTTTAATTGGCCGGAGGTCATAGTGGGATCATTAGATCCGCGGGTTCTGCTTGCTCGTGCAGTCGATCAGGCCGCTGACCTTGTCGCCCATGCTGGCGGCCAGCAGGCGCACTTGCCCACCCCGTGCCGGTCCTGGAACGTCCAGACGCTGATCGAGCACCTGATTGACGACCTCGATCAGTTCACGAAGGCTGCCGCTGGCGGGAGCCCTGACTGGAGTGGGCCAGTGCCGCCAGTGGCGGGCGGTTGGGGCAACGCTTTCAGGGATCGTGCGCCCCGCCTGCTCGCGGCGTGGCAGGAAGCGGGCGACCTGACTTCGACCATTCAGCTTCCGATTGGCGACCTGCCGGCGGCATTCGTAGTCGATCAGCAGATTGCCGAGTTCGCTGTCCATTCCTGGGACCTGGCCAGAGCAACCGGCCAGTACTACGGCCCGGACCCGGATGTCGCCAGCCATGCGCTGCAGTGGGCCAGGACCGCCCTGCTGCCGGATTACCGCGGCACCGAAGAAACCGGATTCGCGTTCGGTCCCGAGGTCGCGACCGCAGACGAACAACCGGCCGACGCCCGCCTCGTGGCCTTCTTTGGGCGCGACCCAGCATGGCATCAATGATTCCGGTGAAGCGTCTTCCCCGCCGGCTTCTGGGGCCAGCCTAGCTCGTATTCGATCCGAAAGAGATTGTCTGCTAATAGACAATCTGTTACGGTCCCTCTATGAGCATGAGTCGGACTGCCCTCACACCCGTCAAGGTCTCTGCAACCAGCCCCGGTAGACGCCGGCTCGCCATGTGGCTGCTCTGCGGCGCCAACTTGATGATCATCCTCGACGGCACGATTGTCACCGTGGCACTGCCGGCCATCCAGCGGCACCTCGGGTTTACCCCGGCCAACCTGAGCTGGGTCATGAACGCCTACCTGATCGCATTCGGCAGCCTGCTGCTGCTCGCCGGCCGTCTCGGCGACCTCAGCGGCCGCAAGCGCATTTTCGGCTGCGGCCTGGCGGTCTTCACCGCCGCGTCGTTGCTGTGCGGCCTCGCCACTAGTCCCGCGATGCTGATCGCCGCACGGCTTGCCCAGGGGATCGGCGGTGCCATGGTGTCGGCGGTCAGCCTGGGCATGATCGTGACTCTGTTCCCCGAACAGCGCGAACGAGCGAAGGCGATCGGCGCGTTCAGCTTCGTCGGCGCGGCGGGCGCGTCTGTCGGCCTCGTGCTCGGCGGTGTTCTGACCCAGACCGTCGGCTGGCACTGGATCTTCTTCGTCAACGTGCCGATCGGCATAGTGGCCGGCCTTCTTGCCGTAAAGCTCCTGGATGCCGACCGCAGGAGCAATCTGCGCAGTGGCGCCGACTGGCTAGGGGCGAGCCTGGCCACGGCGGGCCTCATGCTCGGCGTTTACGCGATCAGCGGGACAACTTCGTACGGCTGGGCCGCCACTCGTACGCTCATTGCGGCTGCCCTGGCGATAAGCCTTCTCACCGCATTCGTCGTCCGGCAGGCGACGGCCCGCATGCCGCTGCTGCCGCTGCGCATCTTTTCGGTTCGCAACGTCGCAGGAGCTAACCTGGCACAACTCCTGGTGATAGCCGCCGCATTCGGATTCCAGGTCATCGTCACCCTGTACATGCAGCGCGTCCTCGGCGACAGTGCCGCCACATCTGGCTTGTCCCTGCTTCCGACAGCCGCAGTCATCGGCACCGTCTCTCTGGGCTTCTCCGCGCGCATCGCCGCCCGCTTCGGGCATCGCATGATGCTGCTGGCAGGCCTGCTGTTCATCGGCGTCGCGCTGGCACTGCTGAGCCGCGTGCCCGAGCACGCAAGCTACCCGGCGCACCTGCTCGGCCCGCTGGTGCTGTTCGGCGCAGGCGGCGGCCTCACCCTGCCGGCGCTAGCATCGCTCGCCATGTCGGGTGCCACGCAAAGCGACGCCGGGGTGGCGTCCGGCCTGTTCAACACCACGCAGCAGCTCGGCGCGGCACTCGGCGTGGCAGTGCTTTCGACCCTGGCCGCCGCCCGGACCGCCAGCCTGCAAGCGGCTGGCCTTGGCAGTGCCTCTGCGCTGACGTCCGGTTACCGGCTTGCCTTCGCTACCGGAGCCGGACTTGCCGTGGCAGCGGTAATCGTGGCGGCCATACTGCTGCGAAACAGCGGTTCCGCTCCGCGTCGGTCAAAGATCACCGAGACTGTCACGCCCCGTGCCCAGGTCTAGGCGCCCACCGTTGATACGACGTGCTCGGCAATCGCCAGGCTTGCAGTGGCCGCCGGAGACGGCGCATTCCGGACCAGAAGCACTCGCCCGTCGGCCTGCAACACGAAGTCGTCCTCCAGGCTGCCGTCGCGCCGTACCGCCTGCGCACGGACGCCGGACTTTGACCTGACCAGGTCCGGCAGTTGCAGATCCGGCAGGTAGGCGCGGACGTTCGCGAGATAACGACGCTTGGACAGCGACCCGGTGATCTCCTTGACGCCGCTGCGCCAGTGCTGCCGGGCGAGCTGCCAGGTGCCAGGCCACCGCGCTATCTGAGTCAGGTCATGCAGGCTGACGTTCTTCCACCGGTAGCCCTCGAGTGCGAGCGCGAGGACCGCATTCGGCCCCACGTGCACGGTGTCGTCGACGTGCCTGGTCAGGTGCACGCCGAGGAACGGGTAACGCGGGTCGGGCACCGGGTAGACCATCCCGCGAACGCGTTCTCTCGCCTCCGGCCGCAGTTCGTAGTACTCACCGCGGAACGGGACGATGCGCAGGTCACCGGAGCGGCCGAGGCTCGCGGCGAAAGAGTCGCTGCTGAGTCCGGCGCAGACGATCAGGTAGTCGAAATCCCAGTCCGTCGCGGCCGAGCTCACGCGAACGGCGGACGGAGTCTCCCTGACGCTGGTGATCTGAGTGCTGAGCAGGACCTCTCCGCCAGAGGACTTCACCGCACGCGCAAGTTCCTCGCACATCGCGATGTAGTCGACCGCCGCGGTGTACGGGGAGTGGAGCGCAGCCACGCCATGGATGTGCGGTTCTACCTCGGCGATCTGCGCCCGGGCCAGGCGACGGATGCCGGGCACCTGGTTGAGCGTGGAACGGCGCTCGATTTCGGCCAGACCCGGCAGTTCCTGCTCGGATACGGCCACGATCAGCTTCCCGAGTTCGCGTAGCCGTACCCCGTGCTCCTGGCAGAACTCGCGCGTCATCGCGGCGCCGCGGCGGCAGAGCGATGCCTTCAGGCTGCCGGGCGGGTAGTAGACGCCGGCATGCACGACGCCGCTGTTGTGGCCGCTCTGATGCGCCGCGACCTGGCCTTCCTTCTCGAAGACCGTGACGGCGACACCAGGGAAGCGAATGGTCAGCTCCCGCGCCACCGCCAGCCCGAGAATTCCGGCGCCGACAACTCCCACTGACTTCAGTGATGTCACTCCGCGAGCCTGCTGGATCGGAGTACCGGAGTGCAACCCCTGACGGCCGAACCCCCTGCGTGCCCGGCTGGTGCAGTGGCCGGTATGTGCGCGTTCCCGGCCGCAAGGTGGTCGCTGGCGAGCGCCGTGGGACTAGCTGACGACGTTGAGCACGATCTTTCCGCCCGCGTGGCGCTGCTCCAGGATCCGGTGCGCTTCCGCCGCTTCGGCCAGGGGCAGCTGGTGGCTGATGACCGGCTGCAGCGCGTGCTCAGCCAGCAGCGCGGCAAGTTCTCGGGTCCGCTGGCCGTCGTCCTGGATGAGCACGCCGTGGAAGGTGATGTTGGCGTCCAGTAGCGGGTCAAGGTCGAGTTGCGGGGTTTCGATCGCCGCCACCTGGCCGCCCGGCCGCAGGCCGCCCAGCGCGGCCGCCAGATGCGGGCCACCGACGAGGTCAGCGATCGCGTCCACCGGCCCGCCCGCACGCTGGATGGCCCGCTGATCCGGGTCCTCCTGGGTGTAATCGATGCAGCTGCTCGCCCCGAGCGTGAGCATCTGCTTGTGCATGGCGCTGCGGCCGACCGCGATGGTCTCGATGCCCCGGTGAGCCGCCAGTTGCAGCAGGAACAGCCCGACGCCGCCGCTAGCGCCCAGGATCAGCAGCCGGCTGCCGGGCCGCAGGGAAAGCCGGGCCAGAACCAGAGAAGCTGTCCCTGCAGCCAGCGGGGTCGCGGCCGCCTCGGCGAATGAGGTGCCCGGAGCTATGCGGGCTACCTGGGCTGCGTCCGCTACGGCGAGTTCCGCGTACCCGCCTGCGCCGTCCGGAAAGTGCGTCATCGCCATCACGCGGTCACCGGGGCTGAGGCCGGTAACGCCGGGCCCGACGCTTTCAACGACGCCGGCCACGTCATACCCGAGAATGCACGGCAAGCTGATGCCAGCCCAGCTACCGTCACCGCGGTTGTACGCATCCACCGGGTTGACTCCCGCCGCATGGACTCCGATCCGCACCTGACCTTCACCAGGTACCGGATTCGCGGCATCAGCCAAGCGCAGCTGCTCGGGGCCGCCGAACTCGCTGAGGATTACAGCCTTCAACCTTCGCTCCTGCCTGCCGCGAGCCGGTCCCGCAAACCCGGTGCCGGACTCGCGGCGAGCATAGCCGGGATGGATAGAACTGACGACCCGGTTCGCGATCGTTAAAGACCCGCTACGCGGGGAAAAACAAATGTATGAGCGGCAGGCAACAGCCGCGCGCCGCATCTCGCTACCTGCCGATCGCCGACCACGGGCTGATCGGCGACCTGCGCACCGTGGCCCTGGTCGGCACCGACGGCACTATCGACTGGTATTGCTCCTCGGGCTTCGACGCCCCCAGCGTGTTCGCCTCGATCCTCGATGCGGACCGGGGCGGGTCATTCGAGCTGGCCGCCGACGCGCCGGCGAAGACCAAGCAGTTCTACTTCCCCGACACCAACGTGCTGATCACCCGGTTCTTCACCGAGGATGGCGTGGGCGAAGTCCAGGACTTCATGCCGATCACCGGTGACCCCGGCGAGGTCAGCCGGCATCGCGTGATCCGGCGCGTCATGTGCGTGCGCGGGTCGATTCCCTTCCGGGCGAGGGTGGCTCCCCGCTTCGACTACGCCAGGCAGCCGCACACCGTCCGGCAGCACGGCGGCCAGATGCTCTTCGAGTCTGCGGACCTTGCGCTCGCGCTGACCGCCACGGTGGCGCTCGAACACGACGCACAGGACGCGACCGCTGCGTTCAAGCTCCTGGAAGGGGAGTCCGCGGTGTTCGCGCTCGACCAGGTCGGCGACGACATCTCGCCGCGAACCTGCCCGGACATCGAGGCCGAACAGGAGTTCACCGCCACAGTGGCCTTCTGGCGGCGATGGCTGTCGGCGTCCCGCTACCGTGGCCGGTGGCGGGAGACCGTGCACCGCTCAGCGCTGACCCTCAAGCTGCTCACCTATGCGCCCACTGGCACGATCGTGGC
Organism: Streptosporangiaceae bacterium; assembly: GCA_035570295.1. GTDB lineage: Bacteria > Actinomycetota > Actinomycetes > Streptosporangiales > Streptosporangiaceae > JAJYUU01. The sequence continues at coordinate 6,961 of DATMMA010000235.1, forward strand.
CGCACCGACCACGAGCCTGCCCGAACAGATCGGTGGCGAGCGCAACTGGGACTACCGGTACGTGTGGGTCCGTGACGCCGCCTTCTGCATCTACGCGCTGCTGCGGCTAGGCTTCGCCGGCGAGGCCGAGGCCTTTATGACGTTCCTGTCCACGCACGTCACCCGGCGCGAGGGCGGCGCCTCAAGCCCGCTGCAGATCATGTACGGCATCGACGGCCGCACCGAACTGCCCGAAACCGAGCTGACCAACCTGGCTGGCTACCAGGGATCGGCCCCGGTGCGGATCGGAAATGCCGCCGCCGACCAGCTTCAGCTCGACATCTATGGCGCGCTGATCGACTCGATCTACCTCTACGACAAGTGGGGGCAGCCCATCTCCAGCGACCACTGGGACGAGGTCTGCGCCTTGGTGGACTGGGTCTGTGATCACTGGGACCAGCCTGACGAGGGAATCTGGGAGACCCGCGGCGGGCGCAAAAATTTCCTGTACTCCCGGCTGATGTGCTGGGTGGCGATCGAACGCGCCATTCGGATGGCCCGGCGCCGTGGCCTGCCCGCCGACCTCGTGCGCTGGGGGCGGGCCCGGGACGCGATCTACCGGCAGATCATGGAACGCGGCTGGTCTGCCACCCGGGGAGCGTTCATCCAGCACTTCGGCGACGACGTTCTTGACGCTTCTGTCCTGATGATGCCCCTGGCCAAGTTCATCTCGCCCACCGACCCGAAGTGGCTCGCCACGCTGGACGCGCTCACCGCGGATCTAGTGTCCGATTCCCTGGTCTATCGCTACGACCCGGAAGCCAGTCCGGACGGTCTTCGCGGCGAGGAAGGCACGTTCTCGATCTGCTCGTTCTGGTACGTCGAGGCGCTCACCCGCTCCGGGCGAATCGAGGATGCACGGCTGGCCTTCGAGAAGATGCTCACCTACGCCAACCACCTGGGCTTGTACGCCGAGCAGATCAGCCGCACTGGCGAGCAACAGGGCAACTTCCCGCAGGCCTTCACCCACCTGGCGCTGATCAGCGCCGCGTTCAACCTCGATCGCGCCCTCGGCTGACAAGCCGGGCCGGCACCCCCTCTACGCAAGAGCTAGCGGGTTTGCGTGCGCCCCCGCCGCGGTTGCCGGTCCGGCGACGCGTCGCCATCCCGCCGCCGTCCAGTAGCTGACCGGCGCACGGCACCCGGCCGGCGGCTGGCGCTCGACGGGCGACCGCCTGCTCCTGCGCTGGGGCTCGGGTGGGCGGCGGGCCCGAGGCGACGGGCGTACCTGACAGCGTCTTCGCGCAGATGCGGGAACCGGGTACGCCTGACGAGGCTGGGCGCCTCGCCGGGCTTCTTCAGCGACGCGACGGCAGCAGCTGGCGCGACGCGCGGCGCGGCCGGCTGGCTGGCAGCGGACAGCACTGCCTCACTTGCCGGGGCAAGCGCGACCTCGCTTGTCGCGACCTGCCCGGCCCTCCGGAGGCGCTCGCTGTGCGCCAACTGGAAGCTGCTCAACCCGATGCCAGCCATGATGGCGAGACCGCCGGCGATCTGAACCGGCCCGAGCGGATCAGCGAACAGCGCCGTACCCATGATGGCGCCGACCAGCGGCTCGATGTTCAGGAAGGCGCCAGCGACGTCGGCAGCCACCTTGCTCTGGCCGAAGGCGAACAGCGCAGTCGGACCCACGGTGCCTGCAATTACAAGGCCGATGGTCGCTAGCAGCGCTGCCGCGCTCATGGATCCGGCCAGGTGGTGCTCTGTCGTCAGGGCAATCGGGAGGACCAGGACAGCCGCGGACATCAGTTGCAGGCCGGTCACCGCTACGGGGTCGCGACCGCGGAGCAACCTCGCCTGCGAGACGGTGAAGCAGGCCGACACCAGCTGCGCGGCTAGCACAAGCCCGTCGCCACCGAGCGTTGCTCCTGAGCCCTGACCGCTGGCGATGAAGGCGACGCCAGCGAGCGACAGACCGAATCCGGCCCAGGCAACTGGCCGCGCAACGCTGTGCCGCAGTGCGGCGGCCATGATTGCGACGAGCACCGGCGTGGCACCGATCAGCAGCGCCGCATGCGTCACGCTGGTGCGCTCGATGCCCAGGTTCTGCAGTAGCACTGAACCGCCGTAGCCGAGGCCGCCGCTGATCAGGATTGCCGGGCTTGACGCCGCGCGCAGCCTGGAGCGGCTGGCCACCATCAGGATGGCGCCAGCGAGCGCAAACCTGGCGAACGCCAGCCAGCCAGGCGGCATCCAGCTCAAGGCGACCTTGGAAAGCGGCACCGTAGTACCCCAGAGGACGCCCGCAGCTATCAGGGCCGGGAAGATCAATCGACGGCTGTTGCTCATGATCTAGCATCACCGACGGAAGTACTCAATTCGGGCAGCCGTACAAGCTACGAGATATTATTTGGAGCTATGACCGTAGTTCTTGACGAAATTGATTTGCAACTGCTCTCGGAGCTACAGGCGGACGCAGACCGCACCAACGTCGAACTGTCCAGGATGGTCGGATTGTCGCCAGCCGCGACGCTGAACCGGGTTCGCCGGCTTAAGGCGTCGGGGGTAATCAAGGTGATTAGCGCGCGTCTGGACGCGGCGGCCCTCGGGTTCCCCCTGCAGATGTATGTCGCCGCCACACTGGGCCGGCATGACCCAAGGGCGACTCGCGCGTTCGAGGACCAGGTCAGGGCGATACCGCAGATCATCACCGCGGACAACGTCACAGGTGAGATGGACTACCTGCTGACGATCGTGGCCAGGAATGTCACCGAACTGCAGCAGGTGCTAGCCGCCCTGTCAGCCCGCGGCAGCCAGCGACTGGTGACCTACCTGCGACTGGAGGAGATAAAGCCGCCGTCGCGGCTGCCACTTATGCCGGGCACGCCGGTCTCCGGCTGAGGCAGGCATGGGCCCCTACTCAGCGCCGACGGGTTGCGGGCCGGTTGCCGGCGGCCCGCCGGGCTCGATGTCGCCCGGCGCGGATCTGGCATGGTGCTTGCCGGCTCCCTCCGCTTCCCCGGCCGCCCCAGATCCCCCGGCCGGCTGCGGCTGCCCCGTCGACTGCCAGACCGCCTTGACGATCACCTGGATCGCTCCGGCAGCCGGGATGGCCAGCAGCGCAGCCACGAAGCCGCCAAAGAAGCCACCTATCCAGCTGCCGAGCGACGCACCCACGAGGATCGACACCAGGACAAGCAGCGGGTTTATCCGCACGGTCCGGCTCATGATGACCGGGTTGAGCACGTGGTTCTCGACCTGGGTGTAGATCAGGAACACCACCAGTGTCACCACTCCCGCCGACACCGAGTGCGTCAGCGCGAACAGGACGACCGGGATCCCGGCTAGCGCGCCGCCGATCATCGGCAGGAAGTCAACCAGCGCTACCCAGAGCGCCCACAGGACCGGGAACGGTACCCCGAGCAGGAACAAAGTCGCGAGTATCACCACGCCAGCGATCACGGATGTCGCGAAGTTGCCGAGCATGTAGCCGGTGACCGACCGGTTCACATCCCTGGCGATCGCGCTGTACCGGTCAGCCCGCTCCGGTGTCATGAGGCCGAGGAGCCCGGTCCGCAGCTTCGGTGCTTCCAGTAGCAGCAGCACCACCAGGACGAAGATGGTGAACAGCGAGAACACCAGGGACACTGCGCCCTTGCCGAGACTTAGCGCCGGATGCGCAAGGTCGCGCCCGTAGCCCGCCAGTTTCGGCGCGTTCTTCTGCACCCAGATGTTCAGGTGGTACTTGGTCACCACGCGCCCGATCCAGCCTTGGCCGTGCTGCGCGTTCGCTAGGTAAGTAGGCAGGTTATC
>DATMMA010000236.1:0-12092 GCA_035570295.1 Streptosporangiaceae bacterium
GGAGCTCATCTGCTCGTTCGCCGGCGCGGGCCTGCAGGTCACCCACAAGGTGACCGGCCAGGCCAGGCCGTTGCCCGAGGCGGTGGAACTGACCGCCTACCGGGTCATCCAGGAGTCGCTGACCAACACCCGCAAGCACGCTGGCTGCGACACCGCCGTGGTGCGGCTCGGGTACACGCCCGGGGCGCTGAGCCTGGCGGTCGAGGACGAGGGAAAGGCGGTCACCCAGGACAGCCTGCGCACGCCAGCAGGGCACGGCATCGTGGGCATGCGAGAGCGGGTGGCTGCCCTGGGCGGACAGCTGTCGGCGGGGCCACGGCCCGAGGGAGGCTACCGCGTCTTCGCCGAGCTTCCGCTGCGAGCGGCCCGGATCGAGGGCTCGTGACCGGGACCGCAGCCGCCTCGCCGGGGTCCGCCGCCACGGAGCCGACCCGCGTGGTGCTCGCCGACGACCAGGACCTTGTCCGCGCGGGCCTGCGGCTGGTGATCGACCGCGTGCCGGGGCTGACGGTAGTGGGCGAGGCGGCCACCGGCCACGAGGCGGTCCGGGTCGCCCGCGAGGCGCGCGCTGACGTCGTCTTGATGGACATCCGGATGCCGGGACTTGATGGGCTGGCCGCGACCCGGCGGATCGCCGCTGACGACAGCCTCGCCGGGGTGCGGGTGCTGATCCTGACGACGTTCGAGGTCGACGAGTACGTCTTCGAGGCGCTGCGGTCGGGGGCCAGCGGGTTCCTCGGCAAGGGTGCTCGCCCGGATGTCCTGATCGACGCGATCCACACTGTCGCTCGCGGCGACGCGCTGCTTTCGCCGTCCGCCACCCGGGGCCTCATCGCCAGGTACCTCAGGCTGCACGACAGCGAGCCGCTCCGCCCCTCGCCACTGCTTGCCACCCTCACCGACCGCGAGCGCGAGGTGGTAACGCTGGTCGCCGACGGGATGTCCAACACGGAGATCGCCCGCCAGCTCACGCTCAGCCCGCTCACCGTCAAGACCCACGCCAACCACGCCATGACCAAACTCGGCGCACGCGACCGCGCGCAACTCGTCGTGCTCGCCTACCAGACCGGCCTGGCTCGCGCACCGCGTCCCGCCGTGAGTTAATAGCACCGCTCGAACGTCGGGGGGCCCGGTGACAGAGTCCGGGCGATCGCCCCGGCCAAGCTCGGGCTTGGCCGCGACGCTCCGGGCTGACTGCAGCGCAGGCTGGTCCTCGCTAACTGAGTTGCCGCCAGCCGGGGGTTACCAGTACTGGGTCGTGGCGCCCGAGCTGTTGACGATCCCGCCAGCCGTCTCGGGCGGCTCGAATACCGACTGGATCGCTACCCGGCCGGGACCTTGCAGCACCAGCCAGACGGACTTGGCCTGCCACCGGGCGGAACTGAACCAGTAGTTACCGCGCGGGTACTCGAAATGCAGGTGCATCCGGACGCTGCGGTCCTTCCAGATCAGCCCGCCGGGCTGGACCAGGATCCGCTCACCCTGCCGCAGGTCGCGGATGAACGTGTTACCCGGCGCGTGCAGCAGCAGGAGGCCAGGGCCGCCCTGAGCGCCGAACCGGTCCATCGTTGGGCCGAGCGGGTAGTGATATTCCTGGTCGTCTCCGTTCCGGGTGGCGAACCAGATGCCAGAGTTCTCCCAGTGGTAGCCCACGTTGCCAGTGGCGACCAGGAACCTGTGCTCGACAACGTCGATGGCGTGATTGGCGGGCAGCGGTACGGCCAGGGTTTCGCCGGGGTGATCGGCCGAGATGGCGAGGTGACCGGGCCCGGATGCCGTCATCATCAGCAGCGGCATGCCGGCCAGCATCCGGTTCCAGCCGCCGGCCATCTTCATCATGTCCAGGCGCACGCTGGGTTCGGCGTGCAGGAGCACGTGGTGGGAGAAGTAGACAGAGTCCTGCGGATCCAGCTTCATCTCTGCCACCGGCACGTACTTGCCGCTGATCTGGCACGTGGAGCGGTTGAAATGGATCCGGGCCATGTCCCTGATCGGCGGCTGTTCAGCCCACCCGGACTTGGTGACGCGAGCCCGGATGTCTGTCGGCGCGCCGCAGTGCGGGCACGTGGTGCCGCTGCCGTCGCTAGCGATGCGGCAGTACGCGCAGGTGTAGGTCGGCGTTGACATGTGCGCCGCCTACTCGGAGCCGTGATGCACGTACATGGACTGGACACCAACGCGGCCGGGGCCGGTCATCTCGGCGAGGTACATGCTGTGCGAGCCGAGCATGCCGGTCTTGAACCTCTGCTGAACGGTGTTCATCTGCACGGAGGAGTCCTTGTACAGGAACCCGCCCGGCTCGACCAGGATCTTCTCGCCCTGCTCTAGGGTCTTCTGGAAGACGTTGCCGTATCCGTGCAGCAGCAGCAGGCCCTGCTCGCTGCCGGTGACAAAGCGGTCCATGTACATGCCGCTGCCGCCGTGCAGCACGTTGGCCAGTCCCTTGATCCGCACGAACGAGTAGTTCAGCGAGTGCGTGCCGGCCAGGAAGGCGTGCTCGCGGACGTCGATCTCGTGTGACGGGTGAATCGGCAGCACGACGACTTCGCCCGTGGCGTCCTTCGACAGCGCGATCCGGCCAGGCCCGTGCGCGATGCTGAGGATGTGGGGCATGCCGCCGATCATGCGCCTGGCGCCGCCGCCGGTGTTCATCGCGGAGAGCGGGACGTTGGGCTCTTTCCACAGCATGACGTGGTGCTCGAAGAACACCGAGTCGCCTTGGGCCAGGGCCAGCTCGGCGACCGGGACGATCTCGCCTTCGATCTGGCAGGTGGAGTTGGAGAAGCGGAACTCCGTCATGTCCCGGAGACGGGGCGCCTCAGCCCAGCCGGAGTCGGAGACGAGGTTTTTCTTGTCGAGCGGGGCGCCGCAGGTACTGCAGCTAGTCCGCTCGGGAGGATTCTGGGCCTTGCACCACTGACATTCGATCCTGTCCATCCGGGCAGGCCTTTCTGCTCGAGGCGGGGAGTGTTATCCGGGCGCGGTGAGCGCGCAGTACCCCGGATGTTGCGGCACAGCGGCTGATACTGGCTGTGATCGTAGCGGAATGCGGAGATCTGGCTGCTAGTTATCCGTGCCGGGCGCTTATGAGGGCCGCGGCGCTGCGGGGGTGCCGCATTCAGCGCAGAATTTCGCCGTCGGAGCCAGGCTGGCGTTGCAGTTCGTGCAGTGCTTCTGCGTCGGGGTGCCGCACTCCGGGCAGAACTTCGACCCCACCGCGACCGGGTTCTGGCAGTTGCCGCAGGCCACCGTGGCGGGAGCGCCCGCCGTCGGCGCTTGCTGTGCCGGTGCGGCCTGTGCCGGCGAGGGCGCGGCTTGCTGCGCGCCTGCGGCGGCCTGTGCCGCGTAGCCCTGGCCGCCGCCGGCGAAGCCGGGGCCGGGCGGTGGCGGGCTGTACGGAGCCTGGGCGGGCGCTTGCATCATCTGGCCAGCCATGCCCATACCTGCGCCGAAGAACATCGGCGTGACGGCCGCGCCGCCCTGTGCCATTCCCTCACCAGCGCCCTGCAGCGCCTCGGCTTGGGCCGCCTGCAGGAATCCGCCTGCCAGCCGGCTGTAAGCGGTGTCGCCGGCCAGCTTCTTCAGCCGAGCGTTGTCGTCGTCGTCCAAGTTCACGTCGACGTTACCGAGGCGGGTCAGCGAGATCCCGTAGTCGGCCAGTTCGTGGTTGGCAGCCTCCAGCGACTGGGCCTCGATTTCAGGGCTGTGCATCGACAAGCCCAGGATCGGCCAGGCACCGGACATCAGCTGGGTGGTGATCGTCGTTCGGGTGACCTTCAGCAACTGCTGGGTTACCCAGCCGGTCACGGCCTGGTTATTGGTCACGTCGACGGTGCCGACCAGGTTCAGGATCAGCTTGGTTGGGTCGCTGACGCGCAGCGCGTACTCGCCGAAGGTGCGCAGCGTCACAATCAGCCCGCTCTGCGGGTCCTGCACCTCGTCTAGCCGGCCGCCGAACCTGTTGTTGGGGAACTCGCGTGTTCCGACGAAGTAGATCTCAGCCTTGAACGCGTTGCCGCCAGTCGCCCAGTCCACGAACATGCCGAGGAACGGGAGCTCCTTAGCGTCCAGGGTGTGCTGGCCCGGCGTGAGGACGCCCATGATCTGGCCCTGGCTGGTGAAGACGGCGACCGCATCAGGCTCGACGATTGCCCTGGCGAACTTGCGGATGTTCTGATCAGGCCACTTGAAGACGATCTGGCCCTTGGAGCCATCGGGCGCTGCGATGAACTCGCGGCGAGCCTCGTTCAGAAGTCCCATCGGTGCTACCCCCTCCTACCCGGATTGTGACGCTCGCTGCCGCCCTCGTCACGCCTAACGGGATGATACTTCGGGTAGTGGCAAATACCCCCAGAGTTGATAACAGCCAGCCTTGCCCGGCTGGCCGGTCTGACCAGCGGAGAAGCCAGTGAGCGAGTCAGTCGGAGAGAAGGTACTGTCCGGCGCAGCGGCAGGAGAGCTGCGCTGGGAGGTGGACTGCTCTGGCGATGACGAGGACCTGTACACCATGTTGCGGGTGTATTGCGGGGACAAGCGCGTGGTCGCCGGATCCGGTTTCGGCGGCCCGAAGCTTCGGCGGGGCTCGGTCATGTCCGAGTGGCGCGGCCGGACCGACGACCTGCCGTATTTCGTCATGGCGCGGACAGCGCCGGAGGTGACGCGGGTCGTGGCCACAACCGACCGCGGTGCCGAGGTCGTGCTGGAACTGTCCGTGCCCGTCGACCGCTTCGGGCTCCGGTTCGCCGCCGCCGCGTTGCCCCCCGGCCATATGCCATCGAGCATCAGGGCCGAGCGTGATGGCGCGGTGCTCGAGGAGCAACCGCAGCGGGTGCCGCGACCGTCCCCCGACGCACGGGGTCCGCGTAATTAACCAGATCGTCCGGCTATACCACGCTTAACCGACGGCATACTGGCGATAACAGGACTTCGAGTGAGTCGCGGCGGAGGTGACAAGTGGGAATCGGCGGGGCGCTGGCAGAGGCGCGTACTGCGGCCGGGCTGACCATAGCTCAAGTAAGCGAGCGCACCCGAGTCAGGGAAACGATCATCCGCGAGATCGAACGAGATGACTACTCAGCGTGCGGTGGCGATTACTATGCGCGCGGGCATATCCGCGCGATCGCGCGGGTGGTCGGAGCGGATCCGGTGCCGCTGATAAAGGAGTACGACGCGCTTCATATGCCGCCGCCCGAGCCGGAAGAGCCGGCGGATAGCGACGAAGGCCTTGGCTGGCGGTTTCCTGGCTGGCAGCGCATCGTCGACAGTGTTGCTGGCGCGACTGGTGCTAATAACAGCACCCACGACGGGAACGCGCAGTCCGGCCACGCAGGTGCCCGAGACGACGCGGACACTAGCCCGGAACTTGACGATCCGGGCATCCTGGGCTTCCGGGCGGCACGGCCGTCCAGGCCCGGCGTGCCCGGCGGTATCACGGCAGCCGAGGCGTTCCGGCCCTGGATGCCGCTGGAGCCGAACCGGCGGCTGCCGAGGCTGACAGTGGTGCTGGCGGTGATCCTGCTCGCGGCGATTGGTCTGCTGAGTTACCTGCTGGTGTCAGGCGGCTCGTCGCCTTCGCCTTCCGTGGCCCGCCACCACAGCGGGGCCCGCCACCCGGCAGGATCGGGTGTCGCCGCGCACCGCAGCACGCCGTCGGCATCGGCGTCCGGGGTGCCATTGGCATCGGCGGTGCCGTTGGCGCCGGTAAGCGCGGCCGCGTTCGGACCGGGCGGCGTCGGCACTGGCGATGATTCGGGGCAGGCCTCGCTCGCCATCGACGGCAATGACAACACCGCCTGGCAGACCGACTGGTACGCGACGGCCAATCTCGGCGGTCTCCAGTCCGGCACCGGTCTGCTGCTGGACATGGGCAAGCCGGTCAGCGTGACTAGTGCCCGCATTCTGCTGGACGCGTCAGCAGGCGGCAGGCTGCAGTTGCGCGCTGGTAACACTCCGGCGCTCGCCGACCTGCGCGTCGTCGCGGAGGCACACCTGCCCGGCGGACTGCTCACGGTGCCAATCGGCTCGCCGGCAAAGGCGCGTTACCTGCTGATCTGGTTTACCCGGCTGCCGTTCGACAGCTCCGGCACGTATCGGGCCAGCATCTCGAGCGTCACCCTCACCGGCACAACCTAGCTCGTGGCCAGGTGCGCGAGCAGGCTGGCAACCTGAGCATCCAGCGGATCCGCCATGCCGGGCCGGTTGTCGATCACCACGTGTGGCGCAGCCGGCTTCTCCTGCAGCCGCATGCTGGCCGCGAACGCGGCGAAGTCGGCCAGCTTGCCCGAGTCCCGGTCAAGCCCGCGTGCGGCCAGCCGCTCCCAGAGTGTCGCCGGGTCCGACCTGACCCAGACCAGGAGGACTGGCTGGCCGCCGAGTCCGCTGACCCATGATTCCCACCGCTGTGCGTCGTGGATCTGCTGGGTAAATGGCCCGGACAGGATGACCGGGCAGCCAGCTGACCGGATCTCCCGCGCGGTGTCGGTCATCCCGGCATACTCATGCGCTTTAACGTGCTCGTCGTACCATCGGCCCTCGCGCTCGCCAGGCGGCCGGCCAGCCTCGGCAAGGATGGCGGCGACAAACGGGCCGTACATGGTGTCCTTGTCCAGCAGCGCTGGCACCGGCGTGAGCGCGGACAGCAGTAGTCGCGCCACAGTGGACTTGCCGGCCCCCGGCGCTCCGGCCACCACCCAGGCTTGAGCTGGCTGGATCGTCACGGCCAGAGATTACCTCGGGTCACGATCACCTAACCTGGCAGCAAATGCCGACTCTCGGAACCACGAGCGCTGCCACCGGCGTGATCAGCCTGGTGCTGCTGAGCGCCGGGGTCGTGCTCGGCATCTTGCTCGACCGGCGCGTCCGGATGCCCGGTTTGCCCCGGTTCGCAGGCCTGAGCCTGCACCGGTACGCATCACTGCTGACTATCGCCTTTCTCGCGCTGCACATCATCACGGCTGTTGCAGGTCCCTACGCCCGGATCGGCCTGGCGGCGATCGTCGTGCCGTTCGCCTCGGCTTACGCGCGTAGCTGGCTGGCCCTGGGAGCGGTCGCTACTGACCTGATCATCGCGATCGTCGCTACCAGCCTGCTGCGGCGCCATCTGAGCTACCGTGCTTGGCGCATAGTGCACTGGCTTGCCTATGCGTGCTGGCCGTTTGCTCTCGCGCACAGCATCAGGACCGGCGGCGGTATGCGCAGCGGGCGGCTCCTCGACCTGGCAGTGGTCTGCGCTGTGGCTGTGACGGCGGCGGCAGGCTGGCGGGTGGCCGCCGCGCTTCTGGACTCGCCCGCTGCGGCGCGTCAGCCTGGCAAGCCCACCGGTATGGTGCGGCCGCCGCTGGCCCGTGCGGGACGGACTGGGCTGACGACGACCCGGCTGAGCCTCGATCCCATCGCGTGCACCGGCCACGGCTTGTGCGCCGAGTTGCTCCCCGAACTCGTCGCCCTCGACCGCTGGGGCTACCCGCTGCTGGCCGATCAGCACGTCCCCGCCAGCCTGGTGCGCCGAACCAGGCGCGCAGTCACCGACTGCCCGGCGCTTGCGCTCAAGTTGACCAGGGAGGGTAGCCTCAGCCGGCCGGACTAGCATTGCGAGCTATGCGATTCGCGATCTCGATACCTCAGTTCTATGGCGACGGCGAGTTCGACCCGATCGCGTTCCGTGCCTACTGTGCGAGTGTCGAGGAACTCGGCTTTGACAGTGGCTGGACGCAGGAGTCGACGCTGAGCGTCTCGCCCCAGCTCGGCCCGATAGAGACGATGACGTACGCGGCGGCATGCACGCAGCGGCTCCGCCTGGGCTGCGTCGTCTTCGTGTCGACGTTGCATAGCCCTGCGCACCTGGCCAAGAGCATCGCGACGCTGGACCAGCTCAGCGGGGGCCGGGTCGAAGTGGGCGTCGGGACGGGCGGGAAGCACCGGCCCTTTGGTGCGTTCGGTATCACCGACGATCGCTACGTCGCGCGGTTCACCGAGGGCCTGGCGGTGATGAAGGCGCTATGGACGCAGCCGAGAGTCAACTTCGACGGCGAGTTCTGGCAGCTCACCGATGCTGCCATGGAGCCCAAACCGTTTCAGAAGCAGTACCCGCCGCTCTGGTTCGGGGCGAGCGGCGAGCCGGCGCTGCGGCGGGCAGTGCGGCTCGGCGACGGCTTCTTCGGGGCGGGTTCGACGCCGACGGACCGGTTCGCCGGACAGGTTGAGGTAGTGCGGGCAGCGCTCGCCGAATACGGCCGGGATCCCGCGGACTTTCCCATCGCAAAGCGGCTTTACATCGCGGTGGACGATGACGCCAGCCGGGCGCGCTCGCGGATCAACGACGCGATGGAACGGCTTTACGGCCGGCGGGTTCCCGACATCGAGGCAGCATGCGTCGCCGGTACGCCGGCCGAATGCGCCGCCGAGGTTGCCAGGGCGGCCGAGGCCGGCGCCGAGCTGATCTTGTTCACGACGATGTTCGACCAGGCAATTCAGGCGGAGAGGCTCGCCGCGGAAGTCATCCCGCGGCTGGCTTAAGGATCCGGGATCGCGGACTGTCCTGGCCACCACCGCACCTGGGCGCTCGCCCTCTCGACGCGGGGCCGAGCCCCGGCATGTCCAGGGGTGATCGCGGATGCGGCTGTGTAGCTGTTGGGGGTGCGGGCGCCATGCCCGGCGGTGGGGCGTAACGTCGATTGCGAGCCTCGTAACCGCGCCGGTGAGCTTTCATGGGGGTGAGTTCCATGCCGGACGCAGAGTCGATGACCGCCGGGCAGAAGCCACGGTCGACCGCGTGGCAGTCAGCGATTACGGTCTTGCAGGAGGTCCAGCCTCCGTTCGTCCCGGTCGGCGCGCACGCGATGACCATCGTCGTGGAGTTCCCACCGGGCGACCCTGGTACCCCTCCGCATCGTCACTCCGGACCGTGCTTCGGCTATGTGCTGGAGGGTGAGATGGTGTTCGAGCTCGAGGGTGAGCCGCCGCGTGTCCTCGGGGCTGGCGAGGCGTTCTGGGAGCCGGGCGGCGATGTCATCCACTATCAGGACGGAAACAACCGCGACGACATCCCGGTGCGTTTCACCGTCGCGATGCTCTGCGAACCGGGCAAGCCCATGCTCACGTTCGTGGACGACGCGGAGCTCGCTCAGCGTAAGAATCGCCGCGTCCCGCGCACAAACTGACCGCGATCTTCAGCTCCACCACGCGCAAGCGAGGACGCAGGCGCGCGTGCCACGGCGGCCGGCCCGCCCCCTTTGGTCAGGTCTGGATCGGCCCGGATGCGGTGAGCAGGGTTTCCTGCGCGTACGGGACGACCTTCGTCGCGCATTTGCCGTGCACCTTGGCCACGATCGCGTAGGCGGTCAGCCGGTAATCGCCGTGGCCGCTGACGTGACGGTAGCGGCCAGTGCCGCCTTTGATCCGGTAGGTGCCCGATGACGTGACCGTTGCCAGGCAGGTCCGGTTGTTGAATGTGCTGCTGCTGTGAAGCTGGTGATGGGAGAGGGTGAGCTTGCCGCCGTGCAGTACAGCACGGCCGGTTTGCAGGTTGACGGTGCCGCCGATGCTGAGCGGCCCGCGTGCGATCAGCGTCGCTACTGCCGATACGGGATTGGTTGACATCACCTCGAAGTGCTCTGTAGCCGGGGGGCGGGTGGCAGCCACGGCGTTTGCTGCTGTCAGGCCGATGATGGCCAGCACGAGCGCGCTGGCCGCTGCAGCGATGAATTTCACGTTGTCTCCCTAGTCCTCGGCATTCATCGTCACCTCGACCGCTTGCGCCGAAGCGTCGTTGTTGGTGATGGTAATGAATGCCTGATAGGCGGACAGGCGAGCCGATAACGATCTCAGCGCAGCAGGTGTACCGCCAGCCGATGAGCAGACAGCCGCTTTGCGGAGCCGGGTTTGCAGCTGCGGATCACGGGTGCGTCGGTGGCCCAGATCGCACGCCACGTGGATCTGCCGGAGGACCGGGTGACGGCGGGCGCTGCAACCTGGCTCGCGGTGGCCACTTGTTAACCCGGGCAGCAGTGATTCGCCTGGGCGGTCGGCCAGCTCATCCCATGACTCAACATCAGCCTCCGCGCGAGCTTTCCGGCGGCGGACCGCTGCATCGGGATCGGCGGCGAGCACCGCCTGCCGTAGCCGCGCGCGCAACTGACCGGTCGTCCACCCGCCGGCTCCGTCCCGGCCCAGCAGCCGGCCCGCGATCGCCCGCGCTGCCTGATCACTGGCAAGCACGCCGAGCTCGTCTACGAAGACGCACGCCTTCGCCCAGTCAATCTCGCCTCGCTCGAGCGCGGCATGCACGTCGTCAAGCCGGCCCAGCCCGCGCCAGAGTGACAGCAGCCGGTCAGCAGAACGGCCGGTCAGCGTTAGCGCCGCGGCCAGTTCATCGCCGACGTGCTCGGCCAGATCATTCTTGCCGGTGTCCTGTGACTTGGCGGCGCGCCCGCGGTCCAGCGCCAGAACCGTAGCGGCCTCCCCGGCCGCCGCCCAGGACGATATCCGCCGCCACGCGCACAGCACACCGATCAGCTCTGATTCGCCAAGCTGATCGTGGCCGTGAGCGGCAGCGGCGGCGACTGCCTCGCACAGCGAGGGACCGGGTGCCAGCGTGTCCAGCTCCCCGCCGGCCGCGAATCGCGCGCCACTGGGCCGGCCCCGCAGATGATGCAAGAAACCGGCCGCCGGCTCCAAGGTCGCGGATTCCGGGACCCCCAGATCCAGTTCGCCAGAGTCTGTCACCTCGAACTCGCCCACCGGTGTAACCGCCCCTCTGCCACCGCCGGTCCCGGTCCTGACTAGCTTTCGCTCACAGTATCGAGGGCTACTGACAGTTTCGGGTTCGCGTAGCGCCCAAGGATCAGACGGTGGCAATGGCGGCGAGCACGGCAAGCAGAAACGTCGCGATGGCCAGCACGCCGTGGCCGAGCGGGAGAAGCGGGCGCAGGCTCCAGTTCACGGTCCTGGCCGGGGACTGGGCAAAATTACGGCTCAGCAGCTCGTCCACGAGCTGAGCGGCGAGCTCATCGTCAGACAGCCTCCGCCTGAGCTCTTGCTCTGGCGTAACTCCTGGCCGCGCAGGGCGACGCGCTGACCGGGAGCCGCCTGAGCCAGGTTCGGCTGAGCCGGATTCCGCCTCCCTGGGTTCTGCCGGGCTGGATTCTGCTGGGCCCGGTACTGCGGATCCGTTCGTGTCGCGGCGGCCACCCGGATACGGAGTCCATATCGTGACTGTCGAGATGCCGAGGCCGATCGCCGGAGCCATAAACGCCAGCGCGAGCCATGCCAGCGGCGTTGCCCCGGACAAGACAAAGCAGATCCAGCAGACCAGCCCTGCCAGGTTCAGTCCGGCGTGTCCGGCAAGTACCGGCAAAGACATGGCATCCGGTCGCGCAGGCCGCTCGCGCGCTGCGCGCACACCGCCGCTAGCGATCCAGCTCCTGACCATTAGGGCACCGAGCAATTCGGTCAGCAGCCAGCTCGCTAGGGCGTAGAACGGCAACGCGTGCCCGGATGGCATCAGTCAGCTTCCGCTGCCGGCGGATACCGGAGGCGAGAGCGCCCGGGTGACCAAGATGGCCACCGCGTGAGAGGTGCCATCAATGCTGGGCGCGCTGCCCGGTCGACTGATGCAGGCGCTGCCAGTCACAGCGGCTCCTCGTTGTTCCAGTCAATGAAGCTACGGCTGGCTGGCCGGAAGTATGGAGGCTTCTAGTCCAACAACCGCAGAGCGTAGCGATAACTGTGCTCGCGCATGATTACGGCCGGATGGCTGGTGTGCCGGTGCCGGACAGATGCGCTCCGCCGCCTACCTGGTAGGCCTCGCGAATCCAGCCGGCGAACTCGTCATCGAGCTGGCTGGCAGTTTCGATATGGAACTGGTGCACGTACAGGCGGCTGGTGTACGGGCTGGAGCGGGTGATGCGAGGGTCATCCACGCGCCGCTGCAGGTCCAGGTATCCGCCGAGCGCGCGGTGTCTGAGCCTGGCACCGGCGAAACCTCGGCGTGCGCCCTTGAAGGTGATTGCGCTCTTCGATACTGAATACGTGAACGGGCCGCACGCGCTGACCAGCCGGGTGAAGTGGTGATACAACGCGACAACCTCCGGCGG
>DATMMA010000237.1:0-3247 GCA_035570295.1 Streptosporangiaceae bacterium
CTGCTAGCAGGCCGGAAGATCAGCCGCGAGCGGTTCAGCGGTCCGGGGGCGGACCGGACCTGGTCCCTTGTCTCGGAACTGGGCACCGTGAAGCAATGAGCACCGCAGTCGACGAACTGAGTGCGACGTTCGCCGCCCTTGCGGATCCGACCCGCCGGGCGATGCTCACCCGACTGTCAGCCGGAGAAGCAACGGTGAACCAGCTAGCCGAGCCCTTCGCGCTCACTCAGCAAGCGATCTCTAAGCACATTAAGGTACTGGAGCATGCCGGGCTCATCTCGCGATCCCGGTCTGCGCAGGCCCGGCCGTGCCGGATTGAGCCCGCACAGTTCGAGGTCGTTGCTGACTGGATCGGCCGGCATCGCAAACTCTGGCAGGAGCGCTACGACAGGCTCGATACCCACCTGGCAGCACTGCAAGCTGACAGCCCGGACGACTGACTAGTGAGGGTGTCATGACACAACCCGGCGAGTTCACCTATCGCCGCGCGCACAATGCCAGCAGGGAACTGCTCTTCGACTGCATGACCCAGCCTGAGCACCTCAGCCAGTTCTGGGGACCCGACGGCACTACGACGTCAGCCGAGGGCATCACGGTTGACCTGCGGCCCGGCGGCGCATTCGAGACCGTCATGGTGAACGTCGCCGACGGCAGCCAGTACACGATGCGCGCGGTGTTCCTGACAGTTGACCGTCCGGCGAAGCTGGCCTGGACCGAGCCCGACGTCGAAGGCGGCATGGTCACGACGATCACGTTTACCGACCTTGGCGATGGCCGCACCGAAGTCGTCACGCACCAAACGAACGTTCCCCCCGCATTCGAGAGCCCGGCGGCCCGGAGAGGATTCGAGACGAGCCTTCGTCGCTTCGACGAGTACGTTCGCAGGCTAGTAGCCAGCTAAGAGGCTAACCTCCGGGCCCGACTCGCTGGCGTCAGTCGACCGGCAGCTCCAGCTCCAGCTCCAGCCAGCGAGCCAGGTCCTTGATCTCATCGCCCACGGCGGCATCCATGGCCTTGTCGAATGGCTCGTCCTGATGGATCGCGTTGACTCGCAGTACTCCGGCTTTGCGGTCGGCGGTAGCGTCGAGCTTCCCGGCCAGCCGATCGCCATAGAGAATCGGTAGCGCGAAGTACCCCCAGCGGCGCTTGGCAGCTGGCTTGTACATCTCTAGCTGGTAGTCAGACTCAAAGAGCTCAGCCATGCGCTTCCGGTCGTACACCAGCCGGTCGAGGGGTGACAACAACGCCGCTCGACCGGTAAAGGGCTGGCCCAGGAGGGAGGCGTCGACTCGCCAGGTGCCTGCGACACCCTCGACGACAGCTGGCTCGCCCGCCTCGCCGACATCGGCCGGCTCGATCTGGCAGTCCGGTCCGCGCCGCCCGCGGGCAATCCCCAGCGCGCGCAGCCGCAGCTCGTTGCGAACGCGGAGCGCCTCTTCAGCGGGAACCACTGGGTCATCGGGGTAAACCCGGTCCGCCAGGTCCCAGAGCCGGTCACCCCGGTTGCGGCCAGCGACCGCGACTTCGCCGCGCTGGACCATGATTTCCAGCAGCCGCTGGACATTCCGGTTATTGGTCCACCCGGTCGACTCCCAGGGCACCTTGCAGGTGTCAGGAAGCTCACGCGATGGCAGCGGTCCTGACGAGTCAAGCCGGCCGAGGATGTCCAGACGACACGCGTCGTTAGCCCGAACCCAGTCGACCACGTAGCGCTGCCAGTCGCGCAATTCTCCGCGGCTGGGCCATTCGGCCATCTCTGCGCGGTACAGAGCCAAGTCCTCGCTCGGTCTGATCATGCCGAGCAATTCGAGCAGCGCGCGGCCCTCCAGAGCATCTGCTAGCTCCAGCCGCGAGTACCGTGACCCCAGACGACTCCAGGACACCAGATCGGCGCTCGGCGCAACCGCATCGGTCGGGTTGATCTGCAGCAAAGTCAGGTGCCGCACCAAGTCAAGCAACTCGGCAGGCCGCTGGCCGTCCAGCAACTGCGCGCGGACTGCAATTCGGCGCGCGTCCTTGCGGGAGAGCTTATGGACGGTCATGCATCGAGGCTATGAGAACCGTCTGACGAAACCGGACTTGCCATCAGAGCCGGCGCGGATCACGCCACTGTGGCCGGCTGCCTGCACGCCCGGCCGCGAAAGATCGCAGGTTGTCGGCCATTCCGGTTGAACGGTTAAGCAAGCTGTGTTGCTGTTGTCCTGGGACTGGGCGCATAGATGGCGCGCCCTGGGGGTGCCACATGGCAGTGGATCATCGCGAGCCGCACCAAGAGCGGCCCGGCGATCTGCCGCGACGTGTCCCCGGAGTCAACGGGCGCACGCCCGGCCAGGTCCGTCGCGGCTACCTGCCTATCCCCGACGCTCGCTCGTCAGATACGTCAGCGACGGACGTTGACCCGGTAACAGCAGCGGGTCCGGCCGGAGAACTGCCCAAGCGCGCACCTGGCACCAGCGCGATTCAGCCACCGCCAGAGCATCTGCGGCGACCGCGACTGCCAGAACCGCTGAGCCGGGAGTCGATGGCTACGGCCCGACCTTCACCAACATCGCTAGCGTCGTCGGCAGCCAAGTTGCTGAACGCCACGGCTGCACCAGCCTTCGCGCCGGTTGCCGCTCCGCTGGTACCCGCTCCTGCGCCGGCTCCCGCGCCTCCCCCAACCACGGCGCCTTCCCCAACCACCGCGCCTCCCCCAACCACCGCGCCTCCCGCAACCACCGCGTCCCCCACTACTGCGGGAACCTCGAACACGGCGACCGAGCCGGCCACCACGGATGCGGCACCTCAGCCGGAGGCAGCCGCGCCGCAGAACACAATGGCGCGGACCACATCGCCGTCAGGCAGCGCGCCGTCGCGGCCGGCGTCGCCCTCCGGGATTGTGCCGCCGCCCGCTGCCTCGCCATCCGGAACTCCCCCGCCGCCCGCTGTCTCGCAGAAGCAGCGAACTGCCGGCGGAGCACGCTCGGCCAGACGGTGGCGGCTAGCTGGGTTCCTGATCGCGGTTGTGCTGGTTGCAGCCGTCGTGGTGATCACACTCGGATTCCGGCACTGGCCTGCGGTCAAAGCCGGCGCGGCCCAATCCGGCGCAGCCCAAGGCCCGACGGCGAGCCGCCATCAGATCACCGCTGAAGCTGCCGTCCGGGCTACCGCCGTAACGTGGGTGACGAGCCAGGTCGGCCACGACATCATCATTGCCTGCGATAGCGTCATCTGCTCCGACCTGGCGCAACACGGGTTCCCGGCGGGC
>DATMMA010000238.1:0-2609 GCA_035570295.1 Streptosporangiaceae bacterium
CCTTCCAGTTCCTGATTCGGGCCCTATGCCGCGTAGGTGTCCGGGATGTGATCTCGCCAGACCGAGGCAGAGACCTTCCGCGCCGCGCTCTCAGGGCGGACGGATGCTGGCGGCGGATGGCTGCGCGTCCAGCTCGAGCAACCCGGCGGGCTGCTTCTGCGGCGTCTGGGCCCCCGGCGGGCCGAGGGAGTGGCGGTCGCCATGTTCGGGCTTTCACTGGTTTTGGGCATGCTCATCTGGCGAATAGCGGATGTTGCATCTGCGCATACTTGTGTGCCAGTCTGCATATCACTGCGGTGACCACGATCATCAATTCAGCCTTATTGTCGTTCGTATAGAGAGCGCCGAACGCCGAATCTGCGCCCAGATCGGCGCCGGTCGCGGTCTGGGCCATGACGTCCAGATCACCCCGTTCTGAGTGGGCTCATCGCTGCGTGGTGAGCGAGCCCGGCCGGTCCTATCAGAAGATCGGCCACTCCACCGCTGGCAAGCACGCAACCAACGTGCGGACCGCGCCTTGCGAGGAGCGCTCTTCGGCTGTCCCTGGATGAACCGATCCCGGCCCGGACTAACGGGCATCGCAGCTTATGAGCGGTTACGCGCGCCAACTGACAAGCTATCCAGAATCTCCTCGCTAAGCCGCCTGCGGCCGCGATCGAACGGGAAAAGCTGGCTTTGCTCGTCTTTGAGTACCTCGGCTAGACACCGCTGCTGCTCGCCATTGAGGTCAGCAAGCATCTGCTTGGCTAGACGCATTGCATGATACTGCTCGAAGGCGCTCCGTGGATCCTTGATCGCGGCCAATACGGCGTCCCATTCCCGTAGCGTGGGCTGAGCCTGCATCATCGCGAGGGCAGTAATCCGCTCTTCATCGCTGCCGTCACGAAGCCAGCCAATGACCACGTTTGCCGAGATCGCTTCTTCGGCCGCCAGCCTGCGGGCACGCTCCATAAGGCGCTCCATGGCGAGGGTGCGGGCGCGACCCTCAGGCATCGATCCGCGCACAGTCCGATACTCGCCGGCAATCGCCAGTAGTACCCGAGCCTCTGCACGCAGCTGGGCTGCCGTCTCGTCGTCACCTCGATCCTCTGAAACCTCTGCAAGCGCGAACCTCTCTGCGGCCGCCGCGCGCAGTTTTACCTTGCCGCCGCCGAACTCCAAGCTCTCGATCCTGTCACCAAGCAGGGCCAGCACGAGCAATATGCCACCAAAGGTGATCAACACGCCTGTACCGGTTCCGTTCGCAGTCACGAACACTGCGGCAACGCCTCCTGCTAGCGACGCACCGCCAAGAACGCCGAGGAGCAGACGTAGCCACGGTTGGAATGGCGAATTTGATCGAGGTTGCATCGCCTCTGCTACACCCCGAACAGTCATCTCATCACTCACAGGCGATTCCTCCCCTTCGGTCGGGTGCCTGTTGTTCTCAATCGATCGCACAGCAGCTGCACCGCAGGGACGTGCCTGCCTTCGCCGCATAGAAGCGGACAGCCCCGGGATCGGCCACGCATCCCATCCGCCGATACAACTAAGAGGACACAGCGTGATGCTTGATACACAGGTGCTCCACGCAATATGAAAGCCCGGGAGACGACGTCGGCCGGAGCTGCTCGGCTGGGACTGTCCCGGCTACGGCGCCACGTGGCCGATGATCCGCGCCGGTTGCCAGCGGACCTGCGCGGCCCCCATCCGGCCCGGACTTCCGTACGCTCCCCTTCACCTCGCTGTACCTGACCGGCGAGGAGTGGGCTGCGGAGGTCGCCAACCGGACCGTGCACGGGGCCATGCACCTCAGGTGGTACCGGACCAGCGGCTACCGCGGCCAGATGGCCGTTCTCGTTGGCGACGGACACCGGGTCGCCGCCTACCGGCTGCTTCGCCACAATCGCAACGCCCCCATCGCTGGTCCACCGTGGGCTTGTATGAGGTCATCGACCAGCGAATCGCAGCGTGCTGGCTGCTCCCGCTCGGCCAGCAAGCGTTGACGCCATCTGGGCCGCCTGAAGCTGTCGCGCGCCCGCTGACCCCAGCAAATCGGCACACCGGTGTCAACTGGGAGTGCTGAGCGACATAATCATCGCTAGCTGTCACGTCGTCATGCGCGGACCCCTGTCGCACGGTCTGTGAAAGCGAGCCGCAAAGCTGCAGCTGCGACATCCGGCCATAGGCCGCCTCGCTGAGCGTGTCGGGCGTGTGGCAGGACCCAGATCACCCTGAACTTCCATCCCACACCCGCCCCTATCGGCGGGTCGCGTTCGTGCTGAGGTCGCGGTGCGCCACCGCCGCGTGGTAATTGGCATCGGCGACCGCGGGCAGCTCCGCCCAGCGGCTGCCACCGCTGGGCGGAGCTTTCCAGGCGGTATGTCTGTTACCGGGCAGCGCCCGCGACGTAGGCGGCGACTATATAAGTGGCGTGCCGGTCCAGGCTGCCGCGGGCCCGGTCATACCGCATTGTTGTCCGCGGATCAGCGTGAGAGGCAGCCTCCTGCACGTCGCGCAACGGCACCCCGCGTCTAGCGCGGCGGTGATGAACGCATGCCGCAGCGTGTGCGGCGTAACGATCTTGGCGATCCCGGCGCGGCGCGCGATACGGCGGACGATCCGCCCGG
>DATMMA010000239.1:0-22983 GCA_035570295.1 Streptosporangiaceae bacterium
CTGGGTCCGGAACAGCTTGCTCAGGTGCTGATCGCAGGCCTGAAGCCGGATGAACTCAAGATCGGCCGCGGCGTGGTCTATGAGCTACTCGACCGGCACGACTTCGTCCTCGATCCGCTGCCGAACCTGGTCTTCACAAAGGACTCTAGCTTCTGGATCGGTAGCCAGATCGCAGTAGCTAGCCTTTCTGCACAGCACCGGCGCCGCGAGACCGACCTGGCTAGCGTGGTGTACCGGCATCACCCGCGGTTCGCGGGCACCAAGTGGATATATCAGGGTGACCTTGAGCCGCTGGACGGCGGTGACGTGCTGCTGCTGGCGCCCGGCGTCGTAGCCATCGGAGTGAGCCATCAGACAACGCCGGCCGGCGCGGAGCGGCTCGCACGGCAGCTGTTTGACGCGAGGCTGGCCCATGCCGTGCTTGCGGTCCCGATCCGTCAGCACAACTGTGCAGTGCACCTGGATACGCTCTGCGCCGTTGTCGACACCGACTCGGTGCTCATGCATCCGGGTGTCGCGTATGCGCTGACCGCGCACACGATCTCAGCCCAGGGCGACAGCCTGCGAGTGTCCAAGGCGCAGCCATTCTTGCAGGCAGCGGCACAGGCAATGGGCATCGGCCGCCTCCGCGTCATACCCTCCGGGGTGGACCCGGTCTGGGGTCAGTCCGGCCAGGGCGATGAGGGTAGCAACGTGCTCGCCGTTAGCCGCCGGCTAGTCGTGAGCCATGAGCGGAATTCCGAGACCAACGACCGGCTTGAGGCAGCCGGCGTCGCGGTGATCCGGGTCCCGAGCAGCGAGCTAGGCAGCCTGCGCGGTGGACCGCGCTGTATGACGTGTCCCGTCAGCCGCGACCCGGCAGCTCAAGTCGCGCAACGACCGGAAACGACGCCGCCGGTAGTGCTGGTCGGCCGCGGCGAGCGCAATCGCTCCAGGCTGGTGTCAGCGAGCTTAATAACGACGGCTGCGTGACCGGCGCGCCGAGCGCCGGCCGAACCGGACGAAACCAAGTGACGTGCTGACAAAGGCGATGATTACCGCGATCAGTGCCAGCCAGAACAGCGTCCTGACGACGGTAGCTGCTACGAACACAATCACTATGGCGGCGATCAGCACTAGGACGGCACGAAGCATGCTTCCACGGTACGTCCCCGTCCGCTGGGATGGCCAGCCGGCTGTCCGGGGAGCCGGGCAGGGCGCCCTGGCCTGCGCCGGCTCGGCCCGGAGATCGCCGTATTTCGGTCATATCATTTGGAATCTTCGCAGCAAATCGGTCTTAACTGGCCGACTGGATATGCCCATCTAGCCGGCTTGGCCGCGGACCGGTAGTGTGCGGCAGGTGGAGCTAAAGGTCACGACCAGGTCGCAAGGCGATCACGCCGTTGTCTCCGTTGCGGGCGAGATCGACTTGTATACCGCGCCCAGGTTGCAGTCGGAGCTCATGACCGCCCTGAGCCGGAGCCCGGCGCGGCTGATCGTCGACATGTCTGGTGTTGAGTTCTGCGACTCGACTGGGATTAACGTGCTGCTTGCAGCGCACCGGCAGGCCCGCGAACGCGGCGGGGAACTGCAACTGGCCGGGCCAGGGTCCGCCACCAGGAAAGTGCTCCAGGTAACCGGGCTGGAGACGGTATTCACCGTGCTCGATGACCCGGCAGGAGTCACCGGCCAGTAGTCAGTCGCTTCCTGCGGCACCGGCTTCCTGCGCCGGCACTAAGATCGCAGCCATGCCGCCGGGCGACCTAGCCGTGATCATTCCCGCCAAGAACGAGGCTGACCGGATTGCCGCGACGGTCCGCGCAGCCGGCAAGCTCATTGGTGCGGACATCATCGTGGTCGTCGACGACGGATCAACCGACGACACGGCCGCGCTGGCAGCCTCAGCAGGCGCCAGGGTCGTCCGGCATCCGCGCAACCGCGGTAAGGCAGCGGCTATGGAGACCGGTGCGGAAGCGGTGCGGCTGATTGAGGCTGACCGGCTGCCCGAGGCAGGTACAGCCGGAGCTGGCCCTGCCGCACCGCGCCACCTGCTGTTCCTTGACGCCGACCTGGCTGACAGTGCGACTGAGGCCGGCCCGCTGGCTGATCCAGTCCGGGCAGGCACGGCTGACATGACCATCGCCGTGTTCACCACGAGGGTCCGCCTTGGAGGATTCGGCATAGTCACCGCTGCGGCAGGTGCAGGGATCGCGCGCGCGACCGGCTGGCGGCCTGCTCAGCCGCTCAACGGACAGCGGTGCCTGACCAGGGCAGCGTTTACCGCGGCGCTACCGCTGGCGGCGGGCTGGGGGGCAGAGACAGGCATGACGATCGACCTGCTCCGTAAGGGCATGCGAGTAACCGAAGTCGAGGTCCCGTTGTCGCACCGGGCGACCGGGACCGACTGGCGCAGCCAGTTGCACCGGCTGCATCAGCTGGCCGACGTGTGCCGTGCGCTGCTAGTCAGGGAGCCGGCCTTCGCGCGATTGCATCTCGGCCGGTCGCTGCCGTCCGGCGGACCCGCGAGCGGGCGAGCCTGATGACTTACCGGTATTCCTATCTCGGTCCGCGCGGCACGTTCACCGAGGCTGCGGTCCGCGTGCTGAGCGGCAGCACGGAGCCGGACGCGCTGCCCTGCGGATCTATTCAGGCCACCCTTGATGCGGTCCGAGGCGGCCGGGCTCAGCTCGGCGTAGTGCCAATCGAGAGCTCGGTCGAGGGCGCCGTCACCGCCACGCTCGACGAGCTGGCCGTCGGCACCGAGCTGCTGATATGCGCCGAGGTCCTGGTTCCGGTCGAGTTCGCGCTTCTTGCCAGGCCTGGCGCCAGCCTTGCCGACATCCGGCGGGTTGGCGGACATCCGGTGGCCCAGCCGCAGTGCCGCAACTGGCTGGCGGCAAACCTGCCGCAGGCCGACTGGCTGCCAGCGGCCTCGAACTCCGACGCTGCCAGGCAGGTGGCCGAAGGCGCGCTGGACGCGGCGCTCGCGGGAGTATTCGCCGCCGAGCTGTACGGCCTGGTGCCGCTGGCCACTGGCGTGCACGACCGGGACGACGCCGTCACCCGGTTTGTCGCCGTCCGCCTGCCTGGCGAAGTGCCCGATGCTAGTGGCGCCGACAAAACATCTGTGGTCGCATTCCTGATGGATGATCATCCGGGCGCGCTGATGGACATCCTCGGCCAGTTCGCCTTCCGCGGCGTCAACCTGACCCGGATCGAGTCCCGGCCCACCGGCGACGGCATCGGCAGGTACTGCTTCTTCATCGACTGCGAGGGGCACGTCGCGCAAGCACGGCTCGGTGAAGCGTTGATGGGGCTGCGCCGGGTCTGCAATGCAGTGCGCTTCCTTGGTAGTTACCCGCAAGCGGCGCCCGGCGGCGCGCCCGCTGACGCGGCGGTGACTAGCCTGGCCGGCAGCACTAGCCAAGAGGACAAATCGGACGCCGAGTTCATTGAGGCGGCCGACTGGCTGGCCAGGATCCGGTCGGGTCAGGTGTAACCAGCCGCGCCGGTCTGCTCTAGTTACAGGTAGGGCCCGGATGCCCGGCCGGGCCGCTGCGCCGCCTCGTCGCCCTCCGCCTGGGCGGGCAGCATCCCGGGCGGTAGTGCCCGGCGCATCTGCTCTAGCTGCGCCCTGGCGGCCATTTGCTGGGCAAAGAGTGTGGTCTGGATGCCATGGAAGAGCCCCTCGAGCCATCCGACTAGCTGGGCCTGCGCGATCCGCAGCTCAGGCTCGCTGGGGACCTCGTCCCCGAATGGCAGCGACAGTCTTTCCAGTTCCTCAATCAGCTCCGGGGCCAGGCCATCTTCAAGTTCCTTGATGGAGCTCGCGTGGATCTCCTTCAGCCTGGCCCGGCTCTTCTCGTCCAGCGGGGCTGCCCGGACTTCCTCGAGCAGCTGACGGATCATGTTGCCGACCCGCATAACCTTGGCCGGCTGCTCGATCATCTCGGTGACCGGCCGCTCGCGCGATTCCTGGCCCGCCTCGGCTTCCGTCGCCACTCCGTCCGGCCCGACGACGACAATCCGCGGACTGTCGTGGACTTCTCCGTTGCTCTGCTCGCTCATGCTGCCTAGTCTGCCGGCGATCGGCCCGATGCGCACATCTGGGGCCGGCTCACCTTGCCCGCAGGCCGGATTCCGCCGTCGGCCGCACGCTGCTCAGTCCGACAGGCCGGTCGACAGCAGGATCTTGCCGGTGTGCCCGCTCGCCTCCATCAGCCGGTGCGCCTGCACCGCGTCCGCCAGCGGCAGCGTCGTCTCGATTACGGGCTTGATCCGTCCGGAACTGACCAGCGGCCATACCTCGGCGTGCACGCGCGACACTATCGCCGCCTTCTCCGCCAGCGGCCGGGAGCGCAGCGTTGCAGCGTGCACGGTAGCCCGCTTGCGCAGCAGCTGGGCCAGGTCCAGTTCGCCCGTGCCGCCGCCCTGAAGGCCAATCACGACAAGCCGTCCGCCGGTCGCAAGCGCAGCGACATTCCGCGGCAGGTAGGCGGCGCCGATGATGTCCAGGATGACGTCGGCACCGCGGCCATCGGTGAATGCCTCAACGGCGGGCACGAAGTCTTCATCGCGGTAGTTGATGGCAAGGTCCGCGCCGAGCTCACGGCACCTGGTGAGCTTCTCCGCTGAACCTGCCGTGCACACCACACGAGCGCCGAGAGCGTGGCCGAGCTGGATTGCCATAGTGCCGATACCGCTGGCGCCGCCGTGCACGAGCAGCGTCTCGCCTGGGGCCAGTCCGGCATACATCACGACGTTGGAGTAAACGGTGCAGGCGGCTTCGGGTAGCGCGGCCGCGTCCAGCAGGCCGACGCCGGTCGGCAGCGGCAGCAACTGGCCAGCTGGCGCTGCGACCTGCTCGGCGTAGCCCCCGCCCGCTAGCAACGCGCAGACCTGGTCGCCTGGCTGCCAGCCAGTCACGGCCGAGCCGACCGCGGTAACCCGGCCTGAGCACTCAAGTCCTGGATACGGCGGCGCGCCAGGCGGCGGAGGGTAGAAGCCCTGGCGCTGCATCAGATCGGCCCGGTTAACCCCGGCAGCCGTGGTCGCCAGCACGACCTCGTCCGGTGCGGGTGTCAGGTCGGGCACCTCGCGGAGCCTGAGTACCTCAGGTCCGCCCGGCTGGTCGATGACGACCGCGCGCATTATGGCCTCCCGCGGCGTTTCCGGTCGGAGGGCGGGCAGCCACTGGCATAGGTCGCCCGGCTCGGCTGGCCGAGCGCGGGACATCCATGCGCTCTCCAGAGCGGAGGGTGTGGGATTCGAACCCACGGTGACGCTTGCACGCCACAACGATTTTCAAGACCGTCGCCCTCGGCCACTAGGCGAACCCTCCGCCGACAACGATAGCGGTGCCGCCGTGGCAGCACCGGGTCAGTTCGCCAGTAGGCTCACCGGTGAAAGGAGACAGCATGCTTCCGCCGTTCAGCCTGTCGGCGGCGCTGACGCAGTGGCAGTTCGCACCGATCGTGACCGCCGGTGTCGTCGTTTCGGTCGGCTTGTATCTGTGGGGCGTCATCAGGGTGGGGCGACGCCACCCGGCCCGGCCATGGCCCGCCTGGCGGACCGCGGCGTTCGCGGGCGGCATGCTGGTCGTGGTGGTCGCGACCCAGAGCGGCATCGGCAGTTACGACGATCTGCTCTTCTACGACCACATGGTGCAGCACCTGATGCTGCTGATGCTCGCGCCGCCGCTCTTCATCGCCGGCCAGCCGCTGACCCTGCTGCTGCATGCCAGCAGAAACCCGCTGCACACCTGGGTCAAGCGGGCGCTCCGGTCACCGGTCGCGAGCTTCCTGACCTGGCCGGTGTTCGGCGCGGTTGCTTACGCGCTCGCCGTGCTTGCTGCCCACCTGACCAGCCTGGCCAGCTACTTCGACCGCAACCAGACGGCCCATAACGCCGAGCACGTGCTGTTCGTGATCATCGGCTACTTGTTCTTCCTGCCCCTGCTCGGCCGCGAGCCGATCAAGTGGCGGCTGTCCTATCCAGTCCGGTTCGTCGCACTGGTGTTGCTCATGCCGGTTGACACGTTCACCGGCCTTGCTCTGGGCTATGGCAGCGCGAACTCGCCCGGAGTACCGGCCGGTGCGCGGCCCGCCTGGGCCCCGTCGCCGGTCTCGGACCTGCACCTGGGCGGCGCGGTGATGTGGATCGGCGGAGACGGGATCATGTTCGTGCTGATGATGCTCGTGTTCCTGATGTGGAGCAGGGACGACCGCGCGGCGGTTAGCGGGCATGGCTTCTTCGAGCGGGCCAGGCAGGCTAACCTGGCCACGCTGGTCGCCACGCATCAGTCGGTCGCGCCCGGTGCGGGCGTAGTCACCGCAGAGCCTTCGGCGATGGCCGGCCCGGCCGTCACTGACGCCCGCGGCGGTATTGACGACGACGAGCACCTGGCTGCCTACAACGCCTACCTGGCCCGGCTGAATCAGCACCCGTCGAGCGGGGCGCCAAGTTAGGTGGTGCCCGGCACACCCGTCACGAACCGGGCGATATGCCATCGGGCGCTGAAGGCGGCCGGCCTCAAGTGCGCGTTCCCGGAGATTTTGGCTCTGGAATTGAACCGGCAGCGGTAGGTAACCCGTGCATATAGGCAGCACCGCGTCGTGGCCGCACCCGTAGACGCGGAGCGTCGCCCGCCGGGTGAGCGCAGCGAACTAATGGCCCCGTTCGCTGCGCCCCGGCGGGCTTATTCGTCCTGGCCTGACCGGCCAGGCGCGACACGCCGGTAGCGGTTTCTACGCCAATCTAAGGAATGTGCTAGATCCGCTCATACTCTCCTGTGCATGGACCCTGTGCGGAACCCTTACGCGCCCGGTGCTGGTCAGCGGCCACCCGAACTGGCTGGCCGAGACCGGGAGATCGGCCAGTTCGAAGTAGTCCTGGAGCGGGTGGCTCGCGGCCGGCCGGAACGAAGCATGGTGCTCACCGGGCTGCGCGGTGTCGGCAAGACCGTGCTGCTCAACTCCTTCCGGTCGATGGCGATGCAGCGGCTGTGGGGTACCGGCAAGCTCGAGGCCAGGCCGGACCAGTCAATCCGGCGGCCAGTGGCTGGCGCGCTGCACATGGCGGTGCGCGAGCTAGCGCCGCGCCACCGCGCACCAGATCGGATCGACCACTTTCTTGGCGTGCTTAAAGCATTCGCTGCCAGGGATGCCAAGGCGGCCAAGGGCTCGATCGTCACCCAGCTCGGCATCGACGCCCCGGCCGTGCGCGGCCGCGCCGATTCGGGTGACCTCGAGGTGGACCTGACCGAGCTGTTCGCCGACGCAGCCTCAGTCGCGGCCGACCTGGGTGTTGGCATCGCGCTGTTCGTCGACGAGATGCAGGACATCCCGGCGCCCGACATCTCGGCCCTGTGCGCGGCCTGTCATGAGCTGTCCCAGAGCAACGGGCCGCTGATCGTCGTCGGAGCCGGGCTGCCGCATCTGCCGTCTGTGCTCTCGGCGAGCAAAAGCTACTCTGAACGACTCTTCAGGTATGTGGCGATCGACCGGCTGGATCGGGAATCAGCGGATATCGCACTGCTTGCCCCGGCCCGGCGGGAGGGCGCGGACTTTGAGGCAGGCGCGCTCGACGCGCTGTACGCGGCAGCCGACGGCTATCCGTACTTCGTGCAGGCCTACGGAAAAGTGACCTGGGACGTTGCCGCCGCAAGCCCGGTAACTGTGCACGACGTCAGCGTGGCCGGTCCGGTCGCGGCCAGCGAGCTGGCGATCGGCTTCTTCGGCAGCCGGTACGAGCGCGCCACACCAGCCGAGCGGGAGTACATGCGCGCGATGGCGATGCTCGGCGACGATCCCGTGCCGACAGCGCAGGTCGCTGAGGAACTCGGGCGCAAGCCGTCAAGCGTGTCCCCGGCGCGGGACAACCTGATCAAGAAGGGCCTGATCTATAGCTCCGAACGCGGGCTGATCGCGTTCACGGTCCCGCACTTCGGCCGGTTCCTGCGTACACAGCCCGCCTGAGGTTGCCCTGGGCTATGACGAAATCTTGGCCTGTCTAGGGCTCAACCTAGAGATCGGTAGACAAGGGCAGATCAGCCGGTGCCGACCGGGCCTGGGCCGCGTTGAGCGCAGGTGACAGGCTCTGCGCGGGGCCTAGCAAGGCGGCCAGCCCTGGCCAGCGTGATCGTTGCTTCCCGGCTGGCCGATCCAGCGGCGCGCCGGTGCTTGAGTCGACAAGAGCGACGTGCACAACAGGCCGGCGGTGCTGCAGGAACACGGCAAAGACGACCTCGGTCTGCCGGTCCTGATAGCGAGCCGGATAGACGACAAAGCGCCAGCACAGCTCACGCCACACGTCCTCCGGGACTTCCGAGGTAATCAGCCCGGCGTACCGGCGCCAGTACTTGCTCCGTCGCAGGACCGCGAGCGTGCGGGCGGCCGGCACGTTCCGCAGCTCGCACGGCTCTGAGTAACCGAGCCGGATGAGGCCTTCGCCAACTTCAGGCGACAGCACCCCGATAAGCAGCACTTCGGCGCCCAGGATGGCAAGCAGGCCGAATGTGCCAGCAGCTGTCCCAGGCCACGTGATCGGCCCGAGCCTCACGGTGGCCAAGCCGGCGACCGCCAGCAGCGCGGACCTGGCGAGCGTCCGGCCGCTGATCGGCGATGTGCTGAAGTCGCCGAAGCAGCCGCAGCCGACGTCTGGCCGGCTCTGCCGGAGCTCGATCAGCGCGCAGGTGGCGACGACGAACAGCAGGCATGAGCCGAGCCGGATGCCATCGGCCGGGTCGTGCTCGCCGAACCCGAATGCCGTCACCAGCAAGCCGAGCCCCAGGCCGCCCTCGACCACGCACAGCACGATGGCCACTGGCCGGCGCAGGTGCAGCGGGAACAACGCGGTGGGGCCGATGTGCTTGCCCGCCGAGCCGGCCCGCATCATCTGCAGCACTTTGGCGGCGCAGCCGCCGAGCAGCGTGGCCGCGAGCAGCGGAATCTGAACCTCGCGAATGGCATGCAGCATCGTCATTCGCCAATCGTGACGGTGACGTTGAAGCAGCCACGTTCGAGCTCGCCGCCAAGGGCGATGAAGCTTGCCAGCGTCAGGTCAGCGACCCTGCCGCGAGGTGAGGTTCCGCAGGTCACGCACCGGTCGTTGAACAGCCGGCCGATCGGTGTGCAGCCAGTCACCGGTATCAGGCAGCTACTTCCAGTGCAGTCGTTGCGGATCCGCAGCACGCTGCCGATGGACAGGAAGGGCATGCGCAAGTAGCCCTGGCGGATGCCGCCAGCCAGATCCTCCGCGCAGCCCGTCTCCGGGTCGAGCGCCGGATAGGAGACGCCGAGGATGCCTGGCGGCTCCTCGCGGGGCTCATGCCAGGTCGCCGAGCCAGTGATCGAGCCGGGCACGTGACCGCTAACCAGTGGCGGCGCGGGCAACCGCTGCGCCGGGTAGGCCGGCTGCGAAGTGGCCGGGATCATGCCGATGAGCTCGTCGCGACGCCTTATGCCGATGATGTCCACCAGGTAGCCAGGCTCGAGCGTGGGAAACCTGACCTGGATGCGGCCGAGCGAGCGAGGCTGGAGCGTGATCACCTGGGTCTCGCGAGTAGCGCCCTCGTCGACGAGCAACTGATTGCCCGACCGCTCGGTGATGACGCCGGTCACCCGGCCGATGTTGGCCCAGATCCGGTCGGCTACGTTCCGGCCGAAGGGGTGCAGCCGGACGATCGCCCGGTCGCCCTGGAGCAGTGCGGCAGGCTCTAACAGAGCCCCGCACCACGCAACGGCCTCTGGCGTGAGCGCGAATCGCTGCTCTCGGCCGCCTTCGCCGAGGATGAGCACGTGTGGGCTGACGTCCAGGATGGTCCCCCAGACGGTTCGCGGGAGGTGAAAGACATTGGCGAAGCCGACACTCGGGCTTCCAGTCTCGTCGGGCGCCAGGCCCGCCGCGTCTGCCCCGTGCCCGGCGGGGCCAGCCTCAGCCTGCGGCCGGAACACAGCTGCCTTCAGCAGCCGGCGCCGCGCAACCATCGTTGCGCTGGCCGTGGAGCCGGCCAGCACGTCATCAGGATCGGACGCTGCAGTGCCCCGGCTGCTCCCGGTCAGGCTGGTACAGCGGTCGCAGCAGGCGATGTGGGCCCCGCGCATACTGCTCCTCCTCCAGCCTGCTCCGCCAACTTCACGACCATGCGTACCGGTCGCGTCTGCCGTCAAGCGGTTTGCTGATCTTTCCAACCTGCAGTAACGGATATGACGCTACGTAGTCAGACTGGCGACGCGTCCCGTTCTGTTAGCGTCCTCGGCCATAGACTCGCCGTGACATGGGGTAACTGACTGTAGTCACTTCGCGCTAGGTACGGTTGGGGGTGTGGGCGTGGGGGGCGATCACAGTCTTACTGGCACATACGCGAGGGCGGTCGGAGCCGGACCGCGGGTCGCTGACGTGCCCGTAGGCGACCGCGCCGCCAATCCGAGCCCGAGCGTGCCTGCCGCGAGAACGGAGGAGCCCGGCGAAGCCGCCGTCGGCCCGGCCGATGATCCGGCATTCCGCGACTACGTGCGGGCACGCCGCCAGGCGCTGCTGCGAACCGCCTATCTCCTGACCGGCAATCTCGCCGACGCCGAGGATCTCGTTCAGTCGGCACTCGCCAAGACCTATCTGGCCTGGCACAGGATCGAGGACCGCAGCGCCATCGACAGCTACGTCCGCCGAGCCATGGTCAATACCCAGATCTCCTGGTGGCGCAGGCGCCGGCTAGAAGAGTTCCCCACCGACGAGATTCCAGATCAGGTGGCGGTTGACTACCCTGTCAGCACCGACGTGCAGGAGTCGCTGCGGCGAGCGATCGACCGGTTGCCACAGCGCATGCGCGCAGCAGTCATGCTCCGGTATTACGAGGACATGACTGAGGCAGAGGTCGCCGAGGTGCTCGGCGTCAGCGTCGGCACCGTCAAGAGCACAGTCTCTCGCGCGGTCGCGAAACTGCGCACCGACATTGAGCTTCAGCCGGATTGAGCGCAAAAGCGCTGCTGACACCACTGACGTTTGCCGATACCGTGAGCTTACTTACTCGTCAGGATGGTTAACCGACTCGCCGGTGCCCGGCTCCGGCGAGTCGGGCGCGCTTTCTCGCAGGAGGCTGGCCGTGCGCAGCACGATGATGGATGTTCCGCTGACCGTCACAGCGATCATGCGCCACGGCAGCACGGCTTACGCAGACTCCGAGGTCGTGAGCCTCACCAACTCGGACAGTCGCCGCCAGACCTATCGAGAAACCGGACGACGCGTAGCGAAACTCGCGAATGCTCTAAGGTCGCTCGGAGTCGATGGTGACCAGCGGGTGGCGACCCTGATGTGGAACAACGCCGAGCACCTCGAGGCCTACCTCGCGATCCCCTCGATGGGGGCGGTCCTGCACACCCTGAACCTGCGGCTCGACCCGCAGGTCATCGGTTACATCGCCGACCACGCGGAGGACGACGTTGTCATCGTCGATCCGACCCTGGTTCCGCTGC
Source organism: Streptosporangiaceae bacterium (assembly GCA_035570295.1). Lineage (GTDB taxonomy): Bacteria > Actinomycetota > Actinomycetes > Streptosporangiales > Streptosporangiaceae > JAJYUU01. The sequence continues at coordinate 11,451 of DATMMA010000239.1, forward strand.
TGGCGCAGGTGCTGCCGTACGCCCCGGCGATCAGGCACGTCATCGTCACCTCGGGAGGGAACGCCAGCGAGTTCGTACTGCCGGCCGAACTGGCCGCCGCAGGCCGCCCGGTGCATTCCTATGAGGCGCTCCTGGCAGCGCAGCCAGCGACCTTCGACTGGCCCGACATGGACGAGCGGTCGGCAGCTGCGATGTGCTACACCAGCGGGACAACAGGCCACCCGAAGGGCGTGGTGTACAGCCATCGGTCGATGCACCTGCACTCGATGGCCGTCTGCATGAACGGCGTTTTCGGGCTCTCGGACGCCGACCGGGTGCTCCCGGTAGTGCCGATGTTCCACGCCAACGCCTGGGGGCTGCCGTACGCGGCAATGCTGGCGGGGGCGTCCCTGATCATGCCCGACCGCTTCCTTCAGCCCGAGCCGCTGGTCCGCCTGATCGAGGCCGAGCGGCCGACGATCGCGGGCGCGGTGCCGACAATCTGGAACGGGTTGCTCCAGCATGTCCGCGCGAATGGCGGCGATCTCTCGTCCCTCCGGCTTGTGCCGTGCGGTGGCTCCGCGGTGCCGCATGCCCTGCAGGAGGCCTATGAGAAGGAGCTAGGCGTCCGGATCCTGCAGGCCTGGGGAATGACCGAGACGTCGCCACTGGGCAGTGTCGCCCACCCGCCTGCCGGGGTTCCCGACGACGAAGCCTGGCACTACCGGGACACAGCTGGCCGGCTGATGTGCCAGGTCGAGCACCGGCTCGTCGGCGACGGAGGCGTGATGCTGCCGTGCGACGGTGAGGCGGTCGGTGAGATCGAGGTGCGCGGACCGTGGGTCACCGGGGCGTACTACAAGGACGACGACCCGGCTAAGTTCCGCGACGGCTGGCTCCGGACCGGAGACGTCGGCACCATCGACCCGCTGGGTTACGTGACGCTGACTGACCGGGCTAAGGACGTCATCAAGTCTGGCGGCGAGTGGATCTCCTCGATGGAGCTGGAGAACATTCTGATGGGCCACCCTGCCGTGGCTGAGGCGGCCGTGATCGGCGTCGAGGACGAAAAGTGGGGGGAACGTCCGCTTGCCGCGGTGGTCCTGGCCGAGGGGTGCGCGGCTACAGCGGCTGAATTGCGGGCGTTCCTGGCCGATCGCGTTCCCCGTTGGCAGCTGCCAGAACGCTGGTCGTTTATCGCAGAGGTACCGAAGACGAGTGTCGGGAAGTTCGCCAAGACGCGGATGCGAGACGCCTACGCGAACGGCGAGTATGAGATCATCGATGTGACCTGACGGCCGTGCTGGCCAGCTAGAGCCACCGTACTTTGCTGAGCATCCGGCGGTACCGGTAGCCTAGGGCCCGGCCCGGTAGGGCTACCAGGAGGCTTCGCCTAGTCCGGTCTATGGCGCCGCACTGCTAATGCGGTTTGGGTTCGCGCCCATCCGGGGTTCAAATCCCCGAGCCTCCGCTCCCTGATCGGCGGATTCGTCCGGAGTGACTGCTCCGGACGGCCGCACCCTCTCTCGTCGCACGGCTTCCGTGCACGAAAGCGCGCATGCTCGGCGCCCTTCGTTTTAGCCTTCTTGGCCACCGAACGCGGGTGCGTGCGCCGTGAACGACTACAGCACGCTCGCTGTCCGTTGCGTGATGTCGGTGACATCGCGCATTGGCCGATCCCTCGACATTCCAGCGGAGCAGGTTTTCGCGAGCCCAGTTAAGGCCGACACGTGGAACGAGAAAGACCTTGTCAGCAAATCTGGCCCTCGACCTGCGGCTTCCCGTGCATTCGCGCGCGTGATGACTCGCCGTCTTAACTATTTCTGAAGGACTTGTTGACTCCTGCTTGAGCAGCACTTTAACCAATGATAAATCATTGACGTAACTATCATGACCTGTACGCAAGCGACTATTGACACATTGGCCGGGAACGGTGTCAACTGTCATTCGCTTACCTATTGGCCCCGCACTCCAAGAGGAGGCGGGCGAAGCGATGGCCGCAAAGGCACCTGGACTATCTGAAGCAACAGGGGCCTCTCAGATACCGGAGCCTACGAGCGCGGGCCGGACTCTGATCCGGCTCCGCCAGCACATGGCCACGCTGTTAGCAGTCGCTCGAGCCGAGAGCGCCGAACGGCACGCAGAGCCTCGGGCAGGGGTTCCGGCCGAGGGCGCTCGAGAGCTACCTGTGCCCTGGTTGCGATGAGTGGCAGCCACGGCAATTCCCCCGAAGAGATAACCCAGAAGAAGGGCAGTTGAATGCGCAATCGCATGCTCGCCGTGGTCGGCCTTGTCGCTGCGGCTGTCATGGGCGCGGGTGTTTCCCTCGCCGCCACCGCTCCCGCAAGCAGGAGCACAACGATCCACGGTTGTGAGAACAACAGGAGCCATGCCTTGTCTGTCCGTCACGGCCGGTCCTGCGGCCGGGGCTTCACGGCCCTGTCGTGGAACGTGACCGGTCCGCGGGGGCCGGCCGGACTGGCTGGGCCTGCCGGACCCGCCGGACCGAAAGGCGACACCGGTCCCGCCGGCCCGCAGGGCCCATCCGGCGTGGTCTCCACTGCCACCACCGACCTGGGCAGGGTCGCATCGGTCCCCACAGGCGGAGGTTTCGTGGCGAATTCCACCGAGGTCGGCACGGTCGCGCTCGCGGCTGGCACCTACCTGATCAACGTGAACGCCAAGGCGACCCCGAACGACACGTCGACGAGTGCTGAGATCTTCCCGCAGTTCTTCGTCTACGACCAGGTAAAGAACAGCAACTTCACCGGAGACCTGTTCAACGTGGGCACCGGCGCGCTTGAGCCAGCGTCAACGAACCACGACAGCTATCTCAGCGGCTCGGACGTGATCACGCTGACGACGGACACGACGTTGCACATCTACGCCTTCGGCTATGACAGCGACGCTGGCGCCGGCAGCTACACGCTGGACGACCTGTCCGTTACGGCGACACAGATCACAACCAGCTAGGGCAATCGATCTCGGCCGGGGCTGGGCAGTCGAGCCCCGGCCGGGCGTCTCCTAGGAGCAAGCGACGAGGTTCGCCAGCCGCTGTCGTCGCGGCGATCAGCCCGGCCGCGTCGGCGGCGGAGCCGATAGCTCGGTAGGCACGGGGAGCTGCGGAAGCGGGTAGGTGACCCGCCGCTCGACGTGTATCAATTACGAAACGGACCGTTATCAAACAACGACGCAGTCATCGCGACACAGGATAAAACGGGCAGCGTTCTCTTCCTTGCGTCAGGGTGCGGCGCCGCAGCCAGGCTCGCCGCCCGCTAGTCCTTACCGGCGGTGCCTTGCGGTGGCAAGGCTCGTCAGTACGCGTACGAGCTCGTCGTTCTGATACTCGCCGGTCCAGTGCACGATCTCGAAGCTACCCGCATCCGCAGCTAGCTCGGCAGCGGCTAGTGTCGCAGGCTGATTGGCCACAAGCAGCGTGGGAATCCCTGGCGGCCGGGCCGAAGCGAGGACCTGAGTGATCATGGCAAAAGTCAGCGGCTGGCTGTCGTGCCTGAACACAACCGCCACGGGCCGGCCTTTCTTGATCGCCACCACTGCATAGCCGGGGTCTGGCTGCGATATCTCGACCGGGTATCCGAGTTCACCCAGCGTTGCCATCGCCTGGTTCCGGTAGGACAGTGTGCCGTTCTCGGCGTGCTGAGCCAGTTCGCGCACCGCACCGGTCAAGGCGCCGGGTCCTGCACCGTTGACTGCTGTGCCGTCGGCACGCGTTGTGCCGTCGGGTGGCGGTGCTCCCTCGGCGGGCGCCGGGGACCAGCGCGGTACCCACCGTCCAGCGACCTGGCGCGATCGCGCCAGTACCGCCTCCGTGTCGCCGCGGTTGAGCACGAAGGCAACGGCGCCAAACGCGACGACTGCGCACCCAGCGGCAAGCGTCGCGACAACGGCGTCCAGCAGCTTGTGGCCAGCGGGCAATGCGATGCTTACGGCCGCGCCAACGGCCGCCGCTACGGCCGCGGCGGCGAGCCCGGCCGCCGCGGCGCGGCCGATGCCTTGTACGGCCGACGCGCCCCGGATGCGACGGGTAACGATCACCAGCGGAACAGCCACCGCAGTCTGGGCGATGGTATTGCCGAGCCCCAGCGCCGGCACAACAAGGCGGGCAGGCACGAGCTGCACCAGCACGACCTCCACCACCATCCCCAGTACCGAGCTGCCCCCAACCGCCAGCGCGGCGACCTTGAGCCGGCCGATCGCCATCATGACCCTCGACAGGTTCGCGATCACGCCGAGCCCGACGAGGCCAGGAGCGAGCATGATGAAGGTCAGGATCAGTTGGGGCACCTGACTCGGCTGCTTCGCCAGGACGTGAGCGGCTGGAAGGCTGATCGCCGCGACGACGGCTGTGCCGAGGCATCCCGCCAGCACGACGGCTCGGGTGGAACCGGCGCAGGTGCGGTCAAGCGCCGGACCGTCACGAGATGCCAGGACAGGGAAAGCGCTGAGCGTGATCGACAACGCCAGCACCGCGTTGAGCGTAGTGAACACTTGGGAGGCGTAGTTGAAGATCACTAGCGCGCCGGTCGGCCCGCGCCCGTTCGCTAGGGCGATCACCACTACGGCAGCGGCGTCCATGGCAATGATTTCGACCACACCGACCATCGCAAGGCCGCCGGCCCGCCGCGCGACGCCGGGCGGAAATCGCAGCTCAGGCCGTAGCCGCAGGTGCAGTCGCCACGTCGGCACCACCGCGACGACTACCAGCACGGCGATTCCCGCTGTGGTACCCACCGACAGCACCAGTTCCGCCGACAACGGCAGCCTGCCCAGCGGGAGCCCTTTGCCCAGTGGCGCAAAAGCCAGATAGCACGCGATGAGCACGAGGCTGGAGACTGCTGGGGCGAGCGCGTAGCCGGCGAACCGGCGATAGGCCTGAAGCAGGCCGAACAACACCACTGACAACCCGTACATGAGCGCTTGCGGGGAAAACACCCGCAACATGCTGGCTGTCGTACTCACCATGTCGGCGTGCACGCACTCCGAGTTGGCGTTTGCCGGGTTGAGGAGCGTCGCGATCGGTCCGGCCAGCGCCGCGATAATTATGGTCAGCGGAACCAGGATGAGGATGGTCCAGGTGAGCAGCGCGGAGGAGATCTGGCTAACGGTGGCCTTCTCAGCCGGGTCCGTCGCAGACCGCTCAGCCGAACGCGCCAGTACCGGAACCATCGCGCTGGTCAGCGCTCCCCCGAGAACCAGTTCCTGGATGAGGTTGGGTACCTGATTCGCAGTGACGTAGGCCGTGCCCAAACACGTCGCGCCGACGGTCTGGGAGAAGACCAGGGTTCGAACGAGCCCGAGTATGCGTGCCAGAATCGTCAGGCCAGCGATAACCGCCGCGCCGCGAGCAATGCCCGTGGCATCGCGGTGCAGGCGACCGGTGGTGGCCTCGGTCGCCGCCGCTGAGTCGGCTGGGATCTCACTGGTCCGCACGCGCATTCCTGATCGTTACCGCTCGCGCGGAGTCACTGTGGCTAGCTTCCGGCGGCCAGTTCACAGAAGCCGAGACAGCATCCAGGCGAGACGGGCGGACGGGGTTCAATAAGGCCGAAGCATATACGGATTGTGCGATAGCACACGGTGAAACGCCCAGCCCAGCTACATGCTGACGCATACGCGACGCCTACGCATGTCTGCCGTCCCGGTATGCTCCGGAATGCGATGGGAGCGACACCAGCGGCCAACTCTTGGTTACCATTTTCGCCCTGACCGCAGCATTGCTGTATGGCAGCGCCGACTTCCTGGGCGGCGTGGCCACCAGACGGGCTCGAGCACTGTCGGTGTTGCCCGCGTCGGCGCTCGCCGGGCTGCTGATTGTCCTGATCGCCGCAGCGGCGTCCGGCGGGCCCGCCAGACTCCCGGGACTGGCCTGGGGACTTGCGGCTGGCGCAGTTGGCGGCTCCGGCCTGATCGTGTTCTATGCGGGGCTCGCCGAAGGCCCGATGACGATCGTCGCGCCCACCTCGGCCTTGACCGCGACTGTGCTGCCGGTGGCATTCTCGGTGACCGAGGGCGAACGGGCGGGCTTGTCCGTCTACGCTGGCGCTCTGATCTGCCTGGCAGCCATCGTGCTGGTGAGTTCCGCAGGCACGCCCGCCGACGGCGATCGCAGCGCAGCCGGGTTGCTCGACCGCCTGGCCGGCCGGGGTGTCCACCTGCGTGCCATCGGGTACGGACTCGTGTCCGGCGCGACGTTCGGGATCTTCTTCATCTTCCTCAAAAACGGCGGCCAGTCTGGTGCGCTGTGGCCAGTCGCCGCCGCGCGCCTGGCAGGTTTCGTGGTCATCATTGCTGCCGCGACGGCGACGCGAACCAGGCCCGTCGTCGCGGCTGGCGGCGCCCGGCTGCTACTCGCGACATTCGGTTCCGGCTTGCTCGACGCCAGCGCCAACGTTTGTTACGTACTGGCGACCCGGGCTGGCCTGTTCGGCCTCGCAGTCGTCCTGACCTCTCTGTATCCGGGCATAACGGTCTTGCTCGCGAGGCTGGCGCTGGGCGAGCGGCTGCGCCCGATCCAGCTGGGCGGCCTGCTGCTCGCCGGGCTCGGCGTGATCCTGGTAACAGTCTGATTTAGCGGCCAGTGCTGGTGATCGGCGAGCACGGGGCCAGTGATCGGGGTTCTCGTGCCAGCACCCGGACAAGCTCGTGCGGCCGGACGTCAGCGGACTGTCATCCGGCCGCACGAACCCCGGGGAAGGGGCAGAGCGCTGTCGCTTAGAACTCGTCCGCCAGGGCGGTCGGTTCGCTGTCCTCCATGTCGTCTGCGCTCGACGGGAAGAGCATCCCACAAATGAGCAGGTAAAGCTGCTCAGGGTACGGAATAAACTCGACGTTTCGCAGCGCCTGATCCTGCCCGGCCGACTCGACGATGAACTCGCCGTACCCCAGCAGCCGCCCCGCGAAGGACCTCTTGAAGCTCATGTCGGTGACCTTGGTCAGCGGCATCATGTTGACCCGGCGGGTGAGAAAGCCCCGGGTGAGCAGGAGTCGCTCGCTGGTCACCACGAAATAGTCGACTGACCAGTTCAATACCTTCCACACGAGGCGCAGCAGCAGCACAAGCCACGCGACCCACAGCACCGCGGCGGGGATGCCCTGCACGACGGTCGCGCTGAGTATCCCGGCAAGTAGCAGGCCGCTGAGAGTCAGCGCGCTGGCCGGGATCAGGACTGCCGGATGTTGCCGTACGGTGGCGACCTGCACCTCTCGTGGCAGCAAGTACTTGTCGATCGCGACGGGCGATCCAGACGGCGAGTTAGGCTGGCGCATCTCTACAGCTTGTTCACGAAGCGTGACATCGAGTTGCCCGCGGACTTCAGCCCGTTAAAAGCGTTGTGGAGGAAATTGGCAGCCCCGGATGGGTCAGTGGCCAGGTAATACACGATAAAAATAACGATTGCCCATGTGATGACCTTCCGCAACACGTGATCACCTCCCTCAGGATGCCGCAGTAGGTCGCTACCGCGAGTGAGCAAGTCGTTCGATAAGCCAGTGACATCAGCATAGCTCAGCGCAATTTGGCGACCAATGACCACTAACCCCAAGTAACCATACGGGATTCGGCGGACATCAAGTTGCCGGCGCGCGGTGGCGCGCCGGCAGGCCCGGCGGGTTTGCCCAACAGCGAGCCAGGACCTGACGCTCGAGGCAGCCAGGAGCGTGATCGGTGCACGCGGAGCCGGAGAGTCTGACACCATTTCCCTTCTAGATCCCAGCTAGCGGGGTGCTGATGACCGATGTGAGCCCGAGCGACTTCGCAGTCGTCATCTACCGGGAGGATGACGTCTGGGAGGCAGAGGTCCTGCCAACGGCTCTTACCGAGAACCTGGACGGCCTGATACTGGCATTGCGCCAGCAGCCGGGCATCGGCGGAGCGATTGGCCTGGCCGCCGTTGGCGATGACTTTTTCGTGGCATTGCGTGTGCTTGGCACTCAGGTCTCTGTGTTCCTGTCTGACGTCACCGCCTCCGTGGACTGGCCACTGGCCCGGCAGGTGCTCGACTACCTTGACATCCCTGTTCCCGAAGATGAAGACCTTGATCAGGTGCTGCCGGTCGGAGATATGTCGATCTTCGCCGACCTGGGCGTCGACGAGATGGAACTCGGTGCTCTCTCCGGTGACCTCGACCTGTTCCCTGATGAGGTATTGGCCAGCCTGGCCAGGCGGATCGGGTTCGGTCAGGCGCTGGAGCGCGCGCTGGACTCGGCCATCGGCGCTTTATAGCCAGGCAACCCGATGAGCGGCTATGTGGCCAGCTTCGAACCCGCGATGCGACTGGCCATAGCGGAGGCGAAGGCCGCCGGGGCGGACGTGCCAGTGGGCGCTGTCGTCCTCGATGCCGGCGGCTCGGTTATCGGCCGCGGCCGGAATCAGCGTGAGGGCACATCAGACCCAACCGCGCACGCCGAAATACTGGCTTTGCGCGCTGCGGGCGTTTCCCGCGGGAACTGGCGGCTCGATGGCTGCACGCTCGTTGTCACGCTTGAACCCTGCACGATGTGCGCCGGCGCACTGCTTGCCGGACGAGTCGGCCGGCTGGTTTACGGGGCCTACGATCCGCGCGCGGGCGCGGCCGGCTCGGTCTGGGATGTGCTTCACGATCCGCGCCTTGGACCTCCGGTGGAAGTCCTGACCGGTGTGCTGTCCACTGAGTGCGCAGCGATGCTGCGCGACTTTTTCGGCGAGCGGCGCTAACCAACCCGTGGTCCGCCCCGGGTTTGTCTCAGGTAGGCTCGGCTGCGGTGGAGTCGCCTAGTGGCCGAGGGCGCACGCCTCGAAAGCGTGTGATGGGGCAACTCATCCGTGGGTTCAAATCCCACCTCCACCGCCACTGACCTGCAGCCCAAACATCGCGGTTGGTCCCGACGGCGAGTCGGTTCGCAGGTCGCGCCTCGCTGGCTGAGCGCAGCGTGCCCCGCTGATCCGGACGATGAGGTGCCGGGCTAGCCGGGCAAGCAACGAGCTCGGGCCGGTAACCGGGCTGGTCAACAACGCGGGAACGCTCGGCGAGAAGGCACCGATCGACGAACAGGAGGCCGGCCCGCCGCTTCTTTCGTCACTGGCAGCGACATCGCTGTCACGGGCGGGCTCTGACAGGCCGGACCTGGCTAGTCCAGTTCCAGCACCCGAACATGCAGCACGGACCGCTGCTGCAGCGCGGCCCGGAGCGCACGATGCAAGCCGTCCTCCAGGTAAAGCTCGCCCCGCCAGCTGATGACATGCGGGAACAAGTCCCCGTAGAACGTCGAGTCGGTGGCGAGCACGGTATGCAGATCGAGCACGTTCTTCGTGGTGATTAGCTGATCCAGCCGGACCGGCCGGGGCGGTATCTCGGCCCACTCGCGCCCGGTCCGGGCATGGTCAGGATAGGGGCGTCCGTTCCCGACCTGCTTGAAGACCACAGGCCGAGTTTAAAGGAGCACTGCGCGTGCTGCCCGTCCTGCGACGGGCCTAGCTGGCGGCGCCTGGCATTCGGCTGCATCTCACATAGCCAACGGAAGGTTGCTGGCGTGCCCACGTCCCGGCTATCGATAAGCTTGCCCGCGGAGGATTCGCCTAGTGGCCTAGGGCGCACGCTTGGAAAGCGTGTTGGGGGCAACCCCTCGCGAGTTCGAATCTCGCATCCTCCGCCAAGCTGACCTGCGCAAGCACGGCCGTGCAACGTTCGGAAATTATCTCGACGTCAAGCTATGGCTCAGTTTTTTGGCCACGATAGGCCTTTGACGTCCGGGCCCAGACGGACGCCGGAAAGGCGTGCGTCGTGGGCATGAAGAAGTCCTCGATGAGCAGCGTGCGCGGACGATAGCGGTCGCGGTTGCGGAAGCCGCGGGTAATTCAAGGTGCCCCGCTGATTCGTCGTTTGTAGGCGGACGGGGTCTCCCCGCAGTGCCTGGCGAACGATCGAGCGAACGCCCCCACGTCGTCGAAACCCACGGCAATCGAGACCTCAAGGATGGAACGGTCTGGCTGGGCCAGCAGGGCCATGGAACGAAGCACACGGGCACGTAGCAGGTAGCTTCGCCACGACATGCCCAGGTGGGCGTTGAAGACACGGCGCAGTGTCCGTTCCGAAACGCCGACGGCGCGGGTCACGTCACTGACCGTGACGTAGCCGAGGTGAGCGCGGGTGTAATCGGTGGCCGCGGTGATAACCGGATCGGCCGAGATCGGCAAGCTCAACGGCTTCTCGTCATCCAGTGCTTCGGCGACCACATGCCCGAGGGTCTGGAAGAACGAGTCTGCTTCCACCCGTGGCTCGGTACGCGTGATCGGCCATCGCACTGAGTAGAGCATCATCTCGCGAAGCAGCGCGGAGACGGCGATTATCCGGACCCGGTCTCCGGCCGCCGGAACGAGTCTTGGCTCAAAAAGCACCGCGAGGGTCTGCGCGCCAGCAATCAGCGTCGTCTGATGTTGCAGGCCCGCCGGGATCCAGGCGGCTTGGTGGGGTGGCAGCAGGTAGTGGCCGGCCTTCGTTTTGACCTCCACCACCCCGCGGCAGGCGTATTCGATCTCGTGCACGTCGTGGAAGTGCCAGCCGGTGACGAGCTGCTCGTCGCCTTCATACAGTTGGCTGCCCCCCGCCCAGCGATTGTCTGGCCGCAGGTCCACCAGGCCGGTGGTGGCCGTTTGGACCTGATCTTTGGCCGAATCGGCAGGGACGGTCATACCTCGGAAAGTTTACAGTCGTTGTCGAGCGCAGACCGTGCCCTCGCTTGTGATCGAGGACGCGCCGAGGAAGGATCCTGATGCCTACGTTGATCTACTCCATGTCCGTGTCCCTGGACGGTCACATCGCCGGACCGGACGGCGCCATCGACTGGGCCGCGCCTGACGAGGAATTGATGCGGTTCCACAACGAGCAGACCCGAGAACTCACCGGGCACCTGTCTGGGCGAGGGCTCTACGAGGACATGCTGGGCTGGGAGACCGCCGAACAGACCCGCACGGAGCCAAGGGAACTCGAATTCGCCCGCATCTGGAAGGCCATCCCGAAAGTGGTGTTCTCAACCAGCCTGACGACGGTAGAAGGTAACGCCCGCCTGGCGCGAAGTGATGTCGCTGACGAGGTCGCCGAAGTGAAGAATCAACCCGGCGTCGGCATCGTATCCGTCGGTGGCGCCAGGCTCGCCGCCTCCCTTGCCGAAAAAGACCTCATCGATGAGTACCGGCTGTTCGTAAGTCCCGTCGTGCTGGGGGGCGGCACCCCGTACTTCCCGCCGCTGCCAAAGAGACTCGACCTCGAACTCATCGAGACGCGGACCTTCTCGCAGGTCGTCTACCTCCGGTACCGGCGGGGCTAGTCCCTAGGCGGTGCCGTGTTTGGCCTGGCGCCGGTCCTTCGAAGCCTGTTTCGCCTGGTCACGGCTGCCATTGGCCGTCAGGTACTTTGCCACGCATTACGTGCTCCGTTATACTCAGTTAGGTGATCGCATCGTTCCGCGACAAGGGCACCGAAGACCTGTTCGACGGACGGGAGACCAAGCAGGCCCGCAAGTCCTGCCCATCTGACCTGGTGCGGGTGGCCACGAGGAA
>DATMMA010000240.1:0-12690 GCA_035570295.1 Streptosporangiaceae bacterium
CACCGAACCCGGCTGCGAGGTGGGGACCGGCCATGTGCCGCCGCATAGCCGTCGCTGGGTCCGCCAGGCGTAGCAGGCCATATATGCGAGGAACCCGATTCCGGCCAGCATGAAGCAGTTCGCTGTCAGCGTCGTCAGCCCGTGGAAACCATATTCGCAATTGTCGCCCGGGTGCGGCGTCCACCACATTGGGGCGAGCACGAACACCAGGTAGCCGCCGGCCGCAATTACCCGGCTGGCAGTGCCGCCTCGCAGCAGCACGATCAGTGCGGGCATGCTCCAGACCCAGTGGTGAGTCCACGAGACCGGGGAAATCAGCAGGCCCGTCATGCCGGTGACCGCTGCCGCGCCGAGCCAGTCGGCACGCCTGGCGAGCCAGGTTGCGACAGCCAGTCCGAGCAGGCCGACGATCACCTCGACGGCTACGAGCCAGGTTCCGACGTGGCCGACCCCGCCCAGGATCCGGGCGGCTGCCGCGTCCAGCGACTGATTGCTGATGTAGGTGACGCGGACCCGTGAGGTGTCGTAGAACAGGCGCGTCCAGTACAGCCGTGAGGCGCTCGGGTCGACCAGGTATCCGATCAACGCGCAGGCGGCAAAAGCTCCGGCCGCGATCAGCGCGTCCTTCGTTCTCCTTGTCAGAAGCAGCAAGACGACGAAGATGGCGGGCGTCAGCTTGATCGCAGCGGCGACACCGATGCCTGCGCCGGCCCGCTTCCCGCGCGCCACACGCCAGATGTCGGTCAGCACTAGCGCGAGCAGGAAGACATTGACCTGGCCGAGGAACAGCGTGTGATAGACCGGCTCGAGCAAGAGCCCGGCGGCGACGACAGCGGCCACTGCTGCCTTGGACGGCTGGCAGCCAGCCAGCCGCAGCGAGAGGAGGCACGCCCAGGCGAACGCTGCCACCGTGGCCAGTTCCCAGGCCAATACGACAATGACGGTCGGCAGTGCGGCCAACGGCACGAACAATGCCGCCGCGAACGGCGGATAGGTGAACCAGTTCGCATGGGCCTGCACTAGGTACAAGCGCGAGGCCTCGGTGACCGCGCGGCCACCCCACAGATAGATGTTCAGGTCAAACGGGCGGTACGCGATCGCGAACCCGATGACGATCGCGACTTCAAGCAGTACTACGGCGTACGCCAGCTTGCGCGCCCGCCGAGTCGCCGCGATCAGGTCCAGCAGTTGCTGCAGTGCTTGGGCCGGCTTCGGCTCTGCAGGCTGCGGTCTTGACGGCGACGGCTCAACTGCAACGTAGTTAGCGATGGCTGCGCAAGCTGGCGGCAGAGCACTCGCGCGGGTCATGGGTCCAGGCTGGTCGTGCGGGAACTGCTAGCACATCGGGAAAACCCCTTAACCACCCCCTGGGTAATGTGCGCGCGGATAAGGGTCGGCCGGCTCAGAGCGCGCGGCTAAGAGTCGGCGGGACTGTGAGTGTGCGACTCGCTGAACTCGTCACAAGTGCGGGACGTCCGGAGCCGCAACGGATACCGTGCGCGCGGTTTGCCACACCGCATCACGCTACGTCGCGAACCTGTTACTCTCAGTTCTTGGCGCTCGGGGTGTGCGCCGGAGTATGGGGGTGCTTGTGACCGGTTGGTTGCTCGGCGACATCCGAGCGGACGGTCTCTCCGCGGGTGAGATACGGCGGCTATCTGATCTGGCCGCCTATCGCGAAGCCGTAGCCGATGTGCTCGCGGAATTGGCGGGGCCTCGCGGCGAGTGCCCGAGGAAAGCGGCGGCCGAACGGATCCTGACCCGGCGCCTGTCGGAGCCGGAGTTCGCGATGATACTGTCCGCGACACCCGCGGGCGAGGACGCGGCGGTGCGCCGGGTGCTGCGCGAGGTCAGGTCGTACCAGCCGAGCGCACGCAGTTCCGCGCGGAACCTCGCCGCGATGATCCGCATCGCGCTACTCGCTCAGATCGACGTGCTCTGGTGGGGTCACCTCTCGCCCTATCAGTCCGATGCCGACGTGTGTGGCTCGGCTGACCTGCTGGACCTGGACGGGCTGCGGCGCGACGGCATGCTGCTGTTCCACTACCGCCGCCAGGCTTCTACGCTCGTGGTCAGGGCAGCCCGCGCGGCTGAGCGGAAAGCGGCGCCTGGCCGCGCGCCGCAGACCGCGGGCCTGCGGTTCGCCTACGCCCGGCCAGAACTGATCGTTCTGCTGAACCAGATCGCGGCCGACTTCGCAGACCTCGCGCCGCCAGGCACGCCACCGCTATGGGTGACTAGCCTCGTCCGCAGTGTCACGCATCAGAATCACTTGCGGGATCTCGGTTACGCCGCCCTGGTGCCAAGCGCGCATTGCGTCGGGTTCGCGGCGGACATCGAGATGACCTGGTTCCGGCAGTTCGGTGCTGACGAGGCCCTGCAGAGCGTGCTACTCGCGCGCCAGCATGCCGGCGAACTCAACGTCATCGACGAGGGCCAGGCCTGGCACGTCTGCATCCAGCCGGGAGCAGGCCGGGCGCTACGCCTGGTCCCCGGCCACCGGAGCGGCGGCTGAGCGGATGTGCGGAATAGCGCTGATCGCTGGCGCAGAGCCGGATGCTGGCCTGTTCGGCCAGATGCTCCGTGCCCTAGCGTCGCGGGGCGAGAGCGAGGAGACAGCTTGTGACAGCCGGCTTCTCGCGGGCGTCCAACGGCTGAAGATCATCGACCGGGAACGCGCAGTGCAGCCCTGGCTGTCTGCCGACGGCCGCTGGTTGCTGTGCTACAACGGCGAGATTTTCAATTACCGGCAGCTGCGCGCGGAACTGATCGGCCGGGGCCGGCGGTTCCGTAGCGAGAGCGACACCGAACTTGTGCTCGCGGCCTTCAATGAGTGGGGCGAGCAAGCGGCAGCCAGGTTCCGCGGTGAGTTTGCGCTGGTGATCGCGGACCGCACCGCGGGCTGGATCTACCTGGCTCGCGACCCGGTCGGGGTGAAGCCGCTGTACTGGTCGTGGCGGGACGGGCGGCTGCACGTCGCATCGGAGGTTAAGGCACTGGTGCCGGCGGGCTCGCCAGTATCGGAAGTGCCGCCCGGGCATCACGGCTGGGCCGAGCCGGCCCGCAGTGCCGGACCGGACCTTAAGCCGTACGTCGACCTGACACGGCTTGGCGAAGACCAGCCGCCGATCGAGGATCCGGCCGAAGCCGCTAAAGCGCTGCGCCTGGCCGTCGAGGACAGCATCCGGGTCAGGGTCGACACTGACCTGACGGTCGGCGTGATCTTGTCTGGCGGGCTGGACAGCTCGATCGTGCTGGCCAACGTCCAGGCGATGCACCCGGACTGCGTAGCGCTGACCATCGGCGCGCGCCGCAGCGACGATCTGGCGTACTCGCGTCGCTTGTGCTCGGAGTTCGGAGTCCGGCACGAGGTCGTCGACGTGCAGCCAGCCGACATCCGGGCAGCCGAGATCCGTGCCGCGATCCGGATGTCCGAACTCACCGAGTACGGCGACATCATCAACGCTGTCGTGTCGGTGCCGCTGTTCGCCCGGGCGCGCGAGCTTGGCCTCAAGGTCGTGCTCACCGGCGACGGGTCCGATGAGCTGTTCGCGGGCTACCCGATGTACGAGCAGGCCGGCGCGGCTGCGTCACGGCGGTTGTTCCTGCACATGATCCGGAACCTGCACCGGACCGAACTGCAGCGCGTCGACCGGGTCAGCATGGGCAACGGCGTGGAGGCGCGGGTGCCCTACCTTGACCCGGACGTGGTCGAGCTGGCCATGCGGCTTCCTCTCGGCCTGAAGGTCCGCGACGGCCAGGAGAAGTGGATCATGCGGCAAGCATTCGCGGACGTGCTGCCGCGTTACATCCTGCGGCGGCCCAAGAACCCGATGTCGCATTCGTCCGGGCTGCACGAGCGAGCTCGGCTGTACCGATCACTATTCGCTCGGATGCACTCCTCGTTCGGCTATGACCTGCTCGAGCCAGTCCGGCGCGATTTCTCGGTCGTACTGGACCGGTGTGAGCTCGATCTCGACCGGGCCATCGCCGCGACGGCGTCGCGGCACGACTACACGGCGGCCGAGCATGCACGTGACCTGGCGGGCGCACTGCGCTGGAACGCGGCCACGGTTCTGAGGCGGCAGGGCACGCAGGCGAGGCACCGGCGAACCTCGGCGAGCGCGCCTCGTGGCGCTTAGCCAGCCGGGAAGTGGACATCTGTTATAAGACGCCTCTGAGCCGAGCGCGCCGTAGGGCCGGGGACCTGGACAAACGAGGCGCAGATAACTGAGCCGGGAGGTTTCGGGTGGAAGTGAATGTGGCCCTGTCGTTGCCACGGGACGTGGCGAGCGTGCCGGTCACCCGGCAGGTTCTGGACTCTTGCCTGGAGCGGCTCGGCGTGATGCCGGATACGCGCGCCGACATCGCGCTAGCACTGAGCGAGGCTTGCGCCAACGTCATCCGGCACGCCGGGCCAGGCGAGGAGTACGAGGTCATCGCCACTACCAGAGACGGCCGGTGCGTCATCGAGGTGGTGGACAACGGCGACCGCGATGGAGTGAGGCTCCCAGCCAGTGACCAAGCCGCCATATCCGAGCAAGGCATGTCCGAGCACGGCATGCCTGAGCACGGGCGGGGCCTGAAGATCATCGATGCCGTCACTGACGAGCTGTCCCTGACGGGGAGCGGCCCGGCCGGTACCACAGTTCGCTTCGAGAAGGTACTGAACTGGGTACCGGGTGCGCCCGCGGAGCAACTGTCGGGCGCGGGCCGGTAACGCCCTGCGCAGCCTCAGCGGCTACGTGAGCGGTTGGCGGCCCAGGCAAGTACGAGCAGCACGACGCCTACGACGAATGAGACACCTGCCCGCACTGTGTGCGAGCCCTTGTGATGGCTGCCGACCAGGAAGTGCACCGAGTTCAGGGCACCGGCGACGTAGAGTACGCCCAGGATGATCGCCAGGATTCCAAGGATCCCGAGGACGATTGCCAGCATTCGGCTGCTCGACCTGCCCGGCGCGCTCACGGTAGTGGTTTGACTCACCAGATCCTCCGGCATTTCATGGTTGGTTGCCTGCACGGCCGCCTGCCAGGCCTTTGTTGCTACCGGTAGCGTTCCATGAACCGGGGAGTCAGGCTGGCCTTATCTCATAACAAGGTACCCGGTATCGCGCATATCGGTGATCTGCACCTCCGCGCTGGAGGTGCGCGGCAGTCTACTATCAGGCGGCTGCCGGGCGTGCGCCGGACTAGCGGTTAGCACTTAATGTCCTCAGGCGACTGAGCACTGGCCGAAGCCGATCCGGAGACCGCGGTCAGCGAGACCGGTTGGCCGCAGGCAGAGGAGTTGTCGATCGTGATGGAGATCATGCCCTGGGTCGTGCCGCCGGCCGGGATCGGGTCGTGGCTGCAGAGCGCCCCGGATGACGTTGGGGTACACGACCAGCCGGAGTGGTCGCCGAATAGGTCGTCGCCGCCACGATCGTCGCCATGCCACCAGGTATCGAGGGAGCTGCCTGCCGGTAGCGTCACCGAAACCGTGAGCGCTCCAGTCCCCGCCGAGCCGGTGTCGCTGACCTGGAAGAAAACCTTGGTGTGGTGGTGCCCGTGGACGTCGACAGATGCCGTGAGCCGGACCGCGGAAGATGGGCTGGGACTGGGCGAGGGCGGAGGCGAGCTTGCTGGCGGCCGGGCGGGACTGGTTGACCCTGGCGGGCTGGCCGACGGGGCAGCCGGCGCACTACGGCTCGCCGACGCCGGGGCTACCGCTGGTGCCGTGGTTGACCGTGCAGGGGTTGAGGAGGGCCGTGCAGGGGTTGACGAGGGCTGCGAAGTAGTAGCAACCGCTACCGGCGATGCCGGAACCTGCGCCTGCTCCGTGCCCCTGGGCTTTAGCGGCGTGCCGTGGCCGGCCAATGAGACGCCGAAGGCGATGGCGCCGAGCGCGATCACTGCGGCACCGCCCGCGGCCAGCCAGCGAAGCGGTCGTGCGGTATCCCGGACCAGCCCGGCCGGCCGTAGCCACCCGGCTATACCCGCAGCGGCATGTGCCCCGGCCACGGGTGCAGCATCGGTGCGCGTTGTCGCGGTACCTGCCAGGTAATAGGCTGCCGAACCGCCCAGGAAGACCGGGGCGACCATGGCCCGCAGCGGCAGGCTGACGTCCGATAGTTCAGCGAAGACCGCGCGGCAGTTGTCGCACTGGCTCAGATGCTCCGTCACCGCAGCGCTGTCGGGCCCGGATACGGCATCCCGGATGAACGCGCCGAGCCTGAGCGCCACGGTCGTGCATTCTCCGGCGGCAACGCCGGCGGAGTACATCTGCAAGTAGGCCCTCGTGAGGCCGCCCCTGGCCCTGCGCCGGAGCGCGGCCACGCCATTGCGACTGAGCCCGAGCAGCGGCCCGACCTCAGCCGGGCTCTCGCCCTCTATCTCGATATGCCAGAGCACAGCCATCCAGCGCTCGGGCAGCGACAGGAACGCGCGCACGATGAGCGGGTCGTCCAGGCTGGCAACGGCAAGGTCGAGGTACGGCTCGGCGGGATCGGGCGGGTTATCGCTGGTCATTGGCTGTGACTGCGCCTGCCTGTGCTCACAAACCCGGCGCACGGCGGTCAGCAGGTACGGCCGGAACGCATCGGCGGGGCCGCTGCCACGCCGCGTGAGGTCCAGCAACTGGTCGAATGTCTCGGCTACGACCTCGTCGACTTCATCGACGGTCACGACAAGATCGCGGGCAAGCCGGCGAGCGGCTTGCTCGTGCCGCTGACAAAGAATCTGGAACGCCGCGGTGTCCCCCGCCCACGCTCTATTAAGAAGTTCCGCGTCATCCGCGCTCAGCACGGCGCGCTCTGCGTCGGTCACTAGCTCCCGCCCCACGTTTTACGTCCTAGTGCGCAATAGAATCATCGCGGTTATTGCGTCATCGCGCGGGGGAATCGCGCGCATGAAGTTGGCGTGTCCGGGTCCCTCAGGAGGCCACCTCAGTGAGTCCGGAACCGCACCTGACCCCGGCAGTTATCACCGTCGTTATCGGGGCTGGCGCGCTGCACGCTTGCTGGAATGCTATCGCCAAGCAAGTTCAGGATCGGCTCATGGCATTTGCCTGGATTGGCATTGCCGCAACGATCGCCGGTGGCGCAGTGCTCTTGCTCACCGGTATGCCCTACCGGCCAGCAATCGCGTTCGCGATCGCGTCCGCGGTGATCCATGTCGGTTACGACCTGGCGTTGATGAACTCGTATCGGCTTGGCGCCTTCAATCAGACCTACCCGATAGCGCGCGGGACTTCACCGCTCCTCGTCGCGGCCGGCGCGTACTTCTTTGCCGGTGAGCACCTGGGCACAGTCGCCGTCATCGGCATAGCAACGCTGGCGGGAGGGCTGATGAGCCTGGCGCTGTCGTCGGGCCGCCTCACTCGTCATGACGCTCCAGCCGTCGGCGCGGCGATCCTGACGGGCCTTACCATTGCCGGCTACACGATCGTGGACGGTCTCGGGGTGCGGCGAGCGGGCGATCCCTGGGCGTACACGGCACTGTTGTTCGCTCTCCAAGGACCACCGCTGGCGGTCGTGGCGGCGATTCGCAGGCCGGCCGCCTCGTGGCGCGATCGAGCCGGCACCGAACGCGGCTTGGTGGCCGGCATCTTGTGCATCGTCGCCTACGGCATAGTGCTCTGGGCGCAGACGAAGGCTCCGCTCGCCGAGGTTGCGGCGATCCGGGAGACGAGCGTCGTATTCGCCGCGCTGATCGGGATGGCCGCACTCGGTGAGGACTTCGGCAAGCGCCGGGTCGCCGCCGCCATGGTGATCGCCACCGGCATCGTCATGATCGGCATCTAAAGCCGCCCGCTGGCTGACGCAGTGAGGCTACGGTAACCGGGTGACGGAGAGCCACCTGCTCGAGGCGTACCTTGCGGTCGTTGGTGCCGCCTGCGGCGAAGGCGACAAGGCCGACGCGAACCTGCGACGCGGCCAATTCCATGACGTGGTGCTGCTGGGCGAGGTTGCCTACCGCTTTCCGCGAGACGAGGAATCCCGGCGCCTTCTGCCGGCCCGGATGGCACTGCTGCGCGCCCTGCGGACCTTTGAGATGCCTGTTGCCATTCCGGGCCTGCTTTCCGATGCTGCAGTCGCCCAGCCGCTCGGCCAATGTCATGCGGCGCTGCAACGGGTATCAGGCGAGCCGATCGAGCCAGATCAGCTCGCCGAGACCTCGGCTCAGTCCGGGGTGATCACCGATCTGGCCGTGCTTCTTGACCGGCTCCTCGAGCTAGGCACGGATCCAGCTATCCAGGAGGCAGTCCCGCGGGCTGATCCGAGTGAATGGCAGCGCTTCGCCGACGACGTCTCGAAGGTCCTGTTCCCGCTGATGTCACGCGATGGCCGGGCGCGGGCGGAGGCCGAGCTGAACCGGGTTGTCGTGGTCGATCCGACCGGCGAAGCCCTGGTGCATGGCGATCTCGGCGGCTCCAACTTGCTGTGGACAGGTTCCGGATCTGAAACCCGCCTCACTGGCATCCTCGACTGGGACGGGGCGCACCTCGGCAACCAGGCAGACGATCTGGCATCGATCGCGGTGACCGTCGGCTGGCCGCTTGCCAAAGAACTGGACGCGAAGCGACGCGGCGGCCAATCACACGTACTTGCCGATGCCAAGGCCATCGCAGCCACATTCGCCCTTCAGCAGGCCCTCCCGGCTGCCCTCAGTGGCGACAAACTCAACCTCGACGATGGCTTGACCGGTTACCGCAAAAGCTAACTGGCCGGCCCGCCACCACAGTGTCAAGCGGGCCGGCGTGCCGAGTTCGAGCAGCGGCCGTTCCCGGCCGTTAGGTCCTTCCGGCTACCAGCGGCTGCGGTGCACCACCTCGTCGAACGGCCGCCTGTCGGGCCGCCGTACGGGCGCCAGCGGCCGGTCCGCCGGGTATCCCAGGGAGAGCAGCAGCACCCAGGCACGGTCCTCGGGCAGCCCGAGTACCCGTCGGGCTAGTTCGATGTCGGCGACACCGGCGTGACAGCTACCGATACCGAGGTCTGCTGCCGCCAGCGCCATGCTCATCGTGGCCTGGCCAAGATCAAACTGAGCGCGATGGAAGTCGTTGTCGGAGGCCGGCGCGATGACCGCGATCGTGGCGGCTGAGCCCGCCACATGGTGGGCCCCGTAGAAGACGCGCGACAAGTCCTGAAGCTGTGCCCGGTCGGTCACGACGACGAAGTCCCACGGCTGCCAGTTCTGCGAGGAGGGCGAACGGCGGCCCGCCTCGAGGATCTGATCGAGATCCTCCGGCCGGATGGGCTGGTCGGCGAAGTCGCGTACGTTCCGCCTTGAGGTAATGGCATCCCATGTCTGCATGCAGCGGACAATAGCGCTTGCGCACCGGGAGCTAACAAGCCGCTGGTAGCCGGATAGCAGCGCCAGTCCGGCGGGTAATACTCCGTGGCGAGGGGCCTGGCCTCGGGGGACGGGCCTGGTCAGGCGCAGGGGGATTCGTCGGGGGAGTGGCATTAGATGGACCTGGTAATTGTTTTCCTTGTGCTTTGCGCTATCGCCTGGCTGCGGAAGTTAACGGCGGGGGAAAGTGCGGGCCAGCGCCTTATCGGGGGCTGGGTTCGTTAGCTGCCCGTGCTGACGGCGACACGGGCCGCACTGGCGCGGCTGGCCGGATACGGTGTCAGTCGTGCAGACGAAGCTTGCCCTGGTTGTCCGCGCCGACCTGGGCATGGGACGCGGCAAGATAGCCGCGCAGGCGGCGCATGCCGCAGTTGCCGCCGCTCTGGCCGCGGTCGGGACTGCCGACTTTCATGCCTGGCTGCGCGACGGTCAGCCGAAGGTTGTCTTGCGGGCGGCAGGCGAGGAGCACCTGACTGCCATCGCGGAACAGGCGAGCGCGGCCGGCCTGCCCGTTCAGGTCATCCACGACGCGGGCCGGACGCAGGTCGCAGAGGGGACTCCGACCTGCTGCGCGATCGGGCCGGCGCCGGAGACTCGCATCGACGCCATCACCGGAGAACTGTCACTGCTCTGAGTGTGGGGCGCTCTGAGTGTGCAACCTGCTGAGGCTGCTGGCCCGTGCGGCCTGCGACTCAGACCTTGATCAGCACTTTCGAGATTCTGGCCAGGTACGAGTTCGCCTGATCGAGATCGAAGCGATCCGGGTCGAAGTCGGCGGGCGATGAGATGCCGAGCCACCACAGCATCTGCGCGTGGTTTTCGTGCCGCGGGTTAGCCAGGGTGTTCAGGAGCTCGTAATACCCCCAGATACCGCCGCAATCCTCGGGCGGGCAGGCTCGCTTGCCGGCGATGCAGCGGGGGTAGGCGACATCCTGCTCGGCTGGCTGCACTGCTTCGACGACGATGTCGTGGTCCCATCCGTCGCCGAAGTCATACTCGTAGCGCAGCTTGTCGCCCGGCCAGTCAGCCACAGCGGACAGCTTCTTGGTTGCGGCGCTGCGGATCTCAAGGTCAGGGTCGGAGCTGCCATACCGGCCTGCCGGTGTCTCGAACACCCACAGATGGCAGTCCTCCCAGCCGAACCCGAGCTGGATGACCGAGTGCAGCCGGGCCAGCGTGATGTCAGACGGCACTTCGAACCGGCGCCAGATCGGCGGCTTGCTGCCGCGCAAGGTGACCTTAAGCCGGTGGACGTTCCTTGCCGTGGCCGGCCGCCTCGGGACCGGAGTCCGGCTGGTCCCGCTCGGGCGGTTTCTGCTCGAGTTGGCTCTGCTCGTCGCGGGCGGCAGTGGTAGCAGCTCGACCCTGGCCCTGAGCAGGTCAATGTAATTCTCGAAATCTTCGGTCTGGTCCGGGTCTGCCGGGCAGGGTTCCCTGGACAGCGCGGTGGCCAGAATCTGCCTGGCTTGCGCGCCGTCGAGCTCGCTGAACATCAGGTCCGGCTGCGCGCCGATCTTGCGATAGTCGTCGCGCAGGCTGGTTGTGTAGTCGACCGGGTAGCAGTCCTTGATGCCGCCGCCGAGGACGTAGTCGATGAGCACCGCGATGGCGTGCGTCTTCCGCCCGTAGCTGAAGGGGATGACGATCGAGCGCTGCTCGCCGTAAATGTCCGCGTAGCTGAAGCAGGAACCCGGCTTTGGCGTCCCGAGGCCGGTAGCCCATGGCATGTCGGCCTGGCCGGCGGCCGCCAGCTGGCCGGCGGTGTCGGCTGCGATCTCGCGGATGCCGGCCGGCCCGACCGCTGCCAGCACGCGCGCCATGGCGAGTGCCTCGGGGCCCTGGTGCGCTGGCAGTTGCCGGATGACCTCACCCAGGACATCGGCTACGTCCAGGTCGGGCGGTGCGGCCCGGCGCATCTCTCCGACGAACTCACTGCCGCAGATCTCGGCATCTAGCTGGTCACAGCCCGGCTCGAGCAGGGGCGCGAACCAGGCCAGCATCCCCTCGAACGAGTCCTCCTCGTCGGGCACCAGGCCGGCACCGCTCAGCCGGTCCATGGCCTCCTCTGCGGTGGCGGCGCTCTCGATGAGCCTGATCGTTTCCTTCGACGCGCCGGTGGCGATCGCAAGCTGACGCAGCTGACCAAGACGCCGGAGCTCCTGGCTGTCCCAGAGCTCTGGCTGGATGTCGGCGGGCTGGGCTTCGTCCGGCGGGGCGCCGTCAGGAACGACGTACAGGTGCCGGACCTGGGTTCTGCCCGGAGGTCCGGCGGGTCGTGAGGGCCGCCTCGAATTTGCCACGCTGCACATGGTGTCAGTGCGGCTGCCTGCGAGTCGGGTGTTTGCGTCGGCTTACAAGCGGCGGGAATGCCCGTGATGCCGCCCAGCGTGGTCCGCCTGTGACTACTGTCTACTTCTGTGGGCGCTGCCGACGTGCGAGCGAATACAGTTGACCGTCTCAGGGCCGGTGACGCTGGTGCTGGTCGCGGGCTCGACAAGCTGGCGAAGCTGCCGGACGGGCACCCCTCGTCGCCCCGCTACGCGGAGGTTTTTCGAGCGGGCGACCAAGTCCGTCCGTTAACCGACGCCGAGCATGCCGAGCATGTCGCTGAGGTGCAGGCGCGGTTAGCGGGGGCGCGAGAAACCCGGCTGGCTACCCAGTTCCGGCACACTATCGACCCTGGCCGGGAAGTCTGGTCCGGGCAGCGCCGGATGCTGCACGATCAGATCATTAACGACTGCCATGCCGCTGCCCGTCGTGTGCCATGCCAGCGCCGGGCGATCGTCGCTGGCGGCCTGCCGGGGGCAGGAAAGACCACTGTGCTCGGGGACTACTCCGGGATCGATGTCTCGCAGTACCTGGTGATCAATCCCGACTGCATCAAGGCGGAGTTAGCGACCCGCGGACTCATTCCCGGCGTCGATGGTCTGACTCCCATGGAGGCAGTCGAACTAGTGCACGAGGAGTCCTCGCACATCGCGAAGCGCCTGGCCCGGAAGGCTGCGGCCGAGGGCAGGAATGTCATCTGGGATATCACCTTGTCCAAAGCCGAATCGGCCAGCAGGCGCATCGAGTCCCTTCGCTGCGGCGGCTATACCGTGGTCGCGGGCTTGTTCGTCGATAGCCCGGTCGACATCAGCGCCAGTCGCGCGGATGCGAGGTACCGGGACGGCCACGACGCGTATCGGGCGGGCGTCGGCCTCGGCGGCCGTTTCGTGGCGGAGGAAGTGATTCGGGCCCAGGCGGATTCAGCCTGGGGTAGCCGGAACCGCGCCAACTTCGAGGCGCTCAAGCTGCGTTTCGACTCCTGGTCGATCTACGACAACTCCGGGCAGGAGCCGGTCCTCGTCGCCCG
>DATMMA010000241.1:0-12000 GCA_035570295.1 Streptosporangiaceae bacterium
GTCGTCCAGATCTTCAAGCTCTACCTTGCGGGCGATGCCTGCGTTGGCCACCACGATGTCGATGCTTCCGAACTCTGACACCGCGCGGGCGACGGCCGCGTCGACGTCACCGGTCCTGCGCACGTCGACCTCGGCCACGAGGCAGCGGCCGCCGCTGCCTTTAATGGCCTTCTCGACCAGCCCGACGTCGTGCCCGTCCGGCGGGTACCACGCGAGCACGACGCTGGCCCCCGCATTCGCGAAGACGCGGGCGGTGGCGGCGCCGATTCCGGAGGCGGCGCCCGTGATGAGCGCCACCCGGCCGTCAAGGTCGAACATGCAGGCTTCCCTTCTTAGAGCATCACGTCTCCGCCGTTGGGGCAGAGCGTCTGGCCGACGTAGTAGGAAGAGTCATCAGAGGCCAGGAACACGGCCGTGGGCGCGACCTCGTGCGCCTCGCCGAATCGCTCCATCGGGAGCTCGGCGAGCTTCCGGGCGGCCCACTCCTCGGTTTCCTCCGCCATCATGTCGGTCAGGATCGGGCCCGGCGCGATCGCGTTGACGTGGATTCCCTGGGCCGATACCTCGCGCGCGAGCGCCTTGGTGAGGCCGATAACCCCGGCCTTGCTGGCGCTGTAGTGCACCATCTCGATGCCGCCGATCTGGCCAAGCTGCGACGCGACATTGATGATCTTGCCGCTTTTGCGCTCGAGCATGCCCGGCAGCACGAACCTGGTGCACAGGAACACGCCGCGCAAATTCACCGAGATAACGCGATCCCACTCGCTCACCTCAAGTTCGGCGAACGTGTGCTGGCTGAATATGCCGGCATCGTTCACCAGGATGTCGATCTGGCCGAACTCCGCAAGTGCCGCATCGACCATCGCACGGACCTGCTGCTCGTCGGAGACGTCGGTATTTATCAGCAGCGACCGCTGGCCTGACTCGGCGATCGAAGCCAGCACCGGCGCGGCGACGTCCTCGCCTAGCACGTCGGCGATGACAATGTCGGCTCCCTCGGCCGCGAATGCGGTCGCGATCTGGCCACCGATGCCGCGGGCGCCGCCGGTGACGATCGCGATCTTTCCTTCCAGCTTCCTGGCCACAGCTGTTCTCCTCGATTCAGCGTCCGAGCCCATGGATTCATCTCGGCAGGCATACTGCCGCCGCCCCGTTAGCCAGGCGAGACCGTCCTCACTTCTTCCAGATCTCGCGGATCTCGTCGGTAGTCGCCATGTCGAAGCGGTGCGCCATCAGATACATGGAAGCATCGTGCTGGCCGCGATCATCGCTGGCCACCGCATCGGTGGCGATGACCACGTAGTGATCGCTGAACATGGCATCGCGGGCAGTCGACTCGACGCAGCCCTCCGTCGTGCACCCGGTGACGACGACCGACTTGATTCCGTTGCTGCGCAGCAGCAGGTCAAGGTTGGTGCCCCAGAAGGCGCTCGAGCGGTATTTCTTCACCACCAGCTCGCCGTCTTCCGGCTCCAGGCCGGGCACGAACTGCTGGCCTTCCGACCCGTCCAGGGTGTACGTCAGCGGCTCCGCTGCGGCGTGATGGCCATCGTGCAGGCGCAGGTTGAATCGCAGCTGCGCCGGGGAATCGCTCGCCCGGCCTGGCAGCACCGTCATCTGGATGAAGACCAGCATGACGCCCGCGTGCCGGGCCGCGGCCATCAGGTCGGCAATCCGCTCGATCACCGGCGGGTACATCGTCAGGTCCACGCCGAACCTGTCGAAGCTACCGCCCGCGCAGACGAAGTCGCGCTGCATGTCGACGATCAGCAGTGCCGTGTGCTCCGGATCGATGATCTCGGAAAGCTCGGTAAATACGTGCTTGCCTGCGATTTCGATCATGACGCATCCGGCTCGGCGAGCTCGGCAGCCGTGCCTGACGACAGGCTCGGCAAGTGGGCCTCTGCGAAGTCGATCTCGTCGGTAGCCATTGTCGCGCCGAGCGCGGCAAGTTTCTCCGGCGAGCGCGCGCGCAGGTACGCAAATACCCCGAACCCTATGATCACCCATGCGAGTACCACGACTGCAACCCAGTTGTACGGGAACGGCTGGCCGGGCTTGGCCGTCTCGTACAGCGGATAGAGCAGCACCGCGGTGCCGATCAGCGGAGCGACCAAGTGCCGCCACACGTTGAACTCGGGCGTTCCCCAGTAGAACCTGATCAGGCCGATGTTGGCGAGGCCGTAGACCAGGATGATCGCGATCGTGCCGATCGCGCCGGTGTACCCGTACACGCTTGTCAGGCTGTCGCCGAGCCAGACCGACAGCAGGATGCCGACGACGACGGCGAACCCGACGAGCGCGTAGATCGAGACGAACGGCGACTTGAACCTGCCATGCACGCGGGACAGTTGAACCGGCAGGACTCGTTCGCGTGCCATCGCGAACGTCACGCGCACTGTGGTGTTGAGCACGGCGAGCATGCAGGAGAACAGGCCGGCGATCGCGGCTAGGTCCACGGGCTGCCTGAGCCAGGAGGCATACTGACCGGCCAGCGTGGAGAACTGCGCAGGGCTGGCGAGGAACGACTTCAGCCCGGCGGCGGTGTTCAGGTGGAATCCGGCGGCCAGCCCGTATAGGACGAAGACAAAGAACACGCCGACGCCGAGCAGGGCGCCGCGCACCGCGATCGGCACATTCCGCTTCGGGTTGCCGGTCTCCTCGCCGAGCACCGCCGCTGCCTCGAATCCGATGAAGGACAGCAGGCCGAAGACAACTGCGAGGCCGACGCCGGAGAAGCCGGTCGGACCAGAGGACGGGTTGAAGTAGCTGAGGCTGTTGCCGTGCCCGGCCCGGATTATCGCGATCAGCGCGAGCAGGGCGAAGATGAACATCTCCAGGCCAAGCAGAATCAGGTCAAGCCGGACCGAGGTCCGGATGCTGCGGACCGAAAACGTCATCGCGATGCTCAGCAGGATGATGCCGGGGATCCACCAGTAAACGTTCCAGTGGAACGTCGACTGCAGGTAGGACGTCATGAAGGCGCCGTTGGCGGTGAACAGGCCGACAGTGAGCAGGACGAAGGCGCCGGCGTAGAGCCAGCCGGTGAAGAACCCGGCAAGGCTGCCCAGTGCCCGGCTGCAGAAGGTGTAGAACGATCCGGCAGTCGGCAGCTTCTTAGCGAACTCGATCACCGTATTGCCGACGAACAGCGCGGCCACGAACGCAAGCAGGAACGCGACCGGCAGGGCCGCGCCGGCATCCGCGCCGGCGGCGGGCGCGTTGAGGATCACCGCGAGGACTGGTGCCATCACCGCCGCGGACAGCGCGAGGCAGTTCCGCATGCTCAGGATCCCCCGGGCGAGCTGCGGCTTGGTTTCTTCAGCTTGAGCTTGCAGTGGCGCGGGCTCGGCGGCTGCCATCTGTCACACCCTCTCGCTACGGCGATCGGTTAGCACGCATAACGGCCTGAGTATCGGCAGTAGAGCACCGGCCAGACGGGCATGTCAAGACTGGTCTATAGACTATTTTCATTTGATATTTTCTGTGTCCGCCTGAAAACTTAATATAGGATCTTGAAGCGGACCGGCCCGGGCGCGCTGTACGCGGCCCGCCCCGACGAAGGCGGAGACGTGGCTGAGCTGACAGAAGAAGAGCAGTCGATCGTCGACGTGGTCCGGCAGTTCGTCGACAACGAGGTCCGGCCGGTCGCGCGCGAGCTCGAACGCTCCGATTCCTATCCGCACAAGCTCATCGAGCTCATGAAGCAGATGGGAATCTTCGGCCTCGCCATCCCAGAGCGGCTAGGCGGCTATCAGGTGTCCACAAGCTGCTATGCGGCCGTGACGGCCGAGCTGTCGCGCGGCTGGATGAGCCTGGCCGGCGCGATGGGCGGGCACACGGTCGTCGCCAAGCTCCTGGTGCTGTTCGGCACCCCGGTGCAGCAGGAGCGTTACCTGCGCCGCATGGCGACCGGGGAGCTCCGCGCCACGATGGCGCTAACCGAGCCTGGCGGTGGCTCGGACCTGCAGGCGATGCAGACCACGGCGCGCCGGGAGGGCGACCGTTACGTTGTCAACGGCGCCAAGACGTGGATCACCAATGCGCAGCGCGCCGATCTCATTGCGCTGCTCTGCAAGACCGATCCGGATGCCCGGCCGGCGCATAGCGGGATCAGCATCCTGCTGGCGGAGAAGGGCAGTGGCCTGACTGTCGGCGATCCGCTGCCCAAGCTCGGCTATAAGGGTGTCGAGAGCTGCGAGCTGTTCTTCGAGGATTTCGCCGCGCCCGCCGATGCCCTGCTCGGGGGTACAGAGGGCTACGGGTTTGCGCAGATGATGAAGGGCCTCGAGATCGGCAGGATCCAGGTCGCGTCCCGCGCGCTGGGCGTTGCGCAGGCGGCGTTCGACGATGCGCTGGGCTACGCGCAGCTGCGGGAGGCCTTCGGCAAACCCATCTGGCAGCATCAATCGGTCGGCAACTATCTCGCCGACATGGCAACCAAGATCACTGCAGCCCGCCAGCTGATCAGGTACGCGGCGGATCGGCTGGACGCCGGCCAGCGATGCGATCTCGAGGCTGGCATGGCCAAGCTGTTCGCGTCCGAGATGTGCATGGAGGTCACTCTCAACGCGATCCGCATTCACGGCGGTCACGGTTACTCGACGGAGGTCGACGTGGAGCGGTACTTTCGCGATGCGCCGCTGATGATCGTCGGCGAGGGCACGAACGAGATTCAGCGCAACGTCATCGTGCGCCAGCTGATCCGGCGTGGCGGCATCGAATAGCCCGCCCTTAGGCCTCCCATCTGGTCCGATACCCCGTCGAGCGCGCTAGCCTGGCCTGAGCTTATTCAGCCAGGGGAGGCTGTCGATGACGGAGCTTCCGCTCGATGATGTTCGCGTTGTCGAGATGGGTCAGCTGCTGGCGGGCCCCTTTTGCGGACAGCTGCTCGGCGACTTCGGCGCCGAGGTCATCAAGATCGAGCCGCCGGGCGCAGGCGACCCGATGCGGGAATGGGGCCGGGAGAAGCCGCATGGCCAGGCTCTGTGGTGGCCAATCCTGGCCAGGAACAAGAAGTCGGTCACCATCGACCTGCGCCGGCAAGCCGGGCAGGCGCTTGCCCGTCAGCTGATCCGGCGGGCGGACGTGCTGCTCGAGAACTTCCGTCCGGGCACGCTTGAGCGCTGGGGCCTGAGCCCAGCGCAGCTGTGGGCTGACAACCCCGGACTCGTAATCACCAGGGTCACCGGCTACGGCCAGTCTGGCCCGTATGCCGAGCGGGCCGGGTTCGGGTCGATCGGCGAGGCGATGGGCGGCCTCCGGTACGTGACTGGCGATCCGAACGCACCGCCATCCCGTACCGGGATCTCGCTCGGGGATGAGCTGGCCGGCACCTTTGCCGCACTCGGCACGCTCACTGCCCTCCACGCCCGCCAGCGCACCGGCCGCGGCCAGGTAGTGGATGCCGCCCTGTACGAGGCAGTCTTCGCGCTGATGGAGTCCCTCATCCCTGACTGGGAGATCGCTGGCTACCAGCGCGAGCGAAGCGGCCCGACGCTGCTGAACGTGGCGCCGAGCAATGTGTACGAGACCTTGGACGGACCCATTCTCATCGCGGCGAACCAGGACTCAGTGTTTCGCCGGCTCGCAGCTGTCATGAAGCAGCCCGAACTCGCCGACGACGACCGGTTCTGCAGCCATGGTGCACGCGGCCAGCACGCTGCGGAGCTCGACGCGCTCATCACTGACTGGACTAGCGGCCAGGAGTCCGGTCCGCTGCTCGAAATGCTGCACGGCAGCGGCATCCCGGCCGGGCTGATCTACCGCGCCGGCGACATGCTGGCCGACCCGCATTACCGCGCCAGGGAGGCCATCATTCGGCTGGCGCACCCGGAGTACGGCGAGTTCCCGATGCAGAACGTGTTCCCTCGGCTATCAGCCACGCCAGGTGCCGTCAGGTCAGCGGGGCCCGGCCTCGGTCAGCACAACCAGGAGGTCTTCACCGGCCTCCTCGGCCTCGGCAGCGACGACATTGACGAGCTTGCCGCAGGGGGCATCATCTAGCACGCGCTCCCGGAAGGCTCAACTACACCGGGTACGGGTCCGGGAGCGTGGTGTATGTCCGGCCGGCGGGTGTTCGCCAGGTCATGAAGGCGGGCTGGTCTTGGGTGGAGTGCCAGCGGCCACCGAGCAGTCAAGGGCCGCCGCGAGCATCCGGGCGGCCTGCGCCGGCTTCGCACCGACTAGCCTGGCAACGCTCCGAGGGGCAGTGTGATCTCCAGGGTGGTGCCGGCTCCGGGCGGGCTGTGCAGCCGGAGGTGGCCGCCGAGTGCTTCGGCCCGGTCCTTGAGGCCGAGCAGGCCGGACCCGTGGCTGAAGTCCGCGCCACCGCTGCCGTCGTCGCGGACGCGCACGTGCAGGATTCCGTCACTTTCGGCTACCTGGATGTCGGCTGCGGTGGCGTGGGCGTGCTTGGCGGTATTGGTCAGCGCTTCGGAGATGGTGTAGTAGGCGGCGGTCTCGACTGGCTCGGGCAGCCGCCGGTCGACCTGGATGTCCAGGCGGACGGGGACGGCGGATCGGCGGGCCAGTGTCTTCAGGGCCGGTGGCAGGCCGCCGTCGGCCAGGATGGCCGGGTGCAGGCCGCGGGCGATCTCGCGCAGTTCGTCCAGTACGCCATCTAGCCCGGCGGCTATCCGGTTCAGCTGCTGCGGTACTCCGCCGACCCCTGGGGGTGCGGTTGCCTGGGCGGCGCGCAGGCCCAGGGCGAGGGAGACCAGGCGTTGCTGGGCGCCGTCGTGGAGGTTGCGTTCGATGCGGCGGCGGGTGGCATCGGCGGTGGCCACGATCCGTGCCCGGGAGGCGGTGAGGGCGGCCTGGGCTTCGGCGTTGGCCATCGCGGTGGCAGCCAGTTCGGTGAATCCGGCCAGCCGCGCCTCGGTGCCCGCCGGCAGCGGCTGATCGTGCGTGGACGACACGATCATGACGCCCCACAGCCGCCCCTCGACGCTGACCGGCACGCCGACAGCCGCGCGCAGGCCCAACTCGTGGGCGGCCTCGGCGACCGGGCCCGAGGCCTTGGTGTGGTCGTCGATCCGCGCCGGCCGGCCGGTCCGGAACACCAGCGTGTGCACGTTCCGCCCGCCGAGACCCCACCGGCTGCCGACGGGGACGGCTGCGCTGGTGCTGCTCCAGGCCGCGACCACCACCGCGCCTTCGGGGCCGTACCGGCTCATGGTCGCGAAATCGGCGTGCAGCAGCCGCCCGGCTTCCTCGGCGACCGCAGCGAACACATCTTCCGGCGGCGCCGCGCGGGCCACCAGCGTCGCCACCCGCCGCAGCGCCGCCTGCTCCTCGGCGAACCCGCGCAGTTCCACGCGGGCCTGGGCGCTGGCGATCGCGGTCGCGGCCAGCTCGGCGAAGCCGGCCAGCCGCGCCTCGGTGCCCGCTGGCAGCGGCTCCGCGCGGGAATCTACGATCATGACGCCCCACAGCCGCCCCTCGACGCTGACCGGCACGCCGACCCCCGCGCGGAACCCGAACTCGCGGACGGCCTCGGCGACCGGGCCCGAAGCGGCGGAGTAGCCGTCGATCCGCGCCGCCCGGCCGGTCTGGAACACCAGCGTGGACACGTTCCGCCCGCCGAGCTTTGCCCGGCCGACGGGGAAGGCAGCGCCGGCGCTGCTCCACGCGGCGACGATCGTTCTCGCGTCGTCTGGGTCATACCGGGCCATCGCTGTGTAGTCGGCGCCCAGCAGCCGCCCGGCTTCCTCGGCGACCGCAGCGAACACATCCTCCGGCGGCGCCGCGCGGGCCACCAGCGTCGCCACCCGCCGCAGCGCCGCCTGCTCCTCGGCGAACCCGCGCAGTTCCACGCGGGCCTGGGCGCTGGCGATCGCGGTCGCGGCCAGCTCGGTGAACCCGGCTAGCCGCGCCTCAGTGCCCGCCGACAGCGGCTCTCTCATGGACCCCACGGTCATGACGCCCCACAGCCCGCCCTCGACGCTCACCGGCACGCCGACCCCCGCGCGGAACCCATACTCGCGGGCGAGCTCGGCGAGCGGGCCCGAGGGACCGCTGGAGTAGTCATCGATCCGCGCCGGCCTGCCAGTCTGGAACACCAGCGTCGGCACGTTCCGCCCGCCGAGCCTTGCCCCGCTGCCGACGGGGAAGGCAGCGCCGGTGCTGCTCCACGCGGCGACCACCGTTCTCGTGCCGTCCGGGTCATACCGGCTCATCGTCGCGTAATCGGCGCCCAGCAGCCGCCCGGCTTCCCCGGTGACCGCAGCGAACACATCCTCCGGCGCCGTCGCGCGGGCCACCAGCGTCGCCACCCGCCGCAGCGCCGCCTGTTCCCCGGCGATCCGGTCATCGCCGGTTCGCCCCGGCATGGCCGCCATCCCATGGAGTGTATCCGCGCCCGAGATTGTGCCTGGTCAGGGCCAGTTTGGTGATGTGGCAGTTCCAGGGCTGCTGCGCTCGTCGCCCGGTCCGTCCAGCAGGGCATCGGGGCATTGAGCGCGCCGTGGCTCGGCCTCGCTAGGTCGGGCCGCTACGGAGCGCGGCGAGTATCGCTGGGCTCGTCCTGTGCTGATGCGGCGGATGCGGCTGCCTTACCTGCGCAAGGCCGCGCCGGAGGTGCTGGCCACCGCCCGCGCCCAGCGGTGGGACCCGCCGAGGTGCTGCGGGTGCTGCCTGCCACCCCCGCTGACCGCCGCGCGGTTCGGCATGGCCGCCTCCGGCCAGACCGACCCGGTCCCTGCCCAGCTTCCCGACGTTGTGTGCCCGAAATATGTAGCCTGTTCGTAATGCACAGAATGGTTGTGTCGGGTGGCGAACGCTGTTTTAGTTAAGTCACGGCTTTAGCAAATCGTTTTTGGGGCCTGCACGCCGATCTTTCGTTTGCAACCGGGAGAACCTCATGCGCTCATTAACTGCGCGGGCCTGCCTCGGCTTGCTCGCCGCGGGAGCACTCGCCGGCGGGATGCTTGCTGCCACGCCAGCAGTTGCCACTGCCGCCAACGCGTCTCATTGGCGCGTGACCGCCATCAGTCCGCCAGCCAATCCGGCATCGGCCCTCACAGCCGTCGCCTGTCCGACCAGCACATGGTGCGCGGCGGCTGGCTGGGACGGGGTCCAGACACCGGAAACTGGTAGCTACTCGAACTTTGCGCTCGCTGAGTCGCGCGGCAAGTGGTCGCGCGCCACCTCTTTTGTGCTGCCACCCGACGCCGCTCCTGGCGCAGGGGCAGACGTAGACGGCATCGCATGCACTGGCAAAGGCTCCTGCGTCGCTGTCGGCGTCTATGTCACCAGCGGGACCGAATCCTCCCCAGCCTTCATCGCGATCGAGCAGCACGGAGTCTGGCAGCGTGCGTTCCGGCCCAGCCTGCCCCGAAACGCCGCGAGGCCGGCCGATTCCGTTCTCTATGGCGTGACCTGCACCGGGCCAGGTTCCTGTGAGGCCGCGGGCTCGTACTACCTCAAGAACGGCCAGTTCCTCCCAATGAGCGTGACAGAGTCCGGCGGTAGGTGGCACCGGGCCGCCGGCATCGCGCTCCCGCCGCACTCAACATCCGGGCCAGACGGCCTGGGCTCCATCGCATGCACCCACGCTGGGTCGTGCGTGGCCGTCGGCAGCTACAGCACAACCGGAGACGTTTCCTATACCGCAGCTGCCGCCCGTCAAGTGAGGGGGCACTGGCTCCGAGCGGCGCCACTTAAGCTGCCGGCTGGCGCGGGGCCGCTGTCGCAGCTCAACTCGGTGAGCTGCCAGCCGTCCGGCGGGTGCGTTGCCGTCGGCACGTTTGGTTCGCGCGACGGGACAATCCATTCCGTGATGGCCACGCTGTCCCACGGGCAATGGAGCAACGTCAGACTGCTCCGCCGCGTCCCGCCCGGGGCACCGGGTGGCAGCCTCGTTGCTTTGACTGCCGTCAGCTGCGCGCGGTCATTCTGCCTAGCGGCTGGCGCATACTCGCTCAAGAACGGCACGCGCGAATGGATCGTGATCCGCATCCAGGGCGGTGCCTGGGCATCCGCCACGAAAGTCAGGGTCCCGGCTGGTAACCCCGGCACGTTCGAGTTGCCCCCGACCGTTTACGCGGCATCCTGCAGCAAGTCCGGCGCCTGCGCCGTTGTCGGCTCGTTCCAGAACGAATCCAGCGACTCGCAGGCACTAGCAGCCATTAGCGGCTAGTTCGCCGAACCGTCTACCTTGCCTGGCCGGGCTAGTCGGCGCGCAGCCTGCGCAGGCCGCGGAACGGCCGGACGACGAGCTGGCCGTCAGCGCGTCGGATGAGCACGTTCCGCGGGCCGCGGCCAGCCCACCAGATGATGACCTCGACGGGCCGGCCGCGCTCGCTGTAGAACTTCGCACGGGCCACAGCCTCTTTCCTACCCGGCCATCAGAGACGGCGACTACGCGTCTTCCCGTGGTACCTCCTGAGAAACCAGCCGCTCGTCGCGACCGAGACTCGCCAGCCAGGACCGGGCCACCGCTGGCGAGGTGAGCCTGACTACCTCCGGCCCGGACTCCTCCGCCGCCCACGCGCGCATCCGGGCGCGCTTGCGCGCGAACGACCTGAAGTGCCAGGCGATGATCGAATCGTGCGAGATCGTCTGGCGAAACGTCTCGGTGTTGCCGTTGCAGATCGGCCGGTGATCGAGATTCCTCAGCAGCGTGCGCCTCACCAGTCGCCCCAGTGACCGCCACCTCGGATAGTCCAGCGCGACGATGAGCTGCACGCGGTCAAGCACTACCTCGAGCCAGCTGGAGTAGGCAGTATCGAGTATCCATCGCTCCCCCGCGCAGATCTCAGCGATCCGCCGCCGCTGCTCATCCGCCGGCACGCCGACCCAGCCCGGTTCCCAGGTCAGGTCATCGACGGAATGCCAGGGCAGCCCGGTCCGCTCTGCGAGATGCCGCGCCATCGTGGTCTTGCCGGATCCGGTTACGCCGTAGATAAGGACCCTGTCAGCCACGCCGCGATGTTACTCACCGCGCGCGGCGAGTAGCTAGCAATATCCGCTCCGGCGCGGCACCATCAGATCAGGTCCGGGCCGACCCGGCCGGCGACCGCGTGCGAAGGATAAGGGGATCGGCATGCCCGTCGTGCAGGCGAACGGCATCGACATGTATTACGAGGTCCAGGGCGAGGGCGAGCCGCTCGTGCTCATCCCCTACCTGGCGGCTGACCAGGCGTGCTACGCGTTCCAGGTCGCCGAGTACGCCAAGCACTTCACCTGCTTCACCGTGGATCTGCGCGGCGCGGGCTTGTCCGGCAAGCCCGAAGGCACTTACTCCACCGAGTTGCTGGCAGAAGACGTCGCCGCATTCATGCATGCAGCCAACATCGGGAACGCGCACGTGGCCGGCTTGTCACTGGGCGCGGCAACTGGCATGTTGCTGGCTGCCAAGCATCCTGAGCGAGTGAAGTCGCTGTCGCTGCACAGCGCCTGGAGCGCGAGCGACCCGTTCCTGCGCACCGTCGTCGAGAGCTGGCGGATCATGGCCCGTGGTCTGGACAGCGTGACCGACATGGTGATCGCCGGCATTTTCCCCTGGTGCTTCACGCCAGAGCTGTACGCCGCCCGCCCGGAGTACATCGAGTCGCTAGCCGACTTCGTCCGCAGCCGGCCGATGCCGCCGGTCGATGCGTTCATGCGCCAGTCCGGTGCCGTGCTTAGTCACGACGCGAGCGCCGCGCTCGGCTCGATCACGGCGCCGACGCTGATCACTTTCGGCGAGCACGACATGGTCACCTCTACCCGGTACGCGGCACCGCTATCCGAGGGGATCAACGGCGCGGAGGTCGTCGTCTTCAGCGGCAGCGCGCACGCACCCATTTACGAGATCACCGAGGAGTTCAACCAGCGGACGCTGGAGTTCCTCCGGGCGCACTCCGGCTAGCGGTCAGCAACGGCACCGCGGGTCACATCAGCCGGGTCCGCCGCCAGACAGCAGCGGCGTCCCTCAGCGCCGCCAACGGAACTACGGTGTGAACGGCTCTAGCACGTGATCAAAGGACCACCGCGCCTGCTTGACGCCCGAGCACG
>DATMMA010000242.1:0-17668 GCA_035570295.1 Streptosporangiaceae bacterium
TGGGCTGCGCAGCGCCTGGCGCGCGGTGCGGGCGGTTCGCCGGGCGGCCGGCTTGCTGAGCGGCGCGAGCAGCAGTAGGCGGCCCGGCTGGTGGCCGGAGCGCTGCTGGCGCCGCCACCAGGAGTAGCCGTACAGGAGCAGGGCCACGCCGGCGACCGCTGCATGCTGCCACCATGCCGACGTGCCGGGGACGTACGTGCGCTGGATCGGGGACCGGTCCAGGTAGGCGAACAGGCCGGTGAGGGTTCCGGCTGCCGCGCATGCGGCGGCTAGCAGGGTCGTGGGGACGGATAGTTGCCAGGTGATGCATCGGATCGTCGTTGTCATGGCTCCAGGCTGGCGGCCTGGGCTGCCCGGCCGCGTCGGGCTGGCGCCTGGTGTTGGCATCATCCGCGGGCAGGAGGTTGTCCCGTCGGTCAGCCGCGAGGATGACCCGTAGTCCAGCCTCAAGGCCGGCCGCCGCGGTCGGCCTGCTCAGTTACCGTGAGTGCGTGGAACCCTGGCAGGTGCGCGGTGTGCAGGCCGGGACGGCGTCGCCGCCGTGGTTTGCCAGGATGGCGAGTCGGCTGTCCGGCTGGCTGGCTGACCGGGCCATTCCTGACGCCGGCGACTACGCGATCGCCGCCGGCTGCTTTGCCGCGTTCACGCTGCCGGTCCTGTTTGGCGTGGTGCATGGCGCCAGCTCGCCGCCAGCGGTCGCGGCGTTCGGCCTGGCGGCCGCGGCGCCGCTGGTCGTCCGCCGGAAATGGCCGGTAGTGTCGGTCGCCGCGGTTACGGCCGTCTACGTTGCCGCCGCGCTGGCAGGGGTGGGGTTTACGCCCTGGATCAGCAACGCTGGCCCCAACCTCGCCATCGCCGTGTTCACCGCGGCTGATCGTTGTGACCGCCGCTCATCACTGCTGGCGGCGATAGCGGCCGGCCTGGCCACCTGGGCCGCGCTGCCGCTGGGCATACACCTTCACCCAGGCCGGGACCAGGACGCTGTCCAGGCAATCGCGGTGATCGTGGCCTGGGTGAGCGGTGATATCGTCCGTGCCCGTCGCGGCTACCGGCAGAGCCTGGAGCTTGAGGCTCGCCGCCGGGCCGAGGACAAGGAGGGGCGCGCGCGAGCCGAGGAGCGCCTGCGGCTGTCCAGGGACGTGCACGATGTTGTGTCTCACAGCCTGGCGATCATCGCGGTACGGTCGGGCGTGGCCAGGGTGCTGATCGACCAGCAGCCCGACGAGGCACGGGCCGCGCTTTCGGCCATCGAGACGGCAAGCCGTTCGGCTCTAGATGAACTGCGGCAGCTGCTGCGCCGGATCCGGGAGCCCGCGTCCGGACCGGCGAACGCCGCCCCCGCCCTGGCTGACCTTCCCGCGCTGGCCGCCCAGCTGCGCGAAGGCGGCCTGGACCTCACCTACCGCCGCACTGGGCAGCCGCGCGCGGTAAGTCCGGCGCTGGAGCTGTCCGCGTATCGCATCGCCCAGGAGGCGCTGACCAACGTCGTGAAGCACGCACCCGGGGCTAGTGCGCAGATCGAGGTGACTTACCGCGACGACGGGCTCGTCATCACCGTGACCGATGACGGCCCGGGCCGGCCGGACCCGCCGCCGCAGTCCGCTGGCCTGGGGATCACCGGCATGCGAGAGCGAGCTGAGATGTTCGGCGGCCAGCTCACCGCCCGTAGCCGGCCCGAGGGCGGCTTCGCGGTCATCGCCCGGCTGCCGGCCGGGTACCACCGGTGACCGCCGGCCCAGGCCCCGCTGGTCGCCCGGGTGCGCCCAGTCCGGTCCGGGTGCTGATCGCCGACGACGAAGCCCTCATCCGGGCCGGGTTCAAGGCCCTGCTCAGCTCTGCGCCCGATCTGGATGTCATTGGCGAAGCCAGCGACGGCGTCCAGGCAGTCCACCAGGCAAAGGCGCTTCGGCCCGACGTCGTGCTGATGGATATCCGCATGCCCGTCATGGACGGGCTGGAAGCCACCAAGGTCATCCTCGACGGCGATCCGGTCATGCCACCTCGCATCCTCATCGTGACCACTTTCGACCAAGACGAGCACGTCTTCGAGGCGCTACGCGGCGGCGCCAGCGGGTTCGTGCTCAAAGACACCCCGCCCGAGCAGCTCCTCGACGCCATCAGGGTCGTCGCCGCCGGCGACGCGCTGCTGTCCCCGGCTATTACCCGGCGGCTGATCACCGAGTTCGCTCGCACGCCCCGCCCAGCCTCGCCGGCGGGCGACGCCCTCGCGCAGCTCACCGACCGGGAACGCGAGGTGCTCGGGCACGCGGCAGCCGGCCGGTCGAACGCCGACATCGCCGCAACCATGCACCTGAGCATCGCAACCGTCAAGACCCACATCAGCCGCCTGCTCAGCAAACTAGGCGCCCGCGATCGCGCCCAGCTCGTCGTGATCGCCTACGAAACCGGCGCCGCAGTCCCTGGCCTTGAACCGCGACGCCCCGCACGCGACTCAAGCTGATGACCGTCGTCACTGTCTTAGAACTTGATTCTACTATCTATCGCTCATCGCCAATGGCTGCCAGGTGGCAGCCGACTGAGAATGGCACGGTCTAGCGACTAGGTCTGGCCGCCGGGCGCCGACTTCGCTCCGCGCGCCAGTGCCGCGAGGCAAAAGAGCCCTTGTTTCTTTACATGCAAATCTCCTGGTCATAGGTTTTGCATCAGCAAGCGGGCGCGTGCCGCAAGGGGACTGCCTGCGGAGGGTTCGATGGCAATATGCCTTGCACGGTTTCGCACTCTCGGCGTTCTGACCGCTCTAGCGCTGACCTGCAGCACTGCGTACGTCTTCGCGCAGCCAGCCGCCGCAACGACCTGCCCGACGTTCAACCCGCAGACGGGCGCGGTGACTCCTGCGCCGGCTCCGGGCGTGGATTGGTCCGGCTGCGACCTCAGCGGGTTCTACCTGCAGAGCGCCAACCTGACAGGAGCGACTCTGGCAGGCGCCGACCTGGATGGCGCGAACCTCGTCCTGGCCACCCTTACCAACACCGATATCGCGGGTGCCAACTTGACCGCGGCTGAGCTCGGCGGGGTGACTTCCGGCGGGATTACTGGCACGCCTGCGTCGCTGCCGACGGGCTGGTTCCTGGTGAACGCCTTCCTAGTCGGCGCGCACGCGAACCTGACTGGCGCGGACCTGGCGGGCGCGAAC
Source organism: Streptosporangiaceae bacterium (assembly GCA_035570295.1). Lineage (GTDB taxonomy): Bacteria > Actinomycetota > Actinomycetes > Streptosporangiales > Streptosporangiaceae > JAJYUU01. Next base: position 3,155 of record DATMMA010000242.1, read on the forward strand.
CTGGCCGGAATCGACCTGGTCGACGTCAACCTCGATGGCGCCAACATCTCCGGTGCCAACCTGACCGGAACTGACCTGATCGGAGGCAATCTCGGTAACGCGAACGTTTCCGCGGCGCTCCTGGCCACAGCGAAGCTGACTCGCGTGTCCTCGGGCGGTGTCACCGGAATCCCGGCGTCACTGCCTGCCAACTGGGCCATCGTCAGCGGATACCTGACAGGGCCGACAGCGAACCTCGGCGGCGCCGCCCTGGCTGATGCAAATCTGTCCGGCGCCGACCTCTCCCAGGCGCTGCTGACAAAGGCGCATCTTGCCGGCGCGAACCTTGCCGGGGCCGATCTTGACTCCGCCAACCTGACGGAAGCTGACCTGACCGATGCCACCTTGACGGGAGCCAGCCTTGGTCAGGCCCAGCTCGCAGGCGCCAGCCTCGGCGGCACTGCACTCGGCGGCGCGACGCTGACCGGCGTGTCTTCCGGCGGCATCACCGGCACTCCCGCATCGCTGCCTGCTGGCTGGACCGTCACCAGCGGCTACCTCGTCGGCCCGGCGGCGAACCTTAACGGCGCAGCCCTGTCCGGGGCCAGTCTCGCGAGCACGGACCTGGCAGGCGCGAACCTCGACGGCGCGAACCTTAGCGGCGCCACCCTGACTGCAGCGGACCTCGACACCGCAAACGCGAGCTCCGCGAACCTCAGCGGAGCCAATCTGGGTGACGCGACGCTCGCTGGGACGAATCTCACCAAGGCTAACCTCGGCGGCGCGACGATCACTGGAGCCGGGCTGGGAACCGCGACCATGAGCGAGGTCGCGTCCGGTGGCGTGATCGGCACGGCGGCCTCGCTGCCAGCGAACTGGCAGCAGACACATGGGTACATCATCGGGCCCACGGCCAACCTCAACGACGCTACCCTCGCCGGCCTGGACCTGAGAGGTTTCGACCTCTCGGGCGTCTCGCTGTGGTACGCCAACCTTGCCGGAGCGGACATGTCGGGCGACGACATGGATCACGTCGGGCTGCTCACCGCGAACCTCGTCAGCGCCAACTTGAGCGGCGCCAACCTCACTGACGCCGAGATCGCCTACACCACCCAAAGCGGGAAGAACGTCGGATCAGACCTGAGCGGAGCCAATCTCGGCGATGCCAACCTGTCCGGTGCCGTAATCGCCGTCGCGGACCTCAGCGGCACCGTGCTCGCAGGAGCCAACCTCGCCGGGGTCGCCAGCGCGGAGGACACCGGGACCCCGGCGTCCCTCCCGTCGCAGTGGATGCTGGTCGACGGCTGCCTGCTCGGGCCCGCCGCCTACCTAGCCGGCGACAACCTGACCGGGGTCAGCCTGCCCGGCGTCAACCTGGCGGGCGCCGAGATGGTCGGCGTCAACCTGACCGGCGCGAATCTCAGCGGCGCGGACCTGGCGTCCACGAACATGTATGACATCGTGCTCGCGGGCGCTGATCTCAGGAACGCCAACCTGACTGACGCGACCCCGCAGAATGGCGACCTGACGGGCGCAATGCTTACCGGCGCCACCCTCTCCGGGGTGAACCTGACCAGCGCCGTGCTGGCCGGCGTGTCCTCCGGCCGGATAGTCGCCACGTCGCTCCAGCTACCTGGATCCTGGTCGCTGGCCGACGGCTATCTCATCGGCCCAGGCGCGAGCCTGAAGAACGCGGCTCTCGGCGGCGCGGACCTGGCCGGCGAGGACGCCAGCGGCGCGAACTTGTCCGGTGCCAATCTTGCCGGGGCGAACCTGACCGACGTCAACTTCACCAACGCCGATCTTGACGGCGCGAGCCTGTCCGGCGCGAACACGACGGGCACGATCTGGTCCAACACGATCTGCCCGGACGGCACTAATTCCGACCGGCACGTGGGCGGCTGCCCGGGCCCGCTGGACACCACGCCGCCGGTCGTGCGCGTGACGGGCGTCGCCAGCGGCGCGGTCTACGTCCTCGGAGCGGTGCCATCGGCGGGCTGCCAGACGACAGACGCTGGCACCGGCGTGGCCACGCCCGCCACGCTCAGCGTTACCTCCGTCGGGTCGCACGGCACGGGCACATTCACCGCGACCTGCTCCGGCGCGACCGACAAGGCCGGGAACAAGTCGCCGCCGGTCAGGGTCACCTACACGGTCGGCTATGGCTTCGGCGGATTCAGAAGCCCGCGGGCATCGGCGACCATAGCCGCCGGAACCACGCGGCTCACCGTCAGGCTGGCGCTTGTGACGGCGGCTGGCAAGCCGCTCGCCGCGTCGCTGGCACGGGCGCTGGCGGCCCGGCACGAGATCCGCGTCGTGCTGTCCGGGCCGCACATCAGGCCGGTGCGTGCAACCTGCTCCTGGAGGTCCCGCCGCCGCGACTTCGGCTGCACGCTGCGCCTTCCGCACACGCGCAAGGGTGCCCGTTACACCCTGACGGCGCAGGAACGGCCGGGAACGGGCTTCGTCACGGTGCCCCCCATCGGCCAAGCCCTTAACCCGGAGCCGGTCTACTTCGGCTAGCGGCAGTCGCGGCGTCGCCTGCGACTGCCATGATCACGCCAGCAACGAAGGTATGCGGGAGCGCGCTCGGCGCGCGAGAACAGGTGACCTGACATCGCATTACAGACCCGGCACTGTCGGAAGTCGCTCCTGCCGCCGTTGGCACCTTAGTGCTCGTTGAAGGCCAGGTGCCACTTCCCCGCCCGGGCATCAGCCACGAACGCCAGCCCAGAGCGCCAAGGCGGCGCACAGTCCTATTGCCAGGATGGCCATGCCGAGGGCCTGCAGGAACGCCACGGTGAACAGCGGCACGGTGGCCGCGAGCAGAATGCCAGCCACGGCGGCAGCGCGGGCGATCAGGTAGGCCTGGCCGCGCGGCGACCGGTAAGCCACCAACGCTATAGCCCATGCGGCCGCCCCGAGCACGCTGACGATTGTCAGCTCGGCCAGGCCGAGGCCAGCGAAGCCGGCGGCATAACCGCCAGTCCCCGATACTTCAATGCCGTTGACGACCAAGCTCGGGCCGCCACTTGCCACTCCGATGATGGACAATGTGGCCAAAATCAGCCAGCAGCTGACGGCCGCCGATGCGGTGACGGTAACGAACCGTGTTCGGCGGGCTCTGCTTTGACTAACCATTGTTCGTACCATTCATCAGCTATGGCTACTGCAGGTATTGCAACCGTAAGCCTGACGCGGTAACAGCGCCGTCGCACAGCCATCACGATCGCGGCGAGCGACGACGCCGACCCAACTGGGCCCGAGCTTCCCACGTTGTCTGGACGTTCGTGGAGCGGTATGAGACTGCGCCCACACGTTCCCGGCTGTGACGACTTGGTTGAAAGGCGGACCGGCCTGGGAGGCGTGCCGCTGGGTGTCAGGTTCTCGTTGATCCGCGCCGGTGGCTGTGGCTAGTCTGGCGCCGTGCTCTTTGGTGAGGATGGATTCTTCCGCCGGTTCCGCTTCTCGGACGCCGACCTGGACGAGGTGCGGCGAGAGATCGAGGAAGATCGCGCCGTGGTGGCCAGCGCAGCGTCGGCGACTGCTTCGCCTGTGATCTTGAAGGCGCTGATCCGTCTCGGGTCGAATCTGATACCGATGGGCTGCGAGGCCGAGGCGGCAGCGCATCTGGAGGCTGCGCTAGCGATGGCGCGGCAACTAGGAGAACGCGATCAGGAGATCAGTGCGCTGCTGCATCTGGGGACCGCACGCCAGTACCTCGGCGAGCGCGAGCGCGCGCAGGTGCTGTTCCAGGCTGGCGAAGACAGATCCGCGGAATACGGCATCGACGATCGCCTGCATTTTCTGCTGCATCACCGAGGCCGGTGCTACGCCGAGCAGCACAGGATCGAAGACGCCCGCGAGTGTCTGGAGCAGGCGCTGACGCTGCGGCAACAGATGGACGACCCGCGCTTCGTCACCTCGTCGCGGAACGCACTGGACGACCTGGACCGGTAGGCAGCCGACCACGCCCGCAACGCTGCCGCTCCGCGGCAGATGCGCGCATCGGCTTCTGTGTTGCGCTGATCCGGCGATCAGTTAACCAGGCTGATCGTACGGAAGATCACCCATGCGACCAGAGCCAAGATGACCGGCCCGATGATGAACACGAACAAGCCTGCTCCGATGTTGGCGCCAACCACGCCTGCGGTGAATACCCGCCAGCCCAGGCTCAGCAAGATTCCCAGCAATAGCAACGGGCCGACTACCGACCACCAGCTCAGGTCGAAACTGTGGCTGGCTGATGCGCCAATCAGCAACGCTGCGGCAACGACAGTAACAGCCAGAGCCCCGGTTCCCAGCGCTCGCGTCGCCCTCCTGCTAACGCGGAACAGCGGCGGCAGGACATAGTCGGCATTGTCCGGGCCCGTCGTCGACTGGTCGCCGACCAGCCACCAGGTCAGCACCGGCACGGCCAGCACGAGCAGCACGGCGGCTGCCGTGGCAAGCTGCCTCATCTAACTCACCACCTCATGATCGCCGGCCAGCCCGAGCGCGCCACGCCTAAGGGCAATCGTGTCGCCTGGTACATCAAGCCTGCCTAGCCCTGCACGCGGCACCGTCAGCCGGGAGGTTGACACGAGCCTTTCGCCGCACATCGCAGTTGTCGAGGACCCGCCTAGCCCCTGAGGCTTCGTCCGGCGACCTCAGTTGAGGTAGACGGGGCTCCACTAGTTGGCGGGCGTAAAGCTCAATCACATGTACGACGATTTCGAGCCGGGATCTCCTTAGGCTCTCGACGTGCGTACCCGACGAGGGTCTAGCGCCTCGCTGCGGGTTTCAACTCGCTAATCACGGCGGGCCGGCATTGTGCGCGCCGCGGATGTGATTGGTGACGCAGCCTGGCGCCGCCGGGAACCGCGCGTGCAGAACCCACTGATGGCAACCGGGAGCTTAGCTTTGAAATTCCGCTGGCAATCGACAGGAATGCACAGCGCGGACCAGCGGGCGATCCAGGGCGTCGTGAATAAACAGAAGCACTGGCGTGGGCTCAAGCGACGACACACTATCGTGGCGGCTGGCGCACTGGTCGCGGGCGCCTTGGGTATCGGTGCTTCCGTCCTCGCCTCAGCGTCACCGTCCCCTTCCCCTCTCGCGGCTAGTCTCTCCAGCGCGGCGAGTCCCGGCAGTGCGGCTGGTCCGGCCAGCACGGAGACCGCCGTCCCCCTGCACACAGACAGGGGGAACATCGTGGACGCCGCCGGCAAGCCGGTGACCCTGACCGGCGTGAACTGGTTCGGCTTTGAAACCGCCACATTCGCCCCGGACGGGCTGTACACGCGGAACTACAAGTCCATGATCGACCAGATAGTCGCGTCCGGGTTCAATACCATCCGCCTCCCTTACTCCAACGCCCTGTTCCGCGCGGGCAATACCCCGAACATCAATTACGAGGTGAATCCAGACCTGAAGGGCCTGAATGGGCTGGCCCTGATGGACAAGATCATCGATGCGGCCACAGCCCGCGGCCTGATGGTGATTCTCGACCAGCACCGGCCGGACCAGTACGCGCAAAGCGATCTCCCGGACACCAGCACACTCAGCGAACAGCAGTGGATCAACGACTGGGTAATGCTGGCACAGCACTACCGCAACAACCCCTTGGTCATCGGCGCGGACTTGCACAATGAGCCGCACGGAGAAGCCACCTGGGGTACCGGCAACCCGCAGACCGACTGGCGGCTGATGGCAGAAAAGGCCGGGGACGCGGTACTCCAAGCCAACCCGAACTGGCTGATCTTCGTGGAAGGCATCGACAACTACCAAGGGCAGAGCTACTGGTGGGGCGGCGACCTGGCGGCGGCCAAGCGCTACCCGGTGCAGTTGTCCGTGCCCAACCACCTCGTCTACGAGGCACATGACTACGGGCCGGGCGTCTCCTACCAGAGCTGGTTCCAGGCCAAGAACTTCCCCGACAACCTCCAGGGGATATGGGAGAGGAACTGGGCCTACCTGAAAGACCAGGGCATAGCCCCGGTACTGCTCGGGGAATTCGGCGGCCAGTCGGTGGGAAACGACACCGAGGGCAAGTGGCAGACAACGCTGGTCGCGTTTATCAAGCAGCACGGCATCAGCTACACGTACTGGAGTTGGAACCCCGACTCCGGTGACACCGGCGGGATCCTCAACTACGACTGGCAGACGGTGAACAATGCCAAACTGGACCTTCTGCGCACCTACCAGGCGCCGCTGCTCCCGGGCACCGATCGACTGAAGTAGCAGTGACAGGGCTCGGCGGAGACCGTCCAGCTACGGACGCTCACCTTGACGAGCACAGTAGGGCGGAGGAACTCTCAGCCGCGCAGGACTTCCAGCGCCTGGCTGCAGGCCTCGGCGGCCTCATGCGTAGCGGCCGTGCACAGTCGGCAGTGCTCGTGCACTTCCGCAGTCAGCTTGCATTGCTCTTCACTGCGCCGGCATGCGATTAGGCATGCCTCGAGCTGCGCGGTGATCAGCGTGCAGTCGTCCGCCGTCGCCCGGGTGAGCAGCCGACGCGTGGTCGTGACAACTTCGCTGCAGTCCAAGTCGCGCAGCACGGATGCGCGCATCCGGTCGATGTCTTGCGCGGCCACCATGCCGGCTGAGCACGCAGTGACAGCCTCCTCGCAGCTCGAAAGAGCGTCCATGACATGCGCGAGGGTTCCGGAATCGAAAGCCGCGTGCACTGCAAGATTGTCGATCAGTTCACGGGTCGGCTGCATTATTCCCTCCAATCACGAGACTGCGGAGTCGTTCCGCCCGCTTTCGATAAGCCGTGGCATGTTGGCGTCATGTACTCGTCATTTCGCTGCGCGAGCGTACCCGCGGCGAGGCGAATTACCCGTCTGCATGTCGCCCTGCACTAAGAAAGCACGTGTTCTTGGCCCGATCTTGCGCCGGCTATTACTTCGTTTCCGGAGCAGCCGCGGATAGCCGAGGCAGCGGGGCGCAGGCCACTTCACGATGTCGCCCGCCGGCTGGCGGCCGTGCGCCAGGCCATCCTCTGCCCGGGCTGACTAAGGGGCCTGGGGCTGCAGGCCCGCCCGGTGTCCTCCGGTGAGGCCAGTCTGCGCATTGCCCGCTGTCGTCAATTCCTGCCTACCCCAATTGGCGTAGATAGGAGCCCCGCAACTGGCGTGCGCAAATCTCATTCGCACGTACGACGAAATTCGTCCCGGTTTTTCCTAACCTCGCGACTTACCAGCACCAAGAGGGGTCAGCGCATGCCCTTGCGCAGGCACGGTTGACCCGTCATCCCGGAAGGCGAGAATGACCCCCCTCACACGCACCGCACTACCCGCCGCGCTGCTGCTGGCGGGCGGCCTCCTAGCCCTGAGCCTGCCAGCCGCCAGTTCGGAGGCAAGCACCACGACGCTGTGCAACTCGCAGACCGCCAGCGTCGACGGCGGCGCCTACACGGTCAATAACAACGAGTGGGGATCAGGCGCCCCCGAGTGCATCACCACCAACGGCAACGCCGAGTTCAGGATGGTGAACTCCTCGATCGCGAACGGGGGGCAGGGCGCGCCCGGCGGCTATCCACACATCTACAAGGGCTGCGACTACGGCGCGTGCACGTCCGGCAGCGGGTTGCCGATACAGGTATCGAAAATCCGCGCTGGCTCGGTAACCACGAGCTGGAGCACCTCTCAGCCCGGCGGCAGCAACAACATCTACAACGCGGCCTACGACGTCTGGTTCAATCAGACCAGCACCACCAGCGGCCAGCCCAATGGCACCGAGCTGATGGTCTGGCTGCGTCGCCAAGGACCCAAACACCCGTACGGCCGCCAGGTCGCCAGTAACGTCCGCGTCGGCGGCCACAGATACAACGTGTGGTACGGCAACGCCCACGGATTTAACACCGTTACTTACCTGATGACGCACGGCCAGCGCTCGGTCAACAGACTGGACCTGCGGCACCTGGAGGCCGATGCGGTGGGCCGCGGCTACCTGCGCAAATCGTGGTGGCTGATCAGCGTAGAAGCCGGCTTCGAGGTGTGGCAGGGTGGCAAGGGCCTGGCCACCAACTCGTTCTCCGTCAACGTAAACCGCTAGGTGGCCGCGCGTTAGGCACCGACGGCGCAGACGTTTGTGCCCCCGGACTTGACGGCGGACTTGACGGCGGGCTTGTCGGCGATGGTGGCCCAGTAGCGGGCGGCGAACTTGTCGGCGGCTGTGACCCCGGACTTGACAGCGACGGAGTCGGACTCGACTGCACGGGCGCCTGGCTCTGGTTACCAGGTGCCGGGGCCCCGAGGCCGCCGCCGCTCACCACCACGGTCGCGCGGGCACGGGTGCGGCCGATCTGCACCCAGACCTGCGTCATGCCGGGTGACAGGCCCACTACTCGTCCGCTGCGGGTCACTCTCAGCACTGCAGAATTCGCCGTCGTCCAGACCGCTCCAATCAGGTCGGCCTGCGGCGCGAGCTGCCCGTTAAACAGCCGCCCGTGAGCCGTGAGCTGGCCTGCCTGGCCAACATTCAGCCGTAGCTCATGCGGCCTGATCCACGCCTGCTTGACGAGACCGGGGTGGGCAATCAGCTCCAGCTGCTGCTGGGGGGAAACGGAGAAATACTCATCGACAAACGCCATTAGGCGCTGTTTGCTCACGCCGCTAGGCGTCTCGGGCACCTGGTAGCTCACCACATCGTGACCGCGGGCCGGCAAGCGCAAGTCCCAGACCACTAGGGAGCTCTTAGCCAGCGGGACAGCCGCGCCGGTGAAGGTAACTGATCCGAGATGGGGCGCGACTGTCGCCGGGATGGGCTCAGCGAGCTGCGCGGTCACCGCTTTGCCGGAAGTGTTGCTGACCGTCATGCTGACGTCGAGCGAGGAACCGGCTGACCCCGTCAGGGTCCACAGCTGCGTGATCGCCAGCCCGCCGGGGTAACGCTGTGCAGCGAACCGGTAGCGAGCAACGGGAGCTGGTGCAGGCCCGCGGCCAAACCAAACCGCCGCTGCAACAGCCGCAGCCAGCAGGATCACTGCTGTAGCCACGCCGACCAGCACCCTGCGTGGGCGCAGGGTAGGTGCAGCCCCGCGCCCTCCGGCAGTCAGCCGCGACGTGGCCCGCGGGTCCGTGCCGGCACCGGCAGGCCCTGCGACCCTGACCGCGGACCGGTCCGCCGCGACTGGCCCCTGGCCGGGCCGACTGCGCGTGGCTTCCCCAGCACCGCCTGGCCCGGGGTGTGCCTGGTCCGGAGTTCCAGAGCCGTCGGACACGTAAGACTTATGGCCCAGGGCCGCGCGCAGCGCGGACGCGAATTCCTGGCAGCTCTCATAACGGTCCGCAGGAGATTTCGCGAGCACTCTGGCGAACACGCTGTCCACGGCTGCAGGCAGTTCCGGCCGCTCAGATGTCGCGGCCGGAGGCGGCGCAGACAGGTGCGAGTACATGGCGGCCGGCCCTTGCTTGCCGGAATACGGAGGACGCCCGCACAGCAACTCGAAGGCAGAGCAGCCGAGCTCGTACTGATCGGTCCGGCCATCCACTGGCTGTCCGAGGATCTGCTCGGGCGCAGCGTAATCAAGGGTGCCGATGAACTGACCGTTGCCGGTGGGTCCGCCCGAGCTCACAGACAACTTGCTCACACCGAAATCGGTCAGGTACACATGATCTGGTCGGCCAGGCCGCATATCGAGCAGCATGTTCGCCGGCTTAACGTCCCGGTGCACCAGACCGCAGGCGTGCGCCGCGTCGAGTGCCGACGCGACCGCCGATACGATCCATTCCGCGCGGGCCGGTGCGAACGGACCGCGTTCGGCTACCAGGGTCCGCAGGTCGCCGCCGGGAACCAGGCGCATGGCGATGAACAGGACGCCGTCGGCCTCGCCCGCTTCATAGACCGGGATGATGTGCGGATCTTCAACCGCGGCCGCGGCGCGTGACTCTGCAATGAAACGCCGCCGGAAATCCTCGTCTTGTGAAAGTGCCGGGGCCAGGATCTTGAGCGCCACCTGACGTTCCAGCCGCTCGTCGTACGCGCCGAACACGACGGCCATGCCGCCGCGGCCGATCTGCTGCTCCAGCCGGTACCCCGAGATCCGGTAACCAGAACTGAATCCCACCGTGTCTGGCTGCGGAGGGATAGTGCTGGCCACCGTTCCTCCCCCGTGTGCCGTGCCGACCCGACTGCGCCCTCGCTCGAGTGCCATTAAGCACGAGTGCACCGCATTATCGGCTTTTGCCTCGGCAGGGCGCAACCTAGCGCCCATTCGCCGCTCGCTGAGATGAATATCTTGAGGGGAACGCGCACGTGAGACGGGCCGATCGGGCAGCTCGCGGCCAGGACGAGCCCGGCGTTCACGGCAGTCAGTAAACGGCCGTAGTTTCTGCATCTATCTATTCCGGGCGACGACACGTCACTGCTGACCGACGATGCGGGCGACCATGTCTGTGACGGTGGCGCGGACTGCGTCGGTTGACAGGTCGCTGGCCGGGTTGGCGGTCGCGCCGAAGGGGAAGACGGGGGACCACGCGGTCGCCAGCGCCATGACGGCCATGAGGATCAGCTCAGGTGGCGCATCGGTCTGGATGGCGCCCGACTCCTGTTCCGCTTGGATGAGCGGCAGCTTGCGGTCGTGCTCACTTTCACGCGCGGGCGGCAAGGCGGTGGCGCGTTCTAGCGTCGCCCATGCCAGGAGCCGGTACACGTCCGGGTTGGCCCGGGCGTAGTCGAACACGCGGCCAGCCAGGCCCGGCAGATCCTCTGCGGTAAAGCGGATGCCGGCGTAGGCGTCGGAGAGGTGCCGGTCCAGCACCGTGGCGAACAGGGCTTCCTTGCTGCCGAAGTAGACGTAGATCAGGTTTTTGTTGCACGCGGCGTTCTTGGCGATGCGGTCCACGCGCGCGCCGGCTATGCCGTGCTCGGCGAACTCCCGGAACCCGGCGTCGAGGATGCGCGCCTTGGTCTGCTCTGCGCTCATGCCCGAAGTCTACGATTTGACTAACCGGTTATCCAATTCCTAGGGTAAGTAACTAGTTAGTTATGCTAGCCGCCGCGAGACGCAGCGTGCGGGACGCTGACCTGAACGAGCAAGGAGAAGGGTCCATGACTACGACACTCATCACCGGATCGAACAAGGGCCTTGGTTACGAGACCGCCCGGCAGCTGATCGCCGCCGGTCACGTCGTCTACATCGGAGCCCGCGACCCTGAGCGCGGCCGCAGGGCAGCCGAGCGGCTGGGAGCACGATTTGTCGAGCTCGACGTGACCGACGACGCCTCCGTCGCCGCGGCGGCCAAGGCGATCGACACGGACGGCGGACTGGACGTCCTGGTCAACAACGCCGGCATCGAAGGCCGCACTCCTGATAACGGCGTCATCGGCGGCGCGGACGAGACCGCGGAGCACATGCGGGCGCTGTTCGAGACGAACGTCTTCGGCATGGTCCGGATGCTTCACGCGTTCCTGCCGCTGCTGCAGGGCTCCGCCGCGCCTGTCGTGGTCAACGTGAGCAGCGGCCTGTCCAAGACGGCCGACCTGGCGAACCCCGACGGCCCGGTGCACTTCTACCAGGGGGTCGCTTACCCGGCCTCCAAGACCGCGGTCAACACCGTGACGGTGCAGTACGCCAAAGCATTCCCCGGCATCAAGATCAACGCAGTTGACCCCGGCTACACCGCGACCGACCTCAACGGCCGCACCGGCACCCAGACCGTCGAGGAGGGTGCCGAGATCATCGTCCGGATGGCTCAGATCGGGCACAACGGACCCACAGGCGAGTACTTCGACGCCAGCGGCCCCGTCCCCTGGTAGTCAGCATGCCGCCATGGATGTCTGCCCGAGCGCAGGGGAGAGCCGCAGTCGTCGGGCCACTAATCAGGCGTTCCCGGCTCTTTAGAAGGTGAAGTCCTTTGGCGCACCTTCACCCACGCGGCCGTCCACGGCCTCACGCAGGACGTCCGCGTGGCCAGTATGCCGCGCGTACTCCTCAATCATGTCGAGGAGCATGTCGCGGACCGTAGGCGTACGCCCGCCCGGCCAGGTAAAGGACGCCGGTCCGTCGAGTCCCCGTTCCTTGATCACCTCGGCCACCAGTGCGCGTGATCTCTCGACCGCGTCTCGCCACACTGCGTAGACATCATCCGGAGCATCCAGCGCGCCGGTGCGCCAATCCCAGTCAGGATCGGCATCGAAGTCCACAGCATCCCAAGGGGGGCCGTACCCCTGACCGGCAAGCTTGACAGCCAGCCAGTCTGCCTCCACCAACGCGACGTGCTTGACCAGACCACCGAGCGTCATCGCACTTGCAGCTGTGGTCGCGCGCAGGCCCGCCTCGTCCAGACCTGACGTCTTCCAGGCGAACGTCCGCCGGTTGCGTTCGAGAACCGCCAGCACGGACCCCGCCTCGCCCTGAGCCGCCGACCCGTCGGACCGCTCAGTCGCATCAGTCATGGCTGGAGCTTAGCGAGAGACTGTGATCGTGACTGCCGAGACTGAGCTGCAGCGCATGCGGCGGGAGGAACTGCGGAGCCTTTTCGACGGCGTCGCTGCGCTGTATGACGCCGCCCGCCAGAGCTACCCCGCGGAGATCGTCGATGCCGTTTGCGCGAGCGCCGGGCTCCGCCGCGGTTCCGACGTGCTTGAGATCGGCTGTGGCACGGGCCAGCTCACCCGCCAACTGGCGGGCCGGGCGTTCAACCTGACCGCCATCGATATCGGCGGGGCGATGATCCAGGCTGCCCGACGTAACGTGGCAGACCCGCTGGTCGGGTTCCAGGTGTCGTCGTTTGAGGACCTCGCGGGCAGCGAGCGCTTCGATCTCATCGTGTCGGCCACGGCCTTTCACTGGGTCGATCCCGGCATCGGCTTGGCCAAGGCCGCTCGGCTGCTGCGGCCCGGTGGCTGGCTGGCACTGCTGACCACCGAAGAGCGCTATCCCGAGCCGATCCGGACGCGACTGCGGGACCTGTGGATGAGATACAGCCGCCGGACCGTGAGATCGGCCGGCCAGCCAGCCTGGGTTGCCACGCTGCAGCAAACCCCCTTGTTCGGTGAGACCGTCGAGCTAATTCACACCAGGGACCTCCGGCTTTCCGTGCCGGCAATCGTGGGAGTCGAGCGCACCCGCGCGACGTTCCTCAGCTACAGCGAGCAGGACCAGGCAAGCTTCACTGCAGACCTCAGCGCCTTGCTGGAGCACAGTTCCTACGTGGACCTGGTCCAGGAAACCCTCCTCTCCATGGCGCCGGCAGCCACCTGACGTCGCGACCTGAGCTCAGATTCAGCGCGCGACGCCACTGAAGTCGCTGTTTGACTTCGAGCGCGGGCGAACTGCGAGCGTGGGGGCATGCGATACACAACCATCGGAAGTGACTTGTCCTCAGCGCGCAAGGTCAGCGTGCTCAGCCTTGGCGCGATGCGATTCGGCACGACGACCGACGCAACGACGTCGTTCGCGATCTTGGACCGGTACGTCGAGGCGGGCGGGAACTTTATCGACACCTCGAACAACTACTTGTTCTTCGTGAACGGCACGCAGGGCGGCGAGAGCGAGACGCTGCTCGGCCAATGGCGTGCCAGCCGCGGCATCGGTGACGAGATCGTCATCGCGACAAAGGCGGGAGCACGGCCGCTCGCGCCGGCGACTGGCTTTGACACTCCGCGCGAAGGCCTGTCACGTGCGTCGATCCGGGAGGCTAGCGAGCGGAGCCGGGAACGCCTCGGCGTGGAGCGGATCGATCTCTACTACGCGCACGTCCCTGATCAGGCCGGGGTTCCGCTGGACGAGCAGGTGGCGGCGTTCGGGGAGCTGGTTGCCGGCGGCGCAGTCGGCCTGCTCGGCCTGAGCAATCACTGGGCCTGGCAGGTGGAACGGGCACGGAGCCTTGCCGCTGCTGCCGGGAGCGCGAGCGCCGACGTGCTGCAGTACCACCACACGTATCTGCGCATGCGCACCGACATCCCCGATCTGCGTTTCTCGCAGGACGGTGAGATCGGCGTTGCGGACGGGTCGATCCTTAGCTACCTCCGTTCCGAGCCGAGGACGACGCTGGTGGCGTACTCGCCGTTGCTCAACGGCGCGTATACCCGTCCGGACAAGGAGATGGACCGCGCCTACGACCATCCGGGGACTCGCGCCCGGCTCAAGGCGCTCGATCAGGTCGTGACGGAGACGGGCGCCACGCCAAACCAGGTGGTGCTGGCCTGGCTGATCGGCGGCGAGCTGCCAGTCGTGCCGCTCGTCGGTGCATCCTCGGTGGCACAGCTGGACGAGAGCCTGGCGGCGGTCGAGCTGCAGCTCAGCGCAGAACAGAGGCAGCTGCTAGACGCGGCGAACTGAGGTAGCTGTCCGGCGACTCGCAAGCGTCGATCGCGCCGGCGTAGTAGCTGATCTTCATGTCGATAGCGTCGAGGTGAGCCGTCATTGTGTCGAGCTGCGCGAGGACCCGCTCTCGGTGGGCCCGCAGGAGCGCGAGCCGGTCGTCTTCGTTCCCGTCGCCAGCGCGGACCATCTCGGCGTAGCGGCGCACCTCGCGGATCGGCATGCCCGTCGCACGCAGCTTGGTGATCAGCTCGATCCAGCCGAGGTCGCGTTCCGAGTAG
>DATMMA010000243.1:0-2369 GCA_035570295.1 Streptosporangiaceae bacterium
GACCGTGCTCGCCGCGGCCGGGGCAGACCACGACGGGCTGAGCTACTTCGAGACACTCGCCGCCAGCCAGCCGGACCAGGTGCTGCCGCTGGCCCTGGCAGGGTACTTCCAGGTCCGCGCTGGCGAGGACATCCCGGCTGGCGTGGCCAGGCTGGACGACGCCGCCAGCAGGGATCTCGGACCGGCGCAGTACTATCGCGGCCTCGCGCTCGCGCCGCTACCGGCTGAGGCAGGCCATGCCGAGCAGGCCGTCGCCGACCTGGAGTTCATACTCGCCGTCCGCGACCAGTTCCCGAGCAACATGATCCGCGCGGTCTACCACGGCCTGTCCGCGGCATACGCCGCCACTGGCCAGCATGACCGGGCAGTCAAGGCCGCCGCAGATTCGGGCCTGGCGTCGGCTCCGGCTGAGGCGAGGCTTCAGTTCGGCGGCGGCTGGGCGAACGCGGCCGACGGCTACCATTTCGGCTATCCGAGGATCGTCGAGGCGGCGCCCGGCGTCCGGGTGGCGCAGGGCTACGACTTCGCCGACTTCGCCTTTGTCAGCACCGACAGCGGTGTCGTCGCGATCGATGCCGGGACGGCCGAACACCGCGTCAGAGCCGCCCTGGCCGACGGCGGCCTGCACCCTGACGACGTCGGCCACGTGATCCTGACGCACGCGCACTTCGACCATGCGGGCGGCATCGGCGCACTCGCCAGCGAAGGCACCCAGCTGATCGCACAGGCCGGGTTCCCGTCCGAGCTGCAGCGGCAGCACGCGAACGTGTTCCCGTTCCGCTACTTCACCGGAAGCGGCACCGGGTTCGGCAGCACCGATGCGGCCGTCAGGCCTGCGGAGATAGCGGTGGACCGGCTGATCTCCGCGCCCACCCCGGTATCGATCGGCGGGACGGACTTCGTCCTGTACCCGACGACCGGCGGCGAGACCAGCGACGCCCTCATGGTCTACCTGCCAGGTAGCGGCGTCCTGTTCACCGGCGACGTGATGATGCCCTACCTCGGCGCGCCGTTCTTCGCCGAGGGATCACCAGACGGAATGCTCGACACGCTCGCGCTCATCGCTGAGATCGGCCCCCGCGTGCTGGTGCACGGCCACACCACGCTGACCGAGCTGTTCACCGTGGACGCCGTCCCCGGCCTGCGCGCCGCGCTCACCGAGCTGCGAGATGAGTCGCTGGCGGGCATTGGCCGCGGACTGACCCTGACCGGGCTGCTGAAGGCCAGCGTTCTGCCGGAGGTGCTGCGCGAGCACCCTGCGGCCGTCGGCCCGTACCTGATCATCCGCGACCATTTCGTGCAGCGGCTCTACCAGCAGCACTCCGGGTACTGGCGGCCGGACGGGCAGGGACTGGAGCCCGTCGATGCGGCCGACCGGGCGGCGGCGCTCGACCTGCTGGCCGGCGGCAGGCCCGAGCTGTTCGCCTCGGCCGCACGGACCCTGCTAGCCCAGCGCGACAGCGCGCTCGCCCTGGAGATCATTACTGCCGGGCTGGCCAGGCATCCGGAGTCCCGCGAGCTAGCGGAACTGCGTCAGCGAGCCCTTTACCGGCTGATGGAGCGGCACCAGCTGCAAGATCCGTTCCGCTTCCTCATCTACGCCGAAATGGCTGGAGTCGAAATCGGCCCGGTCGCAGCCTGACAGCAGCCGGCGCTGGATAACAGCGCGGGGCTCAAAGGGAGCTAGCACATGAGAAAGGTAAGGAGAACAACAAGATGAATACAATCGTTTATTTCGGCATGAGCGTGGCCCTCGGGCTTATCGCCTGGTTCACAATCTTCGCTACAATCATCTGGCCCAAAATGAAAAGCCAGCCAAAAATTCAGCAACTCAAATCACTGACGGCCATTAGCTTCTTCCGCTATTTCGGCACGACGTTCCTGATTGTCGGCCTCGTGACGCGGAAGCTGCCTGCTGGATTCGCCGACCCCGCCGCGTTTGGCGATTTGATCGCCCTCGTCCTTGCATATATTGCGTTCATCGGCTTGCAGCGTTCACGCGCCGAAAGGCCGCGCTTGCTGCCGGTGTGGATATTCAACATCGTCGGCGCTGCCGACCTGCTTTTTGCCTTTGCTATCGCCCCCTTCCTTATCAAGGATCCGGGCAGCTTCGGCCTTTCATACATCATTCCGACGGTATATGTGCCGTTGCTGTTGACGGCCCATTTCTACGCGATTAAAGTTCTTGCGCAGCCGCACGCGCCGCACGGAAGACGCGATAACTGCCGCACGGAAGACGCGATAACGGATGACCTACTACGGCGATGAGGCGTTCCCGACGCTCAGCGATGGGCAGTGGGCGCGGCTGCAGGCCTACGGATCTGCGCAGGAGGTGGAATCGGGCGCGCTGCCGTGGGGTGCCGGCAAGG
>DATMMA010000244.1:0-7478 GCA_035570295.1 Streptosporangiaceae bacterium
GCTGCGGCCGCGGTCGGCGTGCAGTCCGGGCCGCCGCTGACTTCAGCTGTGCCGGCTTCCCCGGGGCCGGCCGGCTCGGCGCGGGGGATACCGTGGTCGGCGAGCTGACCGAGGCTGCCCGGCAAGCGGCTGACGACCCGGCCGGGCATGACGCCACTACTGACCGGTCGGCTGCACTCGCCGCGGACGGACCGTCAGTGTGTCCGCCGAGCACACTGTGACTGAGGGCATAGCCCCCGCCAGCAAGGACACCGAGGATTGCCAGCCCGCAAGCCAGCACGGAGCGGGGACGCCTGCGGGCCCGGTGGCGAGGCACGCGGATCACCTTAGTTACCGATGACCAGGTCTGCACCGGAATGCTGAAGGTGAGCTGCCCCGGCCGCGCCAAGGCTGTGACCTCGTCAGATGAGTTCCTCGGTAGCCGGATCGGGGACGCCGTCGAAGTACTGGTCAAGTACTCGCTGGAACACCTGCGTTGCCGGATCGGCCAGGGCAAACAACGTCGCCGACGAGCGGAGCTTCTGCGCGTCAATCCCGCCGAAGATCTGCGCGGCGCTGCGGCCCTCAATGCCGCAGACGATTTCCGCGCACTCGGCCAGCCGCGGGCCCAGCACCGGATGCGCCAGGTACGCGCGGGCCTCCGCCAGTGAGGAGATCGCGTACAACCGCGACGTCGGGCTGTGTCCGAGTCCGGCAATCTGCGGGAACACGAACCACATCCAGTGACTCGTCTTACGGCCCTGCCTCAGTTCGGCGATCGCTTGCTCATACGTCCCGCCGGCATCCTGAGCCGCGACGAACCGCTCCAGGTTGTACTGGTCGTCGGACTCCATGGTCACAGTCTTCACCAGCTACGCAGCGGCCAGCGGGGTGACCATGAGGCCAGGCGGGGAATGGTACCGGGATGGGTAAGCCGGAGGCAGTCGTGACAGTCGCGGCTGAATTGCGGATGTTCCTCCGGCCCGGACGGCGCGACGGGCCGGTCGGCGTGCCGTGTGACGGGGTCTCCTCGCTCCTGCATGTCGTGGAGTCGCTCGGGGTGCCGCGCACCGAAGTCGGCGGCCTGACCGTCAACGGCGCCGCCGAATTGCCCGGTTACCTGCCGCGCGGCGGCGATGTGGTGCAGGTACATGCCGTACTGCGCCCGCAGCGGCCAGGGTCTGCGCGCTTCGTGCTCGACGTCCACCTGGGCGCCCTGGCGCGGCGGCTGCGACTCATCGGGCTAGATGCGGCCTACGCCAACGACGCAGCTGACGATGATCTGGTTAGCCAGGCAAACACGGAGCGGCGCGTGCTGCTGACGCAAGACCGCGGTCTGCTCTGCCGGCGGCAGCTGTGGGCGGGCGCGCATGTGCGTGGCGCTCAGCCCGACGATCAGCTGCGGGACGTGCTCGACCGCTTCGCTCCCCCGCTCGCGCCGTGGACCAGGTGCACAGCGTGCAACGGCCAGCTTCTCCCGGTAGCCAAGCCAGCAGTGGAATCGTTGCTGGAGGCCGGCACCCGACGCACCTACCAGGAATTCGCACAGTGCCAGTCGTGCGGCCAGGTGTACTGGCGCGGAGCGCATGCGGCCAGGTTGCAGGCGATCGTCGACCGAGCAGGCACCGGCCGCGGCTAACAGCGGACCTGCCCCGCCGGGACCCGGAGCCTTGCGCAGGAGCGGCACCATCGCAAGCCCGTACGGCGCTAGTCAGGCGATGCTCCGTGACCGGCAGTACTCGCACACTTCATGGGTTTGGTAAGCACATAACAGGCATAACGGGCGCAGAACTGACACACACCCATGAAGTGTCGGTCGCGGCCAGCGCGGGACCACGTTGCTAGGGCAAGCTCAGCCCGCGATCGCGGCGGCGCAGGCCTCGCCGATTGCCGCGCGTAGTTTGGCGCCTGCTGCCCGGTCGGTGCGGACCTCCGCGATCCGCAGGCCCGTGCCCGCCAGCGCACCGGGCAGGTCACCTGGCTGCTCCAGCAGCGTGTACGGCAGCCCTGCAGCGGCCGCGAGTGCTGGCATGCTAGCGCCGTGCGGCGTACCGAACACCCGCTCGAACGCGTCCGGGAACGCTGCCTGCTCCAGCGTTGAGAAGATCCCGCCGCCGTCATTGTTGACGACAATCAGGCACAGGTCGGGCCGCTGATCCAGCGGGCCGAGCATCAGCCCGGGCGCATCATGCAGCAGGGCCAGGTCGCCGAGCAACGCAAGAGCGGAGCCGCCGCCTGCCGCCTGGTGCGCGATCGCCGCCCCGATCGCGGCCGATACCAGGCCGTCGATCCCGCTCGCCCCGCGGCTCGCCAGCACCCGCAGGTCCGCCCGAGCGAGCATGTGCCGGTCCAGGTCCCTCACCGGCATGCTGGAGGCCGCCCAGAGCAGCCCGCCCGCAGGCAGCGCGGCGGCGACCGCGCGCGCGAGCCCGGGCTCGCTAAGGCTGCCGTCGGCTGCGAGTACTTCATCAGCTGCCCGCCGGGTCGCGGCATCGGCCGCCAGCCAGGACTGCAGCCAGCCCGACTGCCCGGTCTGGCCGGGCGCCCCGCGCAGCACTACGCGAGCAGCCACCTCACTGGCCGTCCGGGCGGGGTCCGACCAGCGGCCGGGGCCCTGGCTGAGCACCACATGGCGTATCCCGGCGCCGCGCAGCAGCGCCAGCTGCCCGCGGGACAAGCCCGGCCGCCCGGCCGAGATGAGCAGGTCCGGCTGATGCCCGCTCAGGAAGCCCGGCGAGTCCAGCAAGTACGGATACGAGCTCAGCGCCACCGGCCCCTGCCGGGCACCAGAGGACGGCTCGGCCAGCAGCGGCCAGCCGGCCTGAGCGGCGAGCGCGGCTAGGCCGGCTGGATCGGCCGCGCCGTCGCCGGCGACGACCACACCGCGTTCCGTCCAGTCCAGCATCAGGGCGGGACCGCCCCGCGCGTCTCCCGGCCCACTTTCGAACCGGGTCCAGGCCGCTCCGCCTGGCCGGCCCGCGAGCGGCTCGCACCACTCCGCTTCGCCAGTTGCGGCCGGGTCGGCAAGGCCAGGCACCAGCGGCTCACGCAACGGCAGGTTGAGATGAACCGGACCGGGGAAGGCCGGCCCGTTCCCGGCCGCAGAGGACCAGGCCCGGCAGGCCAGCGAACGCCAGTACGCCACCTGGCCAGGCCGGTTCTCCGGCACCCCGGCCTCGCAGAACCACCGGACCGCGCTGCCGTAGAGCTTGAGCTGGTCGATCGTCTGGTTCGCGCCGGTGCCGCGCAGCTCAGGCGGCCGGTCGGCGGTCAGAACCAGCAGCGGCACGCCCGCCTCGTCGGCTTCGATCACTGCGGCGTGGCAGTGCGCGGCAGCCGTCCCGGAGGTGGTGACGATCACCACCGGGCGGCCCTGAGTCTTGGCCAGGCCGAGCGCGAGGAACGACGCCGACCGCTCGTCGATCCGGACGTGCAGTCGCAGCGGCGAGCCCGGTGCCGACGCGGCGCTGTGCAGCGCCAGTGCCAGCGGGGCGCTGCGCGAGCCCGGCGCGATGACAGCATCGGAGAGCCCGCACCGGATGAGCTCGTCTACCAGCACGGTGGCGAAAGCGGTCGAGGGATTCACGGCCACGGTCTTGCTCATGCCACGGTGCCGTTCACGACGACAGTGCTGTTCACGACCTTGGGGGCAGGAACTCGGCTGCGGCGAGCAGCCGATCGCGCCAGCCCGCCGGGTCCACCTCGTACCTGGCCAGCGCGACCTCGTCGACGACGGCAGGACGGACCGGCAGCGCACCGCTTGCCTCGGCCAGCGGATCGGCGGTCACGTCGCCGGCCAGCAGGCTCATCGTGGCTAGGCCGCAGGCATACGGCAGTTCCGGCAGCGCGGCTGCGAGCGCGACCCCGGCGGCCAGCCCGACTGAGGTGTCCACTGCGCTGGACACCACCACCGGAAGCCCGCACTGCTCGGCGATCTCCAGTGCTGACCGGACACCGCCGAGCGGCTGGGCCTTCAGCACCACGATGTCAGCGGCGCCGGCCGCGCGCACCTTCAGCGGATCCTCAGCCCGGCGGATCGACTCGTCCGCCGCGAGCGGCACGTCAATCCGCCTGCGCAGCTCGGCCAGCTCCGCGAGCGTTGCGCACGGCTGCTCGGCATACTCCAGCCCGAACCCTGACAGGTCGCTGAGCTGGCGCTGAGCCTGCTCGACGGTCCAGCCGCCGTTGGCATCGACCCGGACCCGGCCATCCGGCCCGATCGCGTCCCTGACCGCAGCGACCCGGTCGATGTCATCGGCAGCGGCCTGGCCCGGCTCGGCGACCTTGACCTTTGCCGTCCGGCAGCCTGACTCAGCGACGATCTTGTAAGCCTGCTCGGCGCCGACGGCGGGCACAGTCACGTTGACCGGCACACTGTCGCGGACCGGTGCGGGCCAGCCGTGCACAGCGGCCTCAAGCGCGCAGGACAGCCAGCGGGCGGACTCGCGTGGCCCGTACTCCGCGAACGGCGAGAACTCCCCCCACCCGGCAGGGCCGCGCAGCAGCGCGCCCTCGCGCATCGTGATGCCACGGAACCTGGTCGGCATCGGGATCGCGAACGCCCGCAGCGTCGGAAGCAGCTCGGCTGCCAGCCCGGCGTCGAGGCGGGGAGCCGCGGTGCCGGTCACGGCCGGCGCGGGAACTTGCCGAAATCGGGCACGCGCTTGCCCACGTAGGCGTCCCGGCCCTCCTGCGCCTCCTCGCTCATGTAGTAGAGCATCGTCGCGTCCCCGGCGAACTGCTGCATCCCTGCCGCGCCGTCGGTCACCGCGTTCAGCGCGCCCTTGAGCATGCGGAGCGCCAGCGGTGACTTGGCCAGCATCTCGCGCGCCCAGCTGACCGTCTCATCTTCCAGCTGATCGAGCGGGACGACGGTGTTGACCAGGCCCATCTGGAGCGCTTCGGCCGCAGAGTACTGGCGGCACAGGTACCAGATCTCGCGAGCCTTCTTCAGCCCGACGGTCGCGGCGAGCAGCGACGAGCCGTAGCCGGCGTCGAACGAACCAACCTTGGGACCGGTCTGCCCGAAGATCGCGTTGTCGGCGGCGATGGTCAGGTCACAGCAGACATGGAGCACGTGGCCGCCGCCGATGGCGTAGCCAGCCACCATCGCGATCACCGGCTTCGGCGTGCGCCTGATCTGAACCTGCAGGTCAAGCACGTTCAGGCGGCCGACGCCGTGGCTGTCCTTGTAGCCGTCGTCGCCGCGGACGCGCTGGTCGCCGCCAGAGCAGAACGCCTTATCGCCCTCGCCAGTGAGGATGATCACGCCGATCTCGGCGTCGTCCCTGGCCACGTTGAACGCGTGTGAGAGCTCGAACAGGGTGGTCGGCCGGAACGCGTTCCGCACCTCGGGCCGGTTGATGGTGATCTTGGCGATCCCCTCGGCGGTCTCGTACCGGATGTCGGTGTACTCCTGACCGTCCGCCGGCCCCGAAGCCTTCCAGTCGATCACCGCGCGCCCTCCTGCTGTTGCCCTGATCTGCCCGATTAACCTTACGTCCGTGACGCCCAGGCCCCTGCACGCGGTCCAGTTCCCGCCCTCGGCCGCCGAGCGGATGCTGGCTGCGCTCGCCGCCGCGCTCGACGGGTCTGGCCCGGCCATCCTGCCGCTGGACCCCGGCCTGCCAGCGGCGGCGCTCACTGCCGCGCTGGAGGCATTCGCGCCCGCCACGATCGAGACAATGGCGGGAACGAGCACAGTCGGGGTCACTCCCCGCGGCAACCCGCCGCCCGTGCTGGCTGATGAAACGGCAGTAGTGATCGCGACCTCCGGGTCTACCGGCGTGCAGAAGGGAGTGCAACTCAGCGCCGCAGCGATGATGGCCTCGGCGGCAGCGTCGCTGCGCAGGATCGGCGCCCGTCCCGGCGAGCGGTGGCTGTGCTGCCTGCCGACGTTTCATATCTCCGGTATCGGAGTGCTGGTCCGCTCGCTGCTGACCGGCACCGATCCGGTAGTCGTGCCAGCCGTCAGTCCCGACGTGCTAACTGCCAGCGGCTGCGCGCACGTCTCCCTGGTCCCGACCCAGTTGCGCCGTCTCCTGGACGCGGGCGCCAATCCGGGGCAGGTCAAGACGGTCCTGCTCGGTGGTGCTGCGGCAGCCGACACCTTGCTGGCTGAGGCGGGCGCCGCAGGCTGGCGGGTGATCACCACCTACGGCATGAGCGAGACCAGCGGCGGCTGCGTGTACGCGGGCGTTCCCCTCGATAACGTGCAGGTCCGGCTCGGGCCTGGCGGGCAGATCGAGATCGGAGGACCGGTGCTGTTCGGCGGTTACCTGGGTCAGCCAGAGCTGACCGCGTCGGCGCTCGCAGATGGGTGGTTTCACACCTCTGATCTCGGGCAGTGGCGAGCCGACGGTCGGCTCGACGTTCTCGGCCGGTCCGACGACGTGATCAATACCGGCGGCGAGAAGGTGGTGCCAGGCGAAGTTGAGGCCGTGCTGGGAACGTGCGAGGGCGTTGCTGACGTTGTAGTAATCGGGCTGCCGGACCCGGAATGGGGCGAGGCAGTGACGGCGTTTGTCGTGCCCGCGGATCCCGGCGGTCTGCCGCAGCTGGACCGGCTGAGGTCAGCTGTCCGGGAGGTTCTTCCGGCGCGTGCGGCACCCAGGAAACTCGTCTTTGTGCCAGAATTTC
This sequence comes from Streptosporangiaceae bacterium, assembly GCA_035570295.1. Taxonomy (GTDB): domain Bacteria; phylum Actinomycetota; class Actinomycetes; order Streptosporangiales; family Streptosporangiaceae; genus JAJYUU01. The sequence goes on from DATMMA010000244.1 coordinate 6,619, forward strand.
CGCTACTGCCGTCCGGAAAGCCGGATAGGGCGGCATTGCGGACAATCGGAGTACAGTGCCCTAATCCTGATCCTGATCAGAACGCCATAAAACACGCGCACGTCAAATAGGCGGGAACAATTAGCCGCCTTGTGCGTTACAACATAGTGCCCGAGGTGCGCACTGCCAAGTCCGCTGAGGGTCCCCGCCGAAGAAAGAGTTGCGCGCCCGCTCAGAGGCGCGATAACCAGCGCATGCCTGTTATGCGCCCACGAAGGGAGGTGTCTCATGCCGAGGACGGCGACAGCGCTTGCTGCCCGCGAGGATGAGGAAACCACGACCCACGTGGACGAGCTGATCCAGCGCGGCCGTGGCCAGGGTTATCTGTCCCTGCCCGAACTTCGCGATGCCTTTGACCAGGCGCGAGTGTCCCCGACGGAGGCCCGTTCCATTATTCGCGAGCTCACCGAGGCCGGTGTGGTACTCGGCAACGAGCGCGCCGACGGGGCCGGAGCTGCCCCGGATGCGGCCGTTTCGACGGCCCGCGACGCTGAGTTCGCCGATGCCGAGATGGCTGCGATGGCGCAGCCTCAGGCTCAGGCTCAGGCGTCGCAGCCTGCCGACGACGCGAGCACGAGTGTGCCGGAGACCGACCTTGACGACCAGACGTCGGTCATGGGCGACTCCGTGCACACCTACCTCAAGTCCATCGGCCGCCGCCAGCTGCTGACCGCTGAGGAAGAGGTTGACCTCGCTAAGCGGATCGAGGCAGGGCTGTACGCCGAGCACAAGCTGGAGACCGAGCGCCGGCTGTCCAAGCAGCTGCGTGTCGACCTGGAGGCGGTCGCCGAGGACGGCAGGCGGGCCAAGGCTCACATGCT
>DATMMA010000245.1:0-6601 GCA_035570295.1 Streptosporangiaceae bacterium
ATTGCTGCTGTCTCATTCGACGAGACGGGCTACCTTCACGACCTCGGCCTCAGCGAGGCACACGGCGAGCCTGGCTACAGCACGCTGGAGCGCTTGTGGGAGCGGCCGACACTGGAAGTCAACGGCATTAGCGGCGGCGGCAAATACACGGTCATACCGCATGCCGCCGTAGCCAGCGTGTCCTGCCGCCTCGTTCCCGGGCAGGACCCGGATGCGGTGATCAGGCAGATTGCCGCCCACGTCGGCCGGCAGCAGACGCCGGGCGCGCGCGCCCGGCTACAGGCGGACGAAGCGCGGGTGCCCGCCTACACGATCGCGGCCGATCACCCGGCGATCCGGGCGGCGACCGCCGCGCTCGAGACGGTCTATCCCGGCCAGCCAGTGCTGCTGGCCAAGATCGGCGGGACCCTGCCCGCGGCAGACTTGTTCGAGCGGGAGCTTGGTGCCAAGACCCTGTTCTTCTCGTTCTCGACCGCCGACGAGAACCTGCACGCCCCGAACGAGTTCCTGCGCATCGCGCGGCTGCGCGAAGGCATGCGGGCCACTGAAGCGCTCTGGCGCCTGCTGGCGGCTGGCCCCCACCGCATCGGAAGGAATGCTGATGACTGACGCGCCGTACACGGCCTATTCCTATCTGCCCGCGGGCACGATTGAAGATTTCGAGCTCGCGCCGGAATTCGGCCGGGTGCCTGCTTATGCCGGGGCTCGCCTGACCGCCGAGCAGGCAGCGCGCTCTGCCGCGCTGCTGCGCGACAGCCTTGTGATCAGCCTGCACGACCACCCGGTCCGCTTCCCGGCTGACATGGGGCAGACTCCCGCGTACAACCGCACCGGGCGGCAGCACGCTGCGTACGCTGGCCTGCGGGCGTCAGGCCTGACTGTTGTGTTCGACAACCTCATGGACGGCACCGCATGCGTCACCGGTAACGCACCGTGGCGTTGGAACGACATCATCACTGATCTCGGCATGCGGCAGGCTGATCTGGCGCATGCCGAGGGCTTCACCGTGATCCGGACCGTCGCCGATATCGACTCGGCTCGCCAGACCGGTGCCGTGGGCCTGGTGTTCGGGCTGGAGTCGGCGACGCCGATCGAGAATGAGATTGACCGGCTGGACGTGCTCTACGGTCTCGGGATCCGGCAGATCGGCATCGCCTACTCCGATGCCAACACTCTCGGCAGCGGCCTTAGCGAGCTGACTGACGGCGGGCTGACTGCGTTCGGCCGCCGCGCCGTCACGAGGATGAACCAGCTCGGCCTGGCCATCGACTTGTCGCATTCATCGGACCGGACGGCGCTCGACACCTGCGAGGCGAGTGCGAAGCCGGTACTGATCACGCACGCCGGAGCACGAGCGGTCTGGGACACCGCCCGGATGAAGCCAGACGAGGTGCTGCGCGCGGTCGCAGCGACCGGCGGGGTCATCGGAATGTCCGCGGCGCCGCATACCACCCTGTCCGCGGCGCACCCGCGGCACAACATCGAGTCGGTCATGGATCACTTCCGCTACTGCGCCGACCTGGTCGGCATCGAGCACGTCGCGTTCGGCCCGGACACTTTCTACGGCGACCACGTCGCGCTGCACCGCATCTTCGCGCGCCTGCTCAGCCTTTCCGCGATGCGGGGGCCGGCCTTCGATCCGGTCAGCTACGTTGACGGACTGGAGAATCCGACTGAGAATTTCGCCAACATCTGCGACTGGCTGGTCAGGGACGGCTGCAGCGATGATGAGATCCGCGCCGTCCTCGGCGGCAATGTCTACCGGGCGCTTCAGGAGACCTGGTAAGCCTTCCGCCGAACCGCAGCCCGCCGGAAATTGACGTAGCTACCGGCCGGCCCGGCAGTGGCCGGGCTCGCTGAAGGGATGATGAGCTTGGCCCGACCGTTCAGTCACCTCCGCGGCGAGCAGGAGCGCACAGCCGACGCCCAGCGGGCGGAGGTCGTGGCGCGGCAGCTAACCGGCAGCGTGTCGAGCATCGCGACGACGTTCGTGGACCATAGCGGCGCCGCCAGGGTGAAGGCTGTGCCCCTGAGCGGCCTGCCGAAAGCGGCCAGGACCGGCCTGGGGTTCTCGCCGGTCATCGATGCGTTCATCAGCGACGGAAGCATCGATCCGGCATCCCCGCTCGACCGGCCTGATGGTGACCTGCGGCTCGTCCCCGACCTGGACGGGCTCGCCGCGCTGGCTGAGCCGGCGGGCTGGGCACTCGTGCCTGGCGACCGCTTCCACCAGGACGGCACGGTGTACGCATGCTGCCAGCGCTCGTTCGCGCGAGCCCAGATTGCCGCCGGGCTCAGCAAGGGCATCAACGCCCTGATGGCGTTCGAGATCGAGTGGATGGTCGGCCGTGACACCGCGGACTTCGAGCCGGCCTTCGGCGGCACCGGGTACGGGCTGAGCCGTATCACCGGGTCCGCCGATTACGTCCGTGACGTGCTCGCAGCCCTGGAAGCCGCGGGCGTGCGGGTCGAGCAGATCCACCCGGAGTACGGCCCGTCCCAGTTCGAAGTGTCCGTGGCCCCGCAGGACCCGGTGTCAGCGGCGGATACCTGCGTGCTGGTGAAGTTCGTGATCGGTGCGGTGACCGCCCGGCACGGGCTGCGCGCGTCGTTCGCGCCTGCGGTCTTTACCGACAACGTCGGCAACGGCGGCCACTTGCATGCGAGCTTCACACGGGACGGCCGCAGCCTGCTGAGCGGCGGCAGCGGGCGGCACGGCCTGACGGAGACCGGTGAATCAATCATCGCCGGGCTGCTCGACGCACTGCCGGCCTTGCTCGCCATCGGCGCGCCATCGCCAGCCAGCTACCTCCGGCTCCGTCCGTCCCGCTGGGCCGGTGTCTACCAGATCTGGGGTGCCGAGAACCGGGAAGCGGCCCTCCGGTTCATCGCGGCGAGCTCGCCGGAACCTGCCACCGCGAACGTGGAGCTGAAGTGCTTCGACCTCAGCGCCAACCCGTACCTGCTGACCGGCGCCGTTCTTGCCGTCGCGATCGCCAGTGCCGACCGCCATGCCCGCCTGCCCGACGAGGTGAGCGGTGACCCGGCAGTACCCGGTCACCCGCTGGCGGGCCGCGCCCCCCGGCTGCCGGGCAGCCTGGCTGAGACGGTCAGCGCCCTGGAGGCCAGCGACGACCTCCGCAAGGCCGCTGGCGACCAGCTCATCAGCACGTTCGCAGCGTCGAGGCGGGCGGAGATCGAGCTATCCGCTGGCCTGCCTGACGAGGAAGTCATCGCCCGTGCCCGGTGGCTGACTTAGATGGCGGCCATCGGCAGCGGGGCCGGCCTGCGCCTGGTGGACCACCACGTCCACGGCGTCCTCACCGGCGAGCTGGACAAAGCCGGCATCGAGGCGATGCTCAGCGAGTCGTCGTCACCTCCGCCTCCGGGAACCAGCGTGTTCGACAGCCAGCTCGGCTTCGCGGTTCGCCGCTGGTGCGCCCCGGTTCTCGATCTTGACCCGCTTGCGCCGGCCGCAGACTACGTCCGCCGGCGCCTCGAGCTCGGCAATTCCGAGGCCAGCCGCCGGCTGCTCAGCGCGGCCGGAGTCGGCACCTGGCTCGTCGATACCGGCTACCAGAGCGACGCGGTCACCACCGTTGGCGAGCTGACTGAGCTCAGCGGCACGCCCGGGCTTGAGGTCGCCCGGCTCGAGTCGATCGCGGAGCAACTGGCTGGCTCGAGCGGCGGCGCTGGCCGGTTCGCGGACGAATTCACCGCAGCCGTGCAGCAGGCCGCGGCGACCGCGATCGGCTTCAAGTCGGTTGCCGCCTACCGCGGCGGCCTGGATTTCGACCCGGGCCGGCCACGGCCAGCGGAAGTCCAGGCCGCGGCAGGTCAGTGGCTGCAGCAGCTCGAGTCCGGCGGCCCGGCCCGGCTGGAGGACCAGGTGCTGATCCGGCATGGCATCTGGTCCGCGCTGGACACCGGACTACCGCTACAGCTGCACACCGGATACGGCGACACCGACTCGCGGCTGCATCGCGCTGATCCGGCGTTGCTGCATGACTTCCTGCTGGCGAGCCAGCACGCCGGCGCTCCGGTCATGCTGCTGCACTGTTACCCCTATCACCGCCAGGCAGGGGCCATGGCCGCATTGTTCCCGCACGTCTACATGGACGTCGGCGAGGCACTCAATCACGTCGGCGCGCGGTCAGCCGCCGTGCTGGCTGAAGCGCTAGAACTGACGCCGTTCCACAAAATGCTGTACTCCTCCGACGCCTTCGGCTTGGCTGAGCTGCACTACATGGGCGCCGCGGGGTTCCGCCGGGACCTGGCACACCTCACCGGCGAGCTCGTAGCCGAAGGCGCCTGGTCGCCGTCAGACGCTGCCCGGGTGAGCGAGATGATCGGGTCCGGCAACGCAGCACGCGTCTATCGGCTCAGCGATCCGTGACCGCTCTCGGGTTCGCCGCAGCAGACATCGAGGAGCTTAGGCAGACCCTTACCGGGCTGCTGGCCGCTGAGCTGACAGCGGCGGCCGAGTTGCGCCGTGACCTGCATCGCAATCCGGAACTGTCCGGCGCGGAGCGTGCTACCGCGGCTGCCGTCGCGAGCGCGCTGGGCTGCCCTGACGCGCCGGCGATCGCCGGAACGGGCAGGCTCGTCCGCATCGGGCCGCCGGACGGACCGTGCGTAGCCATCAGGGCCGAGCTGGACGGGCTGCCGGTCCCGGAGCAGACCGGCGTCTGGTGGGCGTCGGCCAACGGCGCAATGCACGCCTGCGGGCATGACGTCCATCTGGCTGCGCTCAGCGCGCTGGGCCGGGCCGCCCGCCGGGCGGAGCTGCCGGTCGCGCTGCTGGCAGTGCTCCAGCCGCGCGAGGAAACGGCGCCGTCCGGAGCACTGGACGTCGTCACCTCAGCGGAATTCGGCGAACAGCATCCGGCTGCGATGGTCGGCGTGCATCTGCAGCACCTGCTGCCGGCCGGGACTGTGGCAGTGCCCGCAGGCGTCGTCAACGCTGCCACTGATGATTTCGAGATCACGGTCAGCGGCCGTGCCGGGCACGCCGGTTACCCTCAGCTTGCCGCCGACCCGGTGCTCGCCTTGTGCCAGTCGGTGGTCGCGCTTCAGCAGCTCATCAGCCGCCGGATCGATCCCACTCATGCTGCGGTGATCTCGGTCGGGACACTGCGGGCAGGCCACGCGCCGAACGTCATCCCGGGCACTGCCGCCGCCAGCGGGACCATTCGGACGCTGGACCAGCAGGACCGGCAGTTCCTGCGCTCGGCCGTTAGCGAGGCAGTGGCCGGAGTCTGCCGGGCGCACGGTTGCGAGGGCACCGTCACCCTCGTTCCCGCGGAGCCCGCCCTGGTGAACGACCCGCAGCTGGCCGCGGCGTGCCAGCCGCTACTGCGGCGCGCCGGTTACGTTGTCGAGACAGAATTCTCCTCCTGCGGCGCTGACGACTTCGCCTACTACGGTGCAGGACCTCAGGAGGCAGGATCTCAGGGAGCAGGCGGGCAGGGCACCGCGGTGCCGTCCGTCATGATGTTCGCCGGCAGCGGTACGCCCGTCTCGCTGCACCACCCCGAGTTCCTGCCACCCGACGAGGCTATCGGCGACGTGGCGAGCGCGATGCTGGCCGGCTACCTGGCCGCGCTCGCGATCGAGTAGGCCAGACGGGCTCCAGAAAACGAGTAGCGGCAGGTTGCTAGCGGGCCGGCTGGCGGACTTGACGGTGCAGGTGCTGGTGAACCTGCGGGATGCTCACAGAGCCTTCTCCGACAGCGGAGGCCACCCGTTTCACCGAGCCCGCGCGTACGTCACCGGCCGCGAACACGCCGGGCAGGCTGGTTTCGAGCGGAAGCGGCGGGCGGCAGATGTCGCCTGGTGAGTCACCGCCCGGTACATCGCGACCCGTCAGGATGTAGCCCTGCGGGTCGCGGGCTATCGAGTCGGGCAGCCAGTCGGTGTGCGGGGTCGCGCCGATCATGACGAGTAGCGCCGCCGCTGGCACCGCTTCCTGCTGCCCGGTACGGCGGTCCCGGAGCACCAGTTGGCTGAGGCGGTGGCCGCCGCGGGCTTCGGCGACCTCGGTTTGCAGTCGCAAATGTACCCGCGCGGTACTCTCGAGTTCTTTGATCAGGTAGTCGGACATGCTCTTGGCCAGCGTGTCGCCCCGGACCAGCAAGGTGACGCTGCGAGCTGACTTGGCGAAGTAGATGGCCGCCTGGCCGGCAGAGTTGCCCGCGCCGACGATGAAAATGTCCTGGTCCTTCAGCGCGGGCGCTTCCGACATAGGCGAGCCGTAGAACACTCCTGAACCGATCAGGTCGGCAACGCCAGGGGTGTCCAGCTGCAGGTAGGTGACGCCGGTAGCCAGCACCACCGCCCGGGCGGTCACCTGATCCCCGTCGGCCAGCGTGACGACCAGTTCTTGTCCGTGCGCGGCCAGCGCGGCCGCGCCGTTGATGAAGACGAACTCCGCCCCGAACATCCATGCCTGCTGGAACGCCCGCTCGGCGAGCTCGTCCCCGCTGATGCCGGAAGGGAAGCCCAGGAAGTTGCGGATACGCGAGCTGGTGCCGGCCTGCCCGCCCATCGCCCAGCGCTCCAGCACCAGCGTGGACAGCCCTTCGGACGCGCCGTACACCGC
>DATMMA010000246.1:0-11817 GCA_035570295.1 Streptosporangiaceae bacterium
CCGGTGATCAGGTTGTCGAAGAGGGCGGAGCGCGCGTCTTCCTCGAAGCCGCCGCCGCGGCCGTCCTCGAGGACAAGGCGCTCGACGCTCAGGTGAACGAGCAAGGCGACCTTGCCTTCCGCATCTCGGACCAGGCGCGGCACGCCTGACCGTTCGGTGCGGTATACGCCGTTCTGGCGAAATTCACTGCAGGTCGAGGTAGCTGATTGTGGTGCGCAGATCCGGCCGTTCGGCGTGCCGGGCTCTTGGTCCGCTGGTGCATCGATGCTCGGTGCCGCAGACCGCGGTCGCAGGGCACACATGCGCTTTAACAACTGGACCGCCGCTGAGCCGATAGCACCGCTGCCTTGGACCGTCTAGCACCGGCCCGGCTGCCGCAGCACGTGGCAGCCGTTCTCGCCGGACGCGCGGCGCTGCGTGCGTAAGGGCCCCGAACTGAGACGGGCGCATGGAGCTACCGACGATCGCATGGAGTTACCAGCACAGAAAACGCGGATGTATGTCCGATTTGGGTGGCTTATGTGATGCCCGTCAACTAGAATTGATTTTGGCTCCTTTCGAGGGTCACACCAGCCAGGGATGCACCAGATGCCGACACCGACGCCCACCAAGCCAGCCCTTCAGTCACGCGCAGCGCGCGGCGACGCTGCGGCCGATTCCAACGTGATCGAGGTCAGCGGTGGCGGTCGCACGGCCGTCGGCGATCGTCGGCCAGCCGCCAAGCCCGCAGCTCCGGCAGCCAGCCCCACGCCTGCACCGGTGGCGGCGAAGCCCGCCAAGATGGGCTGCTCTGGCTACCGGATCAAGCACGGGACCTCTGATGAGGCGATCGTCAAGGCGATCAGGGAGCACGCTGCCAAGAGCGTGGCCGAGACCGAGGGCTCGCCGTGGATCGCCGCGAGCAGCCTCACCGACGAGCAGCTGCTGGCCGTCATCGGCTGGAGTTTCCTCGCCAAGACGGCGTGCGCCAAGGTGGCTCAGCACCTGAGCGATATGAGCAGCTGAGCTAGTTCGCAGCCAGGTCCGGCAGGCGGATCAGGCAGCGCTTGCTTGACAGCCGCCGCTAAGGCCCCACCCGCCCCAGGCGATGCACTGGCGCGCCGGCCCTTGCCGGCACCTTGCAGATCGTTGACCCCTGCGGGATCGACGCGACGGCCGCACGAGTACGCGCGGCGCCCAGAGGACGGCGGGCCTCCCCCGGCCAACCAGCACCCTGGCCGGCGACCCTGTGCCGCGGTCTGATCATCTCCATCTCGCGCGCACAACGACCGCACGCTGGCTGCAGCGCTGACGGCTTTGATGAGGCTGAAGGACAGCTAAAGGAGGATGGAATGTCCAGCACGCTCACATCGACCTGCCCGCTGTGCGGCCTCGGCTACCCCAACCGGGCGCTTCTCGAACTGCACATCCGCGAGGATCACCCGCGGCATCGCCAGGCGGCAGGAGAACCGCAACACGATGCCGGGTCACGCACCGCGAGCAAGGTGACAACCAAGACAGCGTCGCCGCAGTCCCGCCGGCCACGTTCGCCAGGGGTACTCGAGGTCGCGCGGCGAGGCATCCATAACCTCGGGAAGTTCAGCCGCCAGATGGTCGGAGGAATGGCCGCCATGTTCAGCCAGAAGCGCCCAGGGCACACACTCGCGGCGAGAAAACGCGCGAAGAACGCACGCGCCGGCACGGATGCCGCGACGCCGCTGCCCAGAGCCGGCCGCGTGACGAAGCCATTCCGCTAATCCGCACGATGATCAACTCTAGCTCGCCTCCCAAAATTGAGTTGGGAGCAAATGCAATTTTTGCTTAGCCGAACCGCGTTCAGCTAGTGTAGCTGCCCTCGCGCATGGGGCAGCTCATCGCAGATAGTGTTCGAGCCGACGGAATGACGTTGCGTGTAATGGTTTTGGACAGAACATAATGAACGAAAAGCAGCGGGCGAACTCGCGAGGGTCATAGATGGCAAGGCGTGGCCTGAAATGTTTACTTGCGTGTTGATAGACCCCACTGGTTGAATTCATATCTCAGCCGTAGTGCTGCCTGCTTTCCCAGGATCTTCCTCACGATCAGAACAAAGTTGACGCGCCATGCGTGATGATGACCCTTACTGCTGTCCCTGCCGAGCCTAGGCTCGCGTCGTTCGTTGCCTAGCCCGTAATCAGCGCTCACGATATGCGCAAGTTCATGCAGGCATGCCTGTTCGCATTCACTGACGTTGTACCGGTTGTCCGTGCCGATCTTGATGCGGCGCTGAATGGCGTCAGCGCGGCTGATTCCCCTTCCGCCCACCACGGCTACCGGACCGGTGTGTCCCGGGAACGCAGCCTTGAACCAGTCCATCTGCTGGACGGCATTGATGTAACTTGCACAATGCTTATGGTCTATTATTCCATCGCCCTTGATCAGCACTGCGCCGGCCAGTTCGCTGGTTGGCAAGGCTGCTGCCAACTGCGCGCCATACGCAGCTTCCTGTAGCTTGGTCGTCTTAATCCCTCGCTATTAAGCTGTGTGACAAGTACAACTATGGCCTGGTAAGTTGGACAGCTAGGCGTCTAAGGCCATCGGCGTCCGAGTTCGTAGAGGCCGAGGGTGATGCGCTCGTCACGGCCGTGGTGGCGGGCGCGGAAGGCAGACCGTTTCGGCTTAGACACCATCGATCTTCGCGGATCGTGCCCACTTGTCAAACCGCGCATAAACGTCTCACCCGAGCGGCGGCAGGCCAAGCCGCGAGCGGATCTATAAGGTCCGTCTACCGGGAGGGCGCTCGCTGCCAAGAGCCGGTCAGCGATGTGGCTACGAGCGACTGCCAACCGGAAGGTAATCGGTGGCGATGGTGGCGAAGTCCTGAATGAGCGGGTTGCGGCGGGCGGAGTCCCAGGCTAGGCAGACCTGGTTGGGCGGGATATTGCTGACCTGGCAGTAGCTCAAGTCGGGGCGGGTGTAGAAGGCAGCGGTCGATAGCGGTAGCAGGACGACGCCGTGGCCCCCGGCGACGTGTTCGAGTTTTTCCTCGACGGTGCGGAAGATGGGCGCGTTAGTGCGGCGGCGAGTACGTAGCTCTGTGGCGATGTCGCGCCATTCGGGGACGGCCGCGGGATCTTGGAGCAGATGCTCGTCGGCCAGGTCGGCGATGCCGATGGTGGTCTTGCCGGCCAGACGGTGATCGTCGGGTAGCGCGGCGACACGCGGCTCGGTCAGCAGCGGCTGGATCTGCAGGCCGCGCTGGACGGCAGGAAGTCGGACGTAGCTGACGTCGGCCCGGCCGTCATGGATGACCTCGGTCTGGTCGTCCCAGCTGGTGCGCAGCACGGTCACGGTCAGCTGCGGATGGCGCCCCTGCATGGCGCGGACGGCATCGGTCACGATGAGTCCGGGCATGAACCCGATCGTGAAGGTGCGCTGGCCGCGGGCGGCGCGGGTGACCCTGCGGCGCAGCGCGTCGGCGTTGGCCAGTAGAGGCCTGGCATCGGCGAGGAGCTGCCGGCCGGCCGGGGTCAGCTCGGTCGCTCGCTTGTCCCGGGCGAACAGCTGCACCTTCAGTTCCTGTTCCAGAGCCTTGATCTGGCGGGACAGCACCGGCTGTGCGATGTGCAGGGCTTCAGCCGCGCGGCCGAAGTGCAGATGCTCGGCCACGGCCACGAAGTAGCGCAGCTTGCGCAGGTCAACGTCGGCCATGGTTTGTCCCCCTCTGATGCTCCCAGGGTATGACAGGCGCGGGAACAGGTCTTGGACGCCGTGCCCGTCGGCAGCGCACCGTGGAGACATCAGAACCACCGTCAGGAAAGGCACTCGTCATGGATCTTCACGAGCAGCGGGTCATTGTCTTGGGCGGCAGTTCCTGCATCGGGTTGGCGACCGCGAAAGCCGCAGCCGACGGCGGCGCGCAGGTCATCGTCGTTTCCCGCCGTCAAGCCAGCGTCGACCGGGCCCTGGCGGACCTGCCTCCGGGCACCCCCGGGAGGGCAGCTGACCTGACCGATCCAGATCAGGTTAGCTCTCTGTTTAAGGACTTGGGCAGCATCGACCATCTGGTGTTCACCGCGGGAGAACCGTTGGCGCTGACAAGCGTGGACATGCTGGACCTGGGAAGGCCAGGGACTTCTTCACCGTGCGTTACTTCGGTGCGCTCTGGGCGGTCCACGCGGCGATGCCACACCTGCGGCCGGGCGGCTCGATCACCTTGACGGCCGGTATCGCAGGCCACCGCCCAGGACCCGGCTGGGCGGTCGCGGCAAGCATCTGTGGGGCGGTCGAGTCGCTGACCAGGGCGCTCGCCGTTGAGCTCGCACCGATCCGGGTCAACGCCGTGTCCCCCGGTGTCGTGCGGTCGCCGCTGTGGGCCTCGATGACTCCGGCCAGCCGCGAGCAGTTTTACCGCGACACCGCCGCCGCCATCCCGGCCGGGCGGGTCGGTGACGTCGACGACATCGCGCAGGCCTACCTGTTCTGCCTTACTCAGCCCTTCACCACCGGATCGATAGTCACCGTCGACGGCGGCGCCGTCCTGGCCTGAGCCGCCGACGTGCCCCCAGCGTCAGGGCAACGAAATGCCCGTCGAACCGACGGCGGAGGCGGGTGACTGCGGGGTGACTGCGCCGACCGCCTCGAACACCGCGCTCCGAGCGCCGCCAGGGAGATCACCTCAGCAACCCATGACTGCGCTCAATTCACCAGGAGGAAGCAATGACCACCCCAGTAGCCATCACCGACCGGACCTCGGCACTGAGCGGGCAGAAGCTGCTCCAGCTCTTGGTGCACAACGGCGCCGCGCCGCATGTCATCCGGGGCCAGATCTTCGAGGAGCATCACGCCAACCCGCGCCGGTAGACGCCAGACCCGGAGGTGCAGTCGGTCACGGACGCCCAGCCGAGCCGAATGCTCGAGGAGACTGTCGCTACTGCGCGGGCCACGCCAGGTGCTGGCGGCCAGGATGTCCGCAGGACTGCTCGCGGCGTGCGCCAGGATCAGTCTTACCGGCCACTTCGCCGCCCTCTATGCCAGCGTCACCCAAGGATGAAGAACTCTGCTGCTGGCGGATTTACTCTCGCGGGCTGGCCGGCGTGCTTGTGGGAGTCTGTCTGTCGGCTCGGGAGGGCGTCGCGGCAGCGGGGTCGTTCGGGCTGAGACGGTTTCTGGTGTTCCGATGCGTAGCCGTTGTACTGGGCGAGCTGAGTTGTGGTCCTGCGGGATGTCAGCCAGATCCCGACGGCGCTGCCCACGTGCGATAGGTGACGTCTTTCGGGCGACCCGGCGAGCCACAGGACGTCGCCGCGGGTCGCCTTCCTCGCGGCGGACACTGTCACCTACATGAGCGGAGTCAGCCTGATGGTCGATGGCGGCCGGGTGGCTTATTGAGCCCGCGCGCCGCCAGATCGCCGCACGCTGGCCGTGCCGGCTCGCCCGGTACCGGTCGGCGGCCTCATACGCCAGGCGCTGGCGATTTGCGGACGGCTTGGCGGGGGCGGCAGCAGCTGCGTCGAGCTGGCCGGATCGACCGACGCTGGCAGATGCAGCTCGAAGGCGGAGCCTTGGCCGACCGTACTCCGCACATGAACTGAGCCATTGTGCGCCTCCGCGATCGCCTTCACGATCGCCAGGCCGAGGCCGAAACCGCCGGCCGTCCGGTTCCGGCCAGCGTCGATCCGGGAGAACCGGCTGAAGATCCGCTCTACCTCGGCAGCCGCGATGCCGGAGCCGGAGTCTGTGACCGAGAGGATGACGCTCTCGCCCTCGCGCCGGCAGCTCAGCTCGATGCGGCCGCGCACGTCCGTGTGCCTGACAGCGTTCTCTATGAGCGCATCCAGGGCCGTGGTGAGGCGCTCCCCGTCTCCCGGCACTTCCGCAACCGCCAGGGAGCCCATTGACCAGTGCCGGGGTATGTGGCGCCACCGGTCGAGGGTCTGCACCATGAGCTCTGCGATGTCCACCGGGGCCGAGCGCAGGAAGTCCGGGCCATCCGAAGAGGCCAGCAGCAGCATACGGCTGGTCAGCCTGCGCATCCTGAGCAGCTCCTCCACTGCCACGCGGGCGTCCCGCGCGATCGCCTGATCCGTCGCGGCCTGCTCGATCAGCTCGGCATGGCCGAGGGCAATGGTGAGAGGCGTGCCCAGCTCGTGGGATGCATCTTGCAGAAACTGCCGCTGCTGATCAAGCAGAAGCAGGTTGTGCTCGGAGACGCGCCTCATCTCCTCCATGGCCGCAAGCCGCCTGCGGGAGTGCCAGACCATGACCACGAACATCATGGCGAGCAGAGGAACCTCCGCCAGGTAGTCCGCGTCCTGCTTCCCGCGGATGACCTGCCAGCCGATCAATCCGCCTGTGATCAGGGTGACAGTCAGGACCGTCAGCAGCGTGGACCCGAGGTGCCACAGCCGGAAGCCGTAGATTGCTGTCAGGCTCACCCAGATGACGAGGAACGGTACTGTCTGCCAGCCGGGGAGGAAACGCATCGCCAGGAGATTGAGGATAATGAAGATCACCCAGGCGATATCCACCCAGGACGCGCGAGCGAAACGCACAATCCGGTTACCGCTCACTTTGCCTGCTCCCCCTTCAGCGCGCCGGGCGGCGGCCGACAAGCGGCCACATGCTCGGCACACGGCCTTCCGTCTGCGATCCGCTTAGGCGCGTAGCGAATTCTACGACTCTTAGGACAATTCGGGTAGGCGATGCTCGAACCTGCATATTCGGGAGCGCATCACTACCATCATCGCCGCGATCGCCTCGCGCACCCTGCTTGCGCTGGCTCGGGCAGTTCCAGCCCACCCTCAGCCTCAGCCGGGCCGCCAGCATGACCAGCGCCGGCGCCGCTGAGCCGCGCGCGCCGCCACCTCCTTCGCGCCACGGCAAGATCACTCGCTCTGACGCCGCTAGAGCTGGCCATCACCGTGCGCTCGTGGCCCTCGCGCTGGGACACCGTCCATGCGGTTAGCAGCCGATTGCGTAGGTGAACACGATGCACGTCATCTTCGTGTTGACAGGTACAGGCACCGATGACCAGACCAGTCTGTCCCGTCGGCGTGGAAACTGGAGGACGGCATGAGGAACCCCGCACGCGGGTGGCTCGGCGGCTGGCGGTCACGCAGGTACGACAAGCACAGCGGCGCCGGGCGAAGTCCGGTAACCGGGACCGCTCACGGACGGGCAGCAGTAACGGACTGGACCGCGCCTCGCGATGTCGCGCCTGGCGCGGTCATGCCGCGCGAGATTGCCGCTCAGCGGACGGCGCCCGGCGAGGTCATCGCTAATGCCATGGAGCTGGCCATCGGGCTCCTCACCGCCAGTCAGGATTCACCAGAACTAGAAGCCTGGGCAATGGCAGCCCTCACGCCGATTGACGCCGATGGCCTGGGTGACTTCATGGCCGGCTTGCACGTGATATCCGAGCTGCTGCTGCGCGAGTTGCACGAGGCAACAGGAGAGTCGCCCGGAGCCATCCTTCAGAGGCTCGCGATCCAGGCGGAGCATCGCCGCGGAACGCCCTCTTCCGGCTAGCCGCAATCGGCTCGGGCTCAGCCGCCGTCCATCCACGGGCGTCACGTCAGTGACATGAAGTCTTAGAACGTGCAGCTCACTGATACAAAGCAGCGCGGGCAGCAATAAATCGCTCCTCTGGAGGGAATGAGCTCGAGCCAGAAGCAGCGCGGATTCGGGACCGGTTCGAGACCGACACAGCCCGGCGAGCACGGTCAGGTGACGAGTGTTCCTTAAAGTTGAATTTGCATCCAAACCGAGCTGATGTATGTGCCGTTCTTTACCGCGTACTCCGGGAACACGCCCACTTCCGTGAACCCGAACTTTCGATGAAGAGCGACAGAGGCATCGTTCGGCAGTGCTATGCCAGCGAGTGCCACGTGGATATTCTCCGACCGAAGGTTGTCGAGAAGGGGGCGGTACAGGGCTGAGCCGATTCCTCGGGAGTGTAGATCAGGATGCAGATAGATGCCTACCTCCACCGTCCGGGCAAACGCTGGGTGCTCACGGTAGGGGGCACTCGATGCACACCCGAGGACTCGATCTCCTTCAGCGGCAACTAGTAGGCGGTGGGGACCGATGTCAGCGAATCTGTCGAACCAGCCAGCGCGACTCTCGACGGTGACCGGCTCGGTATCGAATGTGGCATGAGAGCTTGTGACGTAATGGTTGTAGATACTTGCCAGTTCGGGAAGATCACCTCGACTCGCCAGACGCACGATCGTCTCAGGCGTCATCTAGCACCTCGGACTGTGGTATCTCGGACACGGACGTGGCACGTTCATCCTTACATGCCCAGTGGGCTCAAGCGGAGCGCTGGGCGTTGGCCTGCAGCAACTGGCTCGCCTCACGGGGGAGGCCCTCGTAGTCGTGCGATGCCGCCCAGAAATGACTGGTTGCGGCATGAGCGCGCATTGTGCGTGGCAGGCAGGCGCATATATTCATGCAGCCCAATGCAGCGCTGTAGCGTTCCCTGGAATCGGCCATAGGGCGCTGAGATACCACCACTGCAAGGAATGCGGAAGACGCATATGCAATCGTCAGAGTGCTCTGTACGGGCCGTTAATTAGCCGCATGGCCTGCCAGCGTCAGTCGCCGATTTGACACCCACTTCATTTTTATGCATCATCTCTGCCATGGCGAAAAGCGTGCATGTAGTTGTCAGCGACGATCTCGATGGCTCTGAGGGCGCCGAAACCGTCAGCTTCGGTTTCGATGGCCTCAGTTACGAGATTGATCTCAGTGAGAAGAACCGGGCTAAGCTGGATAAGGCATTCGCCCCGTTCCTCGAGCACGGACGACGGGTAACCCAGCGTCGTCGACCCAGTGCTGCCCGGACAACGGGCCCACGGATTGACCGGGCGTCTCTTCGGAACTGGGCCAGGGAGCAGGGCCTGCATGTCTCTGACCGTGGCCGGATCAGCGCTGAGATTATGCAGAAGTACGAGGCCAGTCACTGACGCAGACGAGTCAGAACGGCAGACGCGTAAGTGGCACACCGGTATCTGTTCATCTGCCTAGGTTTTAGCCCCCGCGTCGGGCCTGAACTAGCCGCGCAAGTCGGCCGCAAGCGTGGTCCTCGTCTTTTTGCTCCACGTGACGGCTCTGAACCTTGGGTAGCTATGGAGTAGTCATCGGCGGACGAGGAGTATTAGGTGCATGTCTTCTGCGACGTCGCCGGTAACTGCAGACCGCCTGGCTGCGCACGGTGACCGGCGCTGGCTGATCTTGATCGTGGTCGCCATCGCTCAGCTGATGGTGGTCCTGGATTCCACGATCGTGAACATTGCGCTGCCGTCGGCACAGCGTGCGCTGGGGTTCCCGAACAGCGACCGGCAGTGGGTGGTAACGGCGTATGCGCTGGCCTTCGGCAGCCTGCTGCTGGTGGGAGGCCGCCTCGGGGACATGTTCAGCCGCGAGCGGGTGTTCATCACCGGCCTGATCGGATTCGCCGTCGCATCGGCCATCGGCGGCGCCTCCGTCTCGTTCACGATGCTGGCAGCAGCCCGGGCCCTGCAGGGCGCTTTCGGTGCCGTCCTCGCGCCTTCGGCCCTGGGCACGCTGGTCAGCACGTTCCGTGAACCACGGGAGCGCGGCCGTGCATTTGGCGTCTTCGGCTCGGTCGCCGCCGGGGGCGGTGCCGTAGGCCTGATCCTCGGCGGGTTGCTCACCCAGTACCTGTCGTGGCGCTGGACGCTGTATGTCAACCTGGTTTTCGCTGCGATCGCGGTGGCCGGCGCGCTGGCCTGGATCCGTCCTAGCCGCGTGGACGTGCGGCCGCGGATGGACTGGCCAGGCGCCGTCTTGGGGTGTGCCGGCCTGTTCCTGATCGTTTTCGGCTTCTCCCGTGCCGAGACCGCCGGGTGGACGGCCCCGCAGACGATCGTCTCTCTGACGGTGGGCGTGGTGTTGCTCGCCGGGTTCGTTGCCGCGGAGCAGCGGTCTAGTCACCCGTTGCTGCCGCTGCGGGTGATCCTCGACCGGGCCAGGGGCGGTTCCTATGTCGCTGTCTTCATATCGGGAGTCGCGATCTTCGCAACGTTCCTGTTCCTCACGTACTACTTGCAAGTGATCAAGACAGAGAGCCCGCTGGCGACCGGGTTGCTGTTCCTGCCGATGGTCGGCTGCATCCTGATCAGCTCCAACCTCTCCAGCATCGTGGGCCTGGCCCGGCTCGGCCCGCGGGTCCTGATCGCAGCCGGCATGCTGCTGGGGTGCGGCGGGATGGCGTACCTGACCCAGGTGACTGTGGCCTCCAGCTATGCCAGCGCCGTTCTGCCCGCCTTGCTGATCCTGGGCCTAGGCTTTGGCATGATCTTCGCGCCAGCAATCAACACCGCTACCTTCGGCGTCGCCCGCCGTGACTCCGGCGTCGCCTCCGCACTGGTCAACACGATGCAGCAGGTCGGCGGCTCGATCGGCACGTCGGCTCTCAGCACGATCGCGCTGAGTACAGCCGCCAGCTACCTGATCACCCACCGCACCAGCCCGCTCGCGCCGGCGAGCGCGGCCACCCACGGTTACACCATCGCCTTCAGCGTGTCCGCAGCGCTGCTCGGGCTCGGCTTCATCCTCGCGATCGTCCTGCTCCCGTCCAAGCGCCGGCTAACACAGCTCAGGGACGCCGCCCTCGCGCCGGCTGCCGCCACCGCTGTCCCGGTCCCGTCGCCTGCAGCCCCCGCCCCCCAGCCGGCATTCGAAGCGATTCCCGTCGCCCTGTGCAGCTGCTCGCCGGTAGTGAGCCCAGTTCCCGGCTCGGCGGACACGCCAGTCCGCTAACGCCGACAGCCTGGCCGGCATCAGACCGATGCCCAGCACTGCACGCCCGCGCAAGGGGACGGGGCTTATCCTGCGTCCATGACCACTACCAACCCGCCCGCGACGGATCTGCGTCTGGTCGTCGGCTACGACGGCTCACCCCCGGCCAGCCGCGCACTCGGCGCCGCGGTCAGCCTGCTCCAGGGCCGCGCCGGCCAGATCGAAGTGGTATATGTGGCTCACATGCCGAGCATGGCGGCTCTGTCGCCCGGCGCCGTCACCGAAATGGAAACAGACTTCGACGAAGTAGAGCAGGAACTCCGTACCATGGCGGCCGAGCAACTACGCGGCCGCGAGGAGCGCTGGGACTTCCACCGGCGCCAGGGCCTCATCGCAGAAGAACTGATCGCGGCCGGCAGGGACCTCGGCGCAGCGCACCCCCTGGCAACCATCGCCATCGTGGTCGGCAGCTCGTCTCTCGTGACGCACCGCATCGTCGGCTCCGTCGCCGTCAGCCTCGCCCGCCACTCCCCGGTACCTCTCGTTGTCGTGCCTTAGGTACGGCAGCTTTTGATCACACTCCGTGACGGTCACAGGCGCGAATAATCGGCAGGCCGCAGGCGGGCAATTTCCGAGCATGCGGCCCGAGGCCTGCCGATGCGCACAAAGTTTTGGGCCGCGCCGGCGTGGACACTCATGCATGTACACGCGCGCAACGGAGGAGTTGCGGGACAACGTCGCAGCTGCGGCCACCGCAATGTCGGCTGCTGCCGGCGGCATGGTGGTGAACCGGATGGTGGCACTCTTGACGCCCCCGCCGGCCATGCCCACCCCGCGGCCGTCACGTCTGCCACCCGGCTACACCGACCCGCGGATGCCGGCGGACGAGCACGCCGCGTCGGCGCCGCGGAAAGGGGGCCTGTGGCGCCGCTATTACACATGAGGCCGGGGCCCCCCGACGACGCGGCTGGCGGTGGGCAACCACCGGCATTTCGGTGCCGGGCAAGCCGACTCTGCCGATAGATAACGGGTGCGTCGGCGGAGGCATGCAACCAGGTGCAGGGTCCGAGCATTTAAGAGACATGGAGCTTT
>DATMMA010000247.1:0-2928 GCA_035570295.1 Streptosporangiaceae bacterium
GGTTTGTGGTTGGCACTTTACCGGCCACCCCCGAGTACCTGTTCATCGTGATCATGGTCGATGAGCTCGCGTTCCTGACCGCCTACCAGCCGACCCCAAAGCTGCGCGACCGGATCAAGGCCGCACTCGCCACCTTGACCACCCAGGGCAGGGCAGTCCCACCCTGATCTGCCGAGGCGGATCTGGATGAGGCACCGCCCGTGGGACCTGTGTCGGTTATGACGGTATGAACGGCCCACCTACACCAGGTTCCTCGATGCGGACCACGGCGTCAGGGGGTGCCTCCCGCCTGAGCTGTCCGGCGAGTTCTCGGGCGTCGTCCTCGTTGTTAGCGCTGACGATCAGGAACTTCCAGCGTCGCACCACCGCCCAGCCCTCGCCTTCCAGCTTGCGCGCCAGCGCGACCGCCTCGCGGTGCGACGGGAACTCAACCCGGGCCTGCCATCGGCCGATCCCGGCGGCCAGGGACTCAGCCGTTTCAGAATCCTCGAGCCGCTGGTGCTCCGCCTGCCGCTCGGCTTCGGTCTGCGGCATCGCGACGTCCGGGCTCTCCCACTGCTCCTCTATGGGATGCCATCGATGCAGCGTGAACTCCGCCTGAATGTCATGCTGGGCCAGCACGTCGCGGGCAACCCGCTCAGCCTCCGTAGCGGCGATCTCGGTGCCTGCGTACAGGAAGATCTGCGAGTCACCCGCGCCGACGACGATAGTGCGGCCGAGCTGGCGGCGGACGTCTTCTTCCACCTCATGGCCGGACAACGCCCGCTGCGCCTGTCCGACTTGTGCCTGGCCGGCCAGGGAGATGGTTACCCGCCAGTCATCGCCGTCTGCCACGGCACGACTCTAACGCACCCAAGCCAGGCCGCCGGACGGCTCTAGCCGGTTCCATGCCTGCCGTCCCTGACTCCTCTTCCAGGGCCCGATCCCTTCTCCGATTGCAGGATGCAGTGCGATCGCGGACCATGCCGCAAGGTCACCCGGGGATGGGTGATGACGTGGCACCTGCCTCCGGGCACGCTGGCGGCAGGCTGAACCGGCAGAACGCGAGGCGCAATTTTGGTGCGAGCACAGACCTATGAGATCACTTTCGTCGGCCAGGCGGGCAGTACGCTGCGCGCGGAATTCGACGACTGCGAGGTCATCGTGATTCCGGGCACGACAATCCTCCGTGCGGAGCTGCCGGACCAGGCAGCGCTGTCCGGGCTGGTCGTGCGGATCACTGGCCTCGGGCTTGAGGTGATCGACATGCACCGCGTGACGCCGTCAGCCGAGGGCTGAGATTAGTGCCGGGTGAGGCTGGCCGGACTGTCGAGCGGACTGCGAGGCGCAACCCAGATGGCATCACGCGCATGCGAGATCAGTTCTGCTGGCCGGGCGGGCAGCTCGCTGCCCGCCGTGCTGCCCGGTCAGGGAGCCTTGTCCGGGAGGAAGTAGCGATGGCGGCAAAGGACGACGTGCGGGAACCTGCGCCGCTTGAATTGAGCCACCGGGTATGTGCTAGTGGCGAGGTTGTCGTAGATCTGGGCGGCGAGCTGGATATCGTCAGCGCCGACGTCGTGGTCGGCTACGTCAGGGATGTCATAGATCGCTCCCCCGGGCCGGTGGTTGTGGACCTGACTGCTCTCGCTTTCTGTGATGCTCGCGGCCTGGGCGCGTTGCTACGGATGGCCGGTTACGCGGAGCAGGCGTGCTGCGAGTTTCGGCTGATCTCGCCGAGGCCTTCGCTGGTCAAGATCATGCAGATCACCGGTTTGGACCGGCGATTCCTCGCCTCCCGGGCAACCTGCTCGGCTGGTTCTTGAGTGAGCCCGCCCGGCGGCAAGGGGGTTATGGCTTGAGCGCTAGCAGCGACGAGGGCCGTGGGCTGGCCCGCGGAGTTGTCGGGTCGGCGCGGGTGGTCGCGTTCGGCTTGAGCAGCGTGGCCCCGGCCGGCTCAGTGGCGGCCGGGCTGGTGATCTTGGTGTCGTACGCCGGGTTCGCGTCTCCGCTGGTGGTGGTCATCGCGTTCGTCGCGTCGTTGTGCTGCGCGAGCAGCATCGCGGAGTTCGCCCGGCGGCTGCCCTCGGCTGGCTCGCTGTACACCTACAACAGCCGCGGCCTGGGCCAGACCGGGGGTTTCCTGACCGGCTGGATGATGATCGCCGCGTACGCGCTGTACGCGCCCGCCGGTGTCGCGCTGACCAGTACGTACGCGTCGCTGCTGGTCGCCGCCGTGGTGCATGTGACTATCGCCGCGTGGGTGCTGTTCCTGGTCATCGTGGCGGCGGTGGTCCTGGTCGCCTACCTGGGCATCGCCACCTCCTCCTCGGCCGATCTGCTGCTGGCCGCCGGGGAGGTCGCCGTGATCGCGGCGCTGGCCATCACGATCTTGGTCAAGACCGGGCCCGCGCAGTACACCGGTGCGGTCTTTTCACCGGCCTCGTCGCCGCACGGCCAGCTCAGCGACATCACCAACGCGATGATCTACGGCATCTCGGCGTTCGCGGGCTTCGAGGCCGCCGCCGCGCTCGGCGAGGAGGCACGGGACTCGCGCCGCTCCATCCCCGCGGCCACCATCGCCGTGGTCGTCGTGACCGGCGTGTTCTACCTGCTCGTCGTGCTGGCCGAGACATTCGGCACCGGGCGGCGCGGCATCACCGCCTTGACCCGGCAGCCCAGCCCGCTGGGCTATCTGACCAGCCACTACTGGTCGCCATCGGTGCTGTGGGTCATCGACCTGGTGATCGTGCTCACCGGCCTGGGCTTCGTCATCGCCGTGTTCAACGCGGCCATCCGGATCCTGTTCGCCATGGGCCGCGAACGGGTCCTGCCAGGGTCCTTGGGCCGGCTGTCGAGCCGCCGCACTCCCGTCACCGCGATCGGCTGCACCGCAGTGCTCGTCCTCGGGCTCGGGCTGCCGCTGACCTACGCCGACGGCGGCCCGCGCAC
>DATMMA010000248.1:0-6456 GCA_035570295.1 Streptosporangiaceae bacterium
GCGGCGGACAACGCGTTCCGGTTGCGCGGCGAGTCCAGCGCGATCCGGGCGATGCCCCGGTCCGCCGAGTACTGCACAAGCTGATCGGTCACTGCATGCCTCCTTAGTACGACTTCGGCAGGCCGAGGGAATGCTGCGCCACGAAGTTAAGGATCATCTCCCGGCTGACCGGCGCGATCCTGGTAGTCCGCACGTTAGCCAGCATCCCGGCTAGCCCGAACTCGCTGGTCATCGAACTGCCGCCGAGCGACTGGATGGCCTGGTCAACGGTCCGGATGCTAGCTTCGGCTGCCGCGTACTTGGCCATGTTCGCCGCCTCGCCGGCGGCCATGTCGTCACCGGCGTCATACAGCACTGCTGCTTTCTGCATCATCAGCTTTGCTAGTTCCAGCTCGATCTTGACCTGCGCCAGCGGATGAGCGAGACCCTGGTGCGCGCCGATCGGAACGCTCCACACGGTCCGCTCCCTGGCATAGGAAACCGCCTTGTCCAGTGCGTACCTGGCGGAGCCGACCGCCATCGCCGAGGCCATGATCCGTTCCGGATTAAGCCCGGCGAAGAGCTGCAGCAGTGCCGAGCCTTCCTCGCCGACAAGCGCGTCAGCCGGCAACCTGACTTCGTCGAGGAAGAGCAGGTACTGCTTCTCCGGCATGACGATGTCCATGTCGATCGGCTGGAAACTGAAGCCCGGAGCGTCCGTCGGCACCACGAACAGGGCCGGGCGCAGCTTGCCGGTCTTGGTGTCCGCGGTCCGGCCGACGATCAGCACCGCCTCGGCCTCATCGACGCCGGAGATATAGATCTTGCGCCCGGTCAGCACCCATGTATCGCCATCACGGGTCGCGACCGTAGTCAGCTTGTGCGAGTTCGATCCGGCGTCCGGCTCGGTGATGCCGAAAGCCATGATCGACGATCCGCTGGCGATCTTCGGGAGCCAGCGCTGCTTCTGCTCGGGCGTGCCGAACCTGGCGAGAATCGTCCCGCAGATCGCGGGCGACACGACCATCATCAGCAGGCCGCAGCCGGCTGCGGCGAGCTCTTCGAGCACGATCGACAGCTCGTACATGCCTGCGCCGCCACCGCCGTACTCCGCGGGCAGGTTCACTCCGATGAAGCCCAGCTTGCCGGTCTCCTGCCACAACTCGGTCAGCCGGCCGCCGCTCCGCGCCTGCCTGGTGAAGTAGGCGTACCCGTACTTGCGCCCGAGCTCGGCTACCGCCGCCCGGAGAGCTACCTGCTCGTCGGTCTCGGTGAAATTCACTGTGCTTTCTCAACCTTCACTGTGCTTGCTCAAATTCACTAGAGTCCTCCTGTGGCTTGACGACGGCGAGCACAGCGCCCACCTCAACCTGCTGGCCGGCCGATACCGGCAGCTCAGCGACGATCCCCGCGACCGGAGCTGAGATCACGTGCTCCATCTTCATGGCCTCCAGCCAGAGCAGCGGCTGACCGGCCGCGACCTCGTCGCCGACCGCCACGCCGGTCCTGGCAACAACTCCGGGCATCGGCGCGAGCAGCGACCCTGTGACCGCCTGACCGGCCGCGTCGGCGAACCGGCCGGCCGGCTGCAGCTGGGCCGGCCCGAGCGCTGAGTCAACGCAGGTCAGCCCCGGATAGGCGGCGACTTCGAACCGATAGATGAGCCCGGCAATATCAAGCACGACCTCCTCTGGCGCCATCGAGACCAGCCGCACGTCGTCACGTCCGTCGACGACCAGTCCGCCGCGCTCGACCCGGTAACCAACCTGGTACCGGCTCGCCTTCCGGCCCTGGCTGCCGGCCCGCACGTACTCCTTGCGCTGGAACGCAGACGGCATATTGCGCCAGCCGGAGGGCAGGCCGCCGAGCACCCCGGCACGTACCTGCCGGCCGGCCGCATCGGCGAGCGCTGCCGCGAGCGCGGACACTTCCGCGCCATGCTCGTCCGTCAGCGGAGCGGCGAGACCATCGAGGCCGTGCCGGTCCAGGAACGCGGTGTCGGTCTGCCCGGCCAGGAACGCCGGATGGCGCAGCACGCGCACCAGCAGGTCCCGGTTCGTGGTCAGGCCGTGAACGCGGGCTCGTGCCAGCGCGCCAGCAAGCATGGCAGCGGCCTGGTCCCGGTCGGGCGCCCAGCAGATCACCTTGGCCAGCATCGGGTCGTAGCGGGTCCCGACCTCGCTGCCGTCGGTAACCCCGGAGTCGAGGCGGAGCCCGCACAGTGCTGGCCCGCATTGGCCCCGTCCAACCTGGGGTGGCCCGAACTTTGGCAGCACAGCGAACTCGGCCAGCACGCCAGGTACCTCGAAGCGGTGCAGCGTGCCGCTTTGCGGCTGCCAGCCCGAAGCCGGATCCTCGGCGTACAGGCGGACCTCGATCGCATGGCCAGTGACATCTGGCGGCGTGGCGGGCAGCCGCTGGCCTGCTGCCACCTGCAGCTGGAGCGCGACCAGGTCCAGCCCGGTCGTGCATTCGGTGACCGGGTGCTCGACCTGAAGCCGGGTGTTCATCTCCAAGAAGTAGAACTGGCCTGCATCATCGGCCAGAAACTCGGCCGTTCCCGCATTGATATAGCCGACGGCACAAGCGGCCGCGCGCGCTGCGTCGAGCAGTCGCTCCCGCATGCCGGTTACGCGCTGCGCCAGCGGCGACGGTGCCTCCTCGATGATCTTCTGGTGCCGGCGCTGGATCGAGCACTCGCGCTCGCCGATGGTCCAGACGGTTCCGGCGGCATCGGCCAGGATCTGGACTTCGAGGTGCCGGCCGGCTTCGAGGTACGGCTCGCAGAACACCGCCCCGTCACCGAACGCCGCGACCGCCTCCGACCGCGCGGCCGCCAGCCCGGCGGGCAGTTCGGCCATAGTGCGGACCACACGCATGCCGCGGCCACCGCCGCCCGCCGAAGCCTTGATCAGCACCGGCAGGTCGGCCTCGGTCAGCGCGTCTGGCGAGAGCTCCGGCAGGACGGGAACGCCCGCCGCCGCCATCAGCCGCTTGGACTCGATCTTGCTAGCCATCGCCTCGATCGCGGCAGGCGGCGGGCCGACCCAGGTCAGCCCGGCCTGCTGGACCGCGCGGGCGAAGGCGGCGTTCTCTGACAAGAACCCGTAGCCGGGATGGACCGCGTCCGCGCCGGACCGCAGCGCCGCGTCAACCAGCAGGTCGGCGCGAAGGTAGGTGTCGGCGGCCGCCTCGCCGGCCAGCCGGACGGCCAGGTCGGCTTCGGCCACATGCGGCGAGCGGCGGTCTGCGTCGGAGTAGACCGCGACGGTCGACAGCCCGAGGTCGCGGCAGGTCCGGAAGACCCGGCGGGCGATCTCGCCCCGGTTGGCTACCAGCACCCGCGTGATCATCGCCGTCACATCCTGAAGACGCCGTAGCCCGAGGTACCGCGTACTGGCGCACCGTGGATGACCGACAGGCACAACCCGAGCACCGTCCGGGTGTCGCGCGGATCGATGATGCCGTCGTCGTAGATCCGGCCGGACAGGAACATGGGCAGCGACTCAGCCTCGATCTGCGCCGCCACCATTTCCTTCATGGCCGCGTCGGCGTCCTCGTCGAACGGCCGCCCGGCCGCTTGCGCCGCTGCCCTGGACACGATCGACAGCACGCCTGCTAGCTGTGCCGGCCCCATCACCGCCGACTTGGCACTCGGCCAGGCGAACAGGAACCGCGGGTCATAGGCGCGGCCGCACATGCCGTAATGCCCGGCGCCGTAGGACGCGCCCATCAGTATCGAGATGTGCGGGACCGCGGAGTTCGACACCGCGTTGATCATCATCGCGCCATGCTTGATGATGCCGGCCTGTTCGTACTGGCTGCCGACCATGTAGCCGGTGGTGTTGTGCAGGAAGATCAACGGCGTGTCTACCTGGTTGGCCAGCTGGATGAACTGGGCCGCCTTCTGTGACTCGGCACTGAACAGCACGCCCTGAGCGTTCGCCAGGATGCCGACCGGGTAGCCGTGCACGTTCGCCCAGCCCGTGACCAGGCTGACGCCATAG
Source organism: Streptosporangiaceae bacterium (assembly GCA_035570295.1). Classification (GTDB taxonomy): domain Bacteria; phylum Actinomycetota; class Actinomycetes; order Streptosporangiales; family Streptosporangiaceae; genus JAJYUU01. The sequence goes on from DATMMA010000248.1 coordinate 3,987, forward strand.
GCCGGCTTGAACTCGTCGAAGTCGGAGCCGTCCGCGACGCGGGCGATCACCTCGCGCGGATCGAACGGGATGCGCAGGTCCGGTGGCACGATGCCGAGCAGTTGCTCCTCGTCGTAGCGCGGCGGGGCCGGCGCGGCGGCTGGCCCCGGTCCCTGCTTGCGCCAGTTCAGCCTGGCCACGATCCGGCGGCCGATCCTGATCGCGTCCTGCTCGTCGGCGGCCAGGTAGTCGGCCAGGCCGGAGGTCCGCGCGTGCATCTGCGCCCCGCCCAGCGACTCGTCGTCGGACTCTTCGCCGGTCGCCATCTTGACCAGCGGCGGGCCGCCGAGGAAGACCTTCGAGCGCTCGCTGATCATCACCACGTGGTCAGACATGCCGGGAAGGTAGGCGCCGCCGGCGGTGGAGTTGCCGAACACGATCGCGATTGTCGGGATCCCCGCCGCCGACAGCCGAGTGAGGTCGCGGAAGGTCCGGCCGCCGGGGATGAAGATCTCCTTCTGCGTCGGAAGGTCGGCTCCGCCAGACTCGACCAGGGATATGACCGGCAGCCGGTTGGCCAGCGCGATGTCATGGGCGCGGAAGCTCTTGCGCACCGTCCACGGGTTGCTGGTGCCACCGCGTACGGTCGGATCGTTCGCCGAGATCAGGCACTCGGTTCCCTCCACCACTCCGATCCCGGTAACGACGCTGCCGCCGACTGCGAACTCGGTTCCCCAGGCTGCGAGCGGCGACAATTCCAGGAACGGGCTGTCCGGGTCCAGCAGAAGTTCGATCCGCTCGCGGGCGAGCAGCTTGCCCCGGCTGCGGTGCCGCTCGGTGTACTTAGGCCCGCCACCCGCGATCGCCTTGGCCTGCTCGGCTGTGATCTCGGCCAGCTTGGCGAGCATCGCCTCGGCGTTCGCCGCATAGGTGGCGGAATTGTCATCGAGCGCTGAGCGCAGCACTGTCACAGCAGCTCCTCGGGGATCTCGAGGTAGCGCGCCCGCAGCCACTCGCCGACCGCCTTCGCCTGCGGATCGAACCGGGCCGCCGCCGCGACGCCCTGGCCGAGCAGGCCCTCGATCACGAAGTTCACCGCGCGCAGGTTGGGCAGCAGATACCTGGTGACCGGCAGCCTGGCCGCCTCGGGCAGCAGCTCGCGCAGCTTGCTGACGGTGAGCGTGCTGACTAGCCACGGCCAGGCCGCTTCGTCTCTGACCCAGACACCGACGTTGGCGTCCCCGCCCTTGTCGCCGCTGCGCGCCCCGGCCACAGCGCCCAGCGGAGCGCGGCGTACCGGACCGTCACCAGTCCACGACGGCGCCGCGGCAGGCTCAGCCGGCGCCAGCGCGAGGGTGGTAGCCGGCTCTGCTACGTCGACCTGTTCGCCGTCTGGCAGCACTGCGACCTGCCGCACCTGCGACCGGTCGATGTAGCTGGCCGTGAACACACCGTATGGCTGGGCGTCACCTGGCGGCCCGGTCAGGTGAAAGCCGGGGTAACTGGCGAGTGCGAGTTCGACTGCTGCTCCGGAGAAAGCCCGGCCGATGGCCTTGGGCTCGCTGCCGCGGACCACACAGCGCAACGTGGCGCTTGCCTCTTCCTCAGTCGCGGCGTCGGGACTATCGGTGCGTGCCAGTTCCCACTCCACCCCCGGCGGCAGGACCGCAGCGAGCTGGTCTTTCACTAGCTGTGCCTTCGCATCAATGTCCAGTCCGGTCAGCACGAACTCGACCTGGTTGCGGTGTCCGCCGAGCGCGTTCAGCGACACCTTGAGGGTCGGCGGCGGCGGCTCGCCGCGCACGCCGCTGATTGCGACCCGGTCCGGGCCGTGCTCGGCTAGCTGCACGCTGTCCAGCCGCAGCGTCGCATCCGGGCCGGCGTATCGCGGCCCGGCGATCTCGTACAGAAGCTGCGCTGTGACCGTCCCGATCGTGACCGCGCCGCCTGTCGCGCAGTGCTTGGTGATCACGCTGGAGCCGTCGGGATAGACCTCGGCGATCGGGAAGCCGGGATGGCGCAGGTCGGCGATCTCGCCGAAGAACGCGTAGTTCCCGCCGGTTGCCTGCGCGCCGCACTCGATCACGTGGCCGGCCGCCATCGCGCCGGCAATAGCGTCAAAGTCGTCCGGATGCCAGCCGAAGTGCGCGGCAGCCGGTCCGACGACCAGCGAAGCGTCGGTGACCCGGCCGGTTACGACCACGTCCGCGCCAGCTTGCAGACAGGCTGCAATGCCCCAGCCGCCGAGGTATGCATTAGCGGCGACCGGCTCGCCGTAACCCAGTTCGGCAGCGCGCGGCAGCAAGTCGTCGCCGTGCACGTAGCCGATCTTCGGTGCCAGGCCGAGCCTGTCGGCGAGGTCACGGATGGCAGCGGCCAGGCCCGCCGGGTTCAACCCGCCGGCGTTCGCGACGATCGCGACCCCTTTGTCCAGCGCGAGTCCCAGGCAGTCCTCAAGCTGGCGGAGGAAGGTGCGGGCATAGCCGAGGCT
>DATMMA010000249.1:0-2726 GCA_035570295.1 Streptosporangiaceae bacterium
CCGCGCACCCGGCCTGGAAGCCGGAGGCAGACGACGCGCCGAACGCCGGTACCGCCATTGACGCTACGCGGAGTATTCGTAGCGCTACTCTAAGTGTCCGTGGCGAGTGCAGACATGCCGCCAGGACTCGACGTCGTGACGACAAGCCCTGGCGCAAAGGGCAGGCACAGAGCATCAGCGCCTGCGGTACGAGGGGCCTGGCCGGTTCAGGCAGACACGGGAGCCGAGCAGTTCACCCGGTTCGCGACCGAGTACGCCGCTCAGCATCCAGATCGCACGATCAGCATCCTGCAGGCGGGTTGCACCACCGCGGGTGCTGAACTCGACCTGGCAGCGGTCCGCGCCAGCGGTGCCGACCTGGTGGTATCCCATGCCGATGACGATTGCCCGGCCGCACGCGAGGCGGCCGAAAGGCGGCCGGAGTTGCGCTCAGCGACACTGGCCGAGCTCCGGCAGTTGCCGTTGGCACCACGTTCCCTCGATATTGTGCAGTGCTCGATGCTGCTGCACCGGATCGGGAACGCCGAGCTTGTCCTCAGCCGGCTCGTCGGTGCGCTGCGGCCTGGCGGGCTGCTACTGCTCACAACCCCCGACCGGCTGAGCGCCACGGGAGCGCTCGACCGCATGCTGCCGCAGTTCGCGCGAGTTATGGCGTGGCGCCTGGCCATGCCCGGCCAGCCTGGACCGTTCCCCGCCCGGTACGAGCCGATCGCGTCCGCGCGCGGCGTCGAAGCCTTCGCTGCCAGGCATGGTCTTGTCATCGCGCACCGCCAGGCCCGCCGGGCAGTCTCTGAGCGGATGGCTGCCGCAGCGGTAGCGCGCACGCTGGTCGCGTGGCTGTCGGGCGGCCGGTTCACGAGCAGCCATGACGAGCTGCACTACGTGATACGCAAACCGGAGGACCCGGACGCAAGGGTCATATCCGGGGAGACGGTGGTGCACTAGCTGCGCTTGGCGCATCCGTCACGTGTAACCTCGGGCAATGCCCGGTGGGACCGGGATGGAGGAGAACGTGACCGCTGAAGCGCAGGCCGTGTCCCCGGCCGAGCTCAGTTCATTGCCGACCTGCACGCTCAGCGCGAGTCAGCTTGGCGATCTCGAGCTGCTGTTGTCCGGCGCGTTCGCGCCATTGACCGGGTTCATGGCGATGGCAGATGCAGTGGCGGTCGGGCAATTCTGGCAGCTCGCCGATGGGACCCCGTTCCCGGCCGTTGTCACCCTGGACGTTCCGGCGGAGGCGCTGCCTGCGGCTGCGGAGTTGTCGGACCGCCTGCTTCTGGCCGATCCGGAAGGCACGCCGATCGCGGTCTTGACTATTCGCGAGCGAACGGCGCTGGGTCCCGACGTGCCGCGCGCCGATGCGTTGCATCCGATGGCGCTGACCGGGCCTGCCCAGATCAGGACTGCACAACCCAGCCTCGTGCGGCTCGCCGGACCGGTGTCGGCAAGCCGGGTCCCCGAGCACGGGCCGTTCCGCCGGCTGATGCTGACCCCGGCGGCAAGCCGGGCGGAGCTAGGCGACGGCCCGGTGCTGGCATTCGCGACCAGATCGCCGCTCACCAGCCGGCAGATCGGCCAGATCAAGCACCTGGCAGGTCAGCTGAAGGCACGGGTCCTGATCCTGCCGCTGGTTGGCGGACATGTTGACGTGGTCGGCACGCCGCAGGCGCTGATCCGCTCGGTACTGGCGGCGATGCCGAGCCTGCCGCCCGGAGCCCGGGTCGTCCCGGTGCCGCTGCCGACCCGACCGGGTTTCGCGGACGGCCGGGCGCGTGAGCTTGCTTTGCGGGCCCGGGTAGCTGCGGTCTACGGGGCGACGCACTTGATGGCTGACGGCGGCGCTCCCGAGGCAGCGGACCTGCCAGCTGGCGCCGACCTCGCTGCCAGCGCCGCGATCCCGATCGTCCCGTCCGGCGACTGGGCCTACGACCCGCGGGCCGAGGTGTGGCGGCCGCACGCCCTGATTGAAGCCGGAACCGAGCAAGAGGATCTGTCCGCCGACCAGCTCGGCGATTTGCTGGACGCCGGTAGCGAGATACCGTCCTGGGTCATGCCCGCCGCGGTCGCTCGCGAACTGCGGCGGGTGCGGCGGCCAAGGTCCGAGCGGGGGCTAGTGCTGTTCCTGACCGGACTGTCCGGCTCGGGTAAATCAACGATCGCCCGTGACCTGGCGGACGTCCTGACTGAGCGGAGTGACCGCCAGGTTTCGCTGCTCGACGGCGACCTGGTCCGCCAGCTGCTGTCGGCGGGACTGACGTTCTCACGCGCGGACCGCGATCTCAACATCGCTCGCATCGGCTTCGTGGCCGCTGAGATCGCCCGGCACGGCGGTATCGCGATCTGCGCGCCGATCGCGCCGTTCGCGGCCGCTAGGGCCCAGGTCCGGCAGATGGTCAGCGAGACTGGCGATTTCTTCCTGGTCTACGTGGCGACGCCGGTAGAGGTGTGCGAGGCGCGCGACCGGAAGGGCCTGTATGCCAAGGCACGGGCCGGGCTGATCGGGCAGTTCACTGGGGTGTCCGATCCCTATGAGGTGCCAGCGGACGCCGAGCTTGTCATCGACACCTCGGCGGTCAGCCGGTCAGCCGCCGTGCAGGCCGTGCTGTCAATGCTGACCTCAGGAGGCTGGCTCGCCGAGCAGGCAACGCCGGGCCGGTAGCCGCGGCTCGCTTCGACCTACTCGGAGTCCTCAGCTCTGGTTCCCGCGTCGAGCTTGGAGCCGAACC
>DATMMA010000250.1:0-17482 GCA_035570295.1 Streptosporangiaceae bacterium
TCGTACGCAGGTTCGACAGCGTCTCCCGGCCTCACCCGCTGCAGGAAGGCGGCCGGGTGGTGGACGGCATCGCCGCGGAGCGCGAACTGCTCCAGGGCATGCGCGCGGAGGCCGACCTGGTGCTCGATACCAGCGAATTGAACGTGCACGAGCTGCGATCCAGGATGCGCGACGCGTTCGCCACCGAAGCGGACCGGGTACTGCGTGTCAACGTGGTCTCGTTCGGGTTCAAATACGGCCTGCCGGTAGACGCCGACATGGTGGCGGACTGCCGGTTCCTGGCGAACCCGCGCTGGATACCAGAACTCGCGCCGCAGACCGGCCAGGATGAGGCGGTCATCAAGTACGTTCTCAGCCAGCCGGGCGCCACCGACTTCCTCGACGCGTTCGTGAGGGCGGTGCAGGTCGCGCTCGCGGGCTATGACCGGACCGGGCGTCATTTCGTGCTGCTCGCCGTGGGCTGCACCGGCGGCAAGCACCGCAGCGTGGTGATGGCAGAGCAAATGGCAGCCCTGCTGTCGCAGACCTGGCCCGGCATCCAGGTCACGCACCGCGACCTGGGCCGCGAGTAAGCATGACTGTTCCGGCCCGGCCGCGGAACCCTAAGGTCGTCGCGCTCGGTGGCGGCCACGGGCTGCACGCGTCGCTGTCCGGGCTGCGGCGGGTAACCAGGGACCTGACCGCGATCGTCACCGTGGCCGACGATGGTGGTTCAAGCGGCCGGCTGCGCCGGGAGTTCGGCGTCTTGCCGCCGGGCGACCTGAGGATGGCACTGGCCGCGTTGTGCGGCGACGATGCTTGGGGCACCACCTGGAGCCGGGTGATCCAGCACCGGTTCGCGGGCGACACCGACATGGCGCCGGATACCGGACTGACCGGCCACGCGGTCGGCAACGTCCTGATTGTGGCGCTGTGGGAACTGCTCGGGGATACCGTGCAAGGGCTCGAATGGGTTGCACGGCTACTGGGGGCGCACGGCCGGGTCCTGCCCATGTCGGCGGTTCCGCTGGACCTCGTAGCAGAAGTCGAGGGTGCAGATCCGGACAGGCCGGACGAGGTGCGCACGGTTCAGGGTCAGGTGGCCTGCGCGACGACGACAGGACGGGTACGGTCAGTATCACTGGTTCCCGCTGACCCGCCCGCGTGCCCGGAAGCCGTGCAAGCGATCGGGATGGCGGACTGGGTGGTGCTCGGGCCTGGCTCTTGGTTTACCAGCGTGCTGCCGCATCTGCTGGTCCCGGAGCTGGCTACGGCGCTGGTTGGGACTCGAGCGCGGAGGCTGGTAGCGCTGAATCTGGCGCCGCAACCCGGTGAGACGGAAGGGTTCTCACCGCACGCCCACCTGGAGGTCCTCGCGGACCACGCGCCTGATCTGGCGATTGATGTCGTGCTTGCTGACCGCGCTGCGGTGGCCGGCTCGACTGCGGAGCTGGAGAAGGCAGCGGGCCTGCTCGGCGCCCGCCTCGTACTGGCCGACCTGGCCGTCGGGGACGGGTCGCCACGGCACGACCCGCGGCGCCTGGCAGGCGCGTTCGCGCAGCTATTTGAGGGGGAGTGACGCCTGTGGCGCTGACTGGTCTGGTTAAGGACGAGCTCAGCAGGGTCAGCGTGCTTAAGCCATGCTGCCGTAAGGCTGAAGTGTCGACCATCCTGCGATTTGCCGGCGGGCTGCACCTGGCGGCCGGGCGAATCGTCGTGGAGGCTGAGCTCGACACCGGGGCGGCAGCGCGCCGGCTGCGCAAGGACATCGCCGAGGTCTTCGGCCATGCGTCCGACCTGGTCGTGCTGGCGCCTGGCGGCCTGCGCAAGGGCAACCGCTACCTGGTCCGCGTCCGCGCCGACGGCGAGAGCCTGGCCAGGCAGTCCGGCTTGGTCGACAACCACGGCCGCCCGGTGCGCGGGTTGCCGAGGCAGGTGGTATCCGGCACGACCTGCGACTGTGAGGCAGCCTGGCGCGGAGCGTTTCTGGCGCATGGCTGCCTGACCGAGCCCGGCCGTTCCATGTCGCTCGAGGTGACCTGCCCTGGCCCGGAGGCGGCGCTGGCCATGGTCGGTGCTGCCCGGCGGCTCAAGATTCACGCCAAGGCTCGCGACGTCCGCGGCGTGGACCGGGTGGTCGTCCGCGACGGCGACTCGATCAGTGCCCTGCTCACCCGGCTGGGCGCCCACGACAGCGTGCTGGCATGGGAGGAGCGCCGGATCCGCCGGGAGGTCAGAGCTACCGCGAACCGGCTGGCCAACTTCGACGATGCGAACCTGCGGCGCAGCGCCCGTGCGGCGGTCGCGGCCGGCGCCAGGGTTGAGCGGGCTCTGGAGATTCTCGGCGCGGAGGCTCCTGATCACCTGATCGTGGCGGGGGAGCTGCGGATCAAGCACCGGCAGGCAAGTCTGGAGGAGCTAGGTCAGCTTGCCGAGCCGGCCCTCACCAAGGACGCAATCGCGGGGCGGATCAGGCGGCTGCTTGCGCTCGCTGACCGCCGCGCTATGGAACTCGGGATACCGAACACCGAGGCGACATTGACCGCCGACATGCTGGTTCCCTAAGCCCGCTAGCACGAAGCCTGCCCGGCACAGTTGCGCGGCGCCCGGAGTCTGCTCGGGCGAACGCGGACTCCGGGCAGTCCGGTAGGGTTGCGAACGCTAGCTGCGCATAGCGAAGACAAGGCACTGCTAGGGCAAAGGGAGTGCATCTGCGGTGAGTGTTCGGGTTGGTATCAACGGGTTCGGCCGGATCGGGCGGAACGTCTGGCGCGCCGTACACGCCGGCGGCGGGGGCGATATAGAGATCGTGGCGGCGAATGACCTCGGCGACCTCGCTACCTGTGCGCACCTGCTCAAATACGACACCGTGCTAGGCACGCTGGACGTGGACGTGGTCGCCGACGGCGACGTCATCCGGGCCGGCAGCCATTCGATCAAGATGCTGGCCGAGAAGGACCCGGCCGCGCTGCCGTGGGGCGACCTCGGAGTGGATGTCGTGATCGAGTCCACCGGCCGGTTCACCAGCGCGCCTGATGCGGCGAAGCACCTGGCCGGCGGCGCCCGTAAGGTGATCATCTCGGCGCCCGCCAAGGGCGAGGACATCACGATCGTGCTGGGCGTCAACGATGACCGTTACGACCCGGCGAAGCACAACATCATCTCCAACGCGTCCTGCACAACGAACTGCGTGGCGCCGATGGCCAAGGTGCTGAACGACAGCTTCGGCATCAGCAAAGGCTTTATGACGACCATCCACGCGTACACCAACGACCAGGTCATCCTCGACTTCCCGCACAAGGACCTGCGCCGCGCCAGGGCAGCCGCGCAGAACATCATCCCGACCACGACCGGGGCAGCCAAAGCGACCGCGCTGGTACTGCCGGAGCTGAAGGGCAAGCTGGACGGCCTGTCCATGCGCGTCCCGGTGATGGACGGCTCGGTGACCGACCTGGTCGTCCAGCTGGAGCGGGAGGCCAGCATCGAGGAGGTCAACGCGGCCTACCGGGCCGCCGCCGACGGGCCGCTCAAGGGCTACCTGTATTACACCGAGGACCCGATCGTGTCCTCCGACATCGTCGGCACGCCGTATTCCTGCACGTTCGACTCCCAGCTGACCATGGCGGCCGGCGACCAGGTCAAGGTCATCGGCTGGTACGACAACGAGTGGGGTTACTCGAACCGCCTCGCTGACCTCGCCGCTCTGGTCGGCGCCAGCCTTCCCGCCCGCTCGTGAAAGGCCTTCACTCGTGAGGGGCCTCGATTCGCTGGCTGTCGCCGGGCGGGTCGTGCTGCTGCGGGCTGACTTGAACGTGCCGCTGGACGGCGTCACGATCACCGACGACGGCCGCATCCGGGCCAGCCTGCCAACCATCAATAAACTGCGGGAACGCGGCGCGAGGGTGCTGATCATCGCCCACCTGGGGCGGCCGAAAGGCGACAGTTACGCAGACCGCGTGGCGGGTGGCCCGTCGCTAGCTCCGGTAGCGACGCGGCTGTCGGAGTTGCTGGGCGCCCCGGTCCCGCTGGCCACCGACGTCGCCGGCGATTCGGCCAAGGCCATCGCGGCCGGGCTCGCCGACGGTGACGTGGCCGTGCTGGAGAACATCCGCTTCGAGCCTGCGGAGACCAGCAAGGACGCGGCAGAGCGGGCGGCGCTCGCTGGCCAGCTGGCGGCGCTGGCCGAGGTTTACGTGGGCGACGGCTTCGGTGCCCTGCACCGCAAGCACGCCAGCGTGTACGACCTCCCGGCACTGCTGCCGCATGCCGCCGGCGACCTGGTCGAGGCCGAGGTTGCCGTGCTGGAGCAGCTAGAGCATCCGGCCCGGCCGTACGTCGTCGTACTCGGCGGCGCCAAGCCGTCGGACAAGCTGGCCGTCATCGCGAACCTGCTGGGGCGGGCCGACCGGATCCTGATCGGCGGCGGCATGTCCTACACGTTCCTGGCAGCCAAGGGCTACGAGGTGGGCCACTCGCTGCTGGAGGCCGACAAGATCGACGATGTCCGCCGGGTGATAGCGGACGCGGAGGCGCGCGGCGTCGAACTGGTACTTCCGGTTGACCTGGTCGGCGCGACCCGGTTCGCTGCGGACGCGGAACACGATGTCTACCCGGCGGAAGCATTCCCGGCCGACCGGGAGGGCGTGGACATGGGCCCGGCGACCAGGGAGCTGTTCGCTGCCAAGCTGGCCGATGCGGCGACGGTGTTCTGGAACGGCCCTGTGGGCGTGTTCGAGTTCCCCGCGTTCGCGGCCGGCACGAGGGCTGTGGGCGAGGCGATCAGCGCGCTGCCTGGCCTCACGGTGGTTGGCGGCGGCGACTCGGCGGCTGCCGTTCGCCGGCTCGGGCTGCAAGAGGATGGCTTCAGCCACATCTCCACTGGCGGCGGAGCCAGCCTGGAGTACCTCGAGGGCACCACCCTGCCCGGCCTCGCAGCGCTGGCTGACTCGGACCTGGCCGGCTAGTGGCCGCCGTCAGGAAGCCGCTCATTGCCGGCAACTGGAAGATGCACAACAATCACCTCGAGGCAATTGCGCTTACCCAGAAGCTCGGGTTCGCGCTGACCGACAAGGACTTTAACGCCGCCGATATCGCCGTCTTGCCGCCGTTCACCGCGCTGCGCAGCGTGCAGACCCTGATCGACGGGGACAAGCTGCGGTTGCTGTACGGCGCGCAGGACGTCTCGCCACACGAGGACGGGGCCTACACCGGCGACATCTCGGCGCGGATGCTGGCCAAGCTCGGCTGCCAGTTCGTGGTGGCCGGGCACTCGGAGCGGCGGCGCTACCACCATGAGGACGATGCCCTGGTCAACGCCAAGGTCCGGGCAGTCTTGCAGCGGAGCATGACGCCGGTGCTGTGCATCGGAGAGCCGCTGGAGGTGCGTGAGGCGGGCCAGCACATCGACTACACCCTGGCCCAGCTCGATGGTGGCCTGGCGGGCGTGACTGCCGAGCAGGTGGCTGGCCTGGTAGTCGCCTATGAGCCGGTCTGGGCTATCGGCACCGGCCAGGTGGCCACGCCAGCCGACGCCCAGGAGGTGTGCGGGGCCATCCGGGCACGGATTTCCGCCGTTCACGGGCACCCGGCAGGCGCAACCACGCGTATCCTGTATGGCGGGTCGGTAAAGCCCGACAACATGCCCGCGATCATGGCCGAGCCGGACGTCGACGGTGCGCTAGTTGGTGGTGCGAGCCTTGATTCCGGTGAATTCGTACGGATTTGCCGGTATCGTGAACAGGGCGTAACTGTCTGACTGGGCCACTGTCGCGTAGGGACCGGTCCGCGCGCGGCCTGAACCAGCCGGGAGAGACGAGAAACCGCAGTGACTGTCGCATTCTCCGTGATCTTGATCATCACCAGCCTGCTGATGGTGCTGCTTGTGCTCCTGCACAAGGGCAAGGGCGGCGGCCTGTCGGACCTGTTCGGCGGCGGTATCTCCTCATCGCTGGGTTCGTCCTCAGTGGTCGAGCGGAACCTAGACCGGATCACCATCGTCACCGGGGTCATCTGGTTCGTTTGCATCGTCGCGCTCGGGATCCTCGACAAGCACTAAGTCCCGGGTTCACGACGCGAGTTTGGCGTTTCATTGATTCGCATGGCTTAAACAGACACTGACAGCCGCGGTGTTTGATATGCACGGTTTTAAGACGCAAGGCATTGAACTGCATAGGGCATGAGGGCTGGTGCGGCGCGAGGTGCGGCAGCGCCATCCGCAGGCCTTTTCGAGCGAGGGGTGAGCAGTGAGTAGTGGCAACGCCATACGCGGCAGCCGGGTCGGGGCTGGGCCGATGGGTGAGGCTGAGCGCGGCGAGGCAGCGCCGCGCGTGCGGGTGTCTTTCTGGTGCTGCAACCGGCACGAGACCATCCCCAGTTTCGCTTCCGACGCGGCGGTCCCCGAGTTCTGGGACTGCCCGCGCTGCGGCTTGCCGGCTGGTCAGGATGAGGCTAACCCGCCATCCCCGCCGCATGCCGAGCCGTATAAGACGCACCTGGCGTACGTGAAGGAGCGGCGCAACGACACCGACGGCGCCGCGATCCTGGCCGAGGCGCTCGACCGGCTGCGCAAGGGCGCCTGAGCCAGGTGCGCTGAGGCGGCGCCGACCTGGGCACGGAAGACACGGGGCCGGACAACCACGGACGCCGAGTCAGCCACACGAAACGGCTGACTCGGGCACGGAAGACACGGGGCCGGGCAACCACGGACGCCGAGTCAGCCACACGAAACGGCTGACTCGGGCCCGTGCCTCCCCGTCCCGCTCGCAATACGTCCGGACCCAGGACCGTGGCGACGTCGGCGCTGTACCCAGCGACCGGCAAACGCCCATTAGCACGCAAATCGGCCGCGATCGCTGCGGGCACTTTGACATTTCACGCATCTTGTCGGCAGCATCCGCCATTTTGTACTGGTTCGCGCCGCATAACTCAGTGAAATGTGGAGCGGCTTTGTCGCAAAAAGGGCATAACGGCTCTGGCTCTGCGGGCGCGGTGGTGTGAGGTCGAGTCGGCCGTTTCGTGTGGCTGACTCGAGCCTGACGCCGGCCGCGCCCGGACCGCCTGACGCCGACCGCGCCTGGAACGTGGCGGGTCAGTGCGCGAACCCGCCGCGCTGGCCGCCTGGCAGAAGCGGCACAGGCTCGTGCGGTGCCGCGTCGAGCACTTGCACCTGCGTTCTCAGATCGCTCACCAGCAGCCCGGCCAGGTCCTGGCTGAAGCCGTTCCTGACGACGATCCGCAGCACGGCAGTGTCCTGCAGGTTCTCAGGAAAGGTGTAGGCGGGAACGAGCCAGCCGCGCTGGCGGAGCCGCTCCGACAAGTCGAAGACGGTGTAGCCAGACTTCGCCGGGTCGGCTAGCTTGAACGCGACCACCGGCAGATCGGAACCGTCGGAGAGTAGTTCGAACGGACCCATTCCGGCGATCTCGATGGCGAGGTAGCGGGCCACCTGCTGGCAGGTGAGCTGGATCTGCCGGTACCCCTCGAAGCCGAGCCGGACGAAGTTGTAGTACTGCGCGGCTACCTGGGAACCCGGCCGGGAGAAGTTCAGCGCGAACGTCGGCATGTCGCCGCCGAGATAATTCACCTTGAAGACCAGGTCGTCGGGGAGCGCGGCCGCCTCGCGCCAGATGATCCAGCCCACGCCCGGATACACCAGGCCGTACTTGTGGCCGGAAGTGTTGATCCAGGCGACCCGCTTGACCCGGAAGTCCCATTCCAGGTCCGGCTGCAGGAAGGGCGCGACGAAACCGCCGGAAGCTCCGTCAACGTGCACCGGGATGTCCAGCCCGGTGTTTTGCTGGAGCGTGTCGAGCGCTGCCGCGATCTCGGCGACCGGCTCGTAGCTGCCGTCCATGGTGGAGCCGAGAATCGCGACCACGCCTATGGTGTTCTCGTCGCAGCGTGCCGCGGCCTCCGGTCCGGTCAGGTGCAGCCGGCCCGGTTCCATCGGCACCAGCCTGGGCTCGACCTGCCAGTACCGGCAGAACTTCTCCCAGCAGACCTGGACGTTGGCGCCCATGACCAGGTTGGGCCGCGCTCCGGAGCTGGGCTGGCCCGGCGCGATGCCACGGCGGGCGCGCCAGCGCCAGAGAAGGGCAAGCCCGCCGAGCATGCAAGCCTCGCTTGAGCCGGTCGTCGAGCAGCCGGTAGCCGATCCGGGTGAGTTGTCATCATCTGCCTGGGCGGGGCCGGCCGCGGTGCTCGCACTGGCCGCCGGCGCGTGCCACAGGTGGGCAAGGATGTTGACGCAACGGCGCTCCAGTTCGGCGGTCTGCGGATACTCGTCCTTGTCGATCATGTTCTTGCTGAAGCACTCAGCCATCAGCTGCTCGGCTTCCGGCTCCATCCAGGTGGTGACGAAGGTGGCCAGGTTGAGCCTGGCGTTACCGTCGAGGATCAGCTCGTCTTTGACCAGCGCGAGCGCGGCGGCCGGGTCTGTCGGCTGGGCCGCCAGCCGGTGCCGGGGGACCGCATGCTCGATCCGGGTGTAGACGGGGTTGAGGTCCAGCAGGGCGGGTCCATGGGCCTCGTCGACCTTGGCGTGAAGCGGCATGACCTGGATCCTTTCCGCCACTAAGGCGAGCACGGGGGCGAGCACAGTAAGGGCAACGGGTCAGTTTTCGGTCAGGTAGCGACTGAACAGGAAGTTCTCGTCGGCCAGCAGGTGCGCCAGGGACAGTCGCGTCGTCAAGTCCGCGGCGGCGCCAGCGCGCGTTCCCGTGGTGATCGGGCTTACGATGCGGCCGGCCCGGCCGTTTGCGAGCAGCGGACTCGTGGTCAAGCACAGATCGTCGATGAGGCCCTCGGCAGCGAGCTGACCGAGCAGAGTAGGGCCGCCTTCGCAGAGGATCCGTGTGTAACCGAGGCTGCGCAGCGCCGCGACGGCCGCAGTCACGTCGACCTGGTGATGACCGGCTTCGACGACCCGGGCGTGCCTGGCGATGGCAGCCTTGCGATCGGCCGGCGCGTCGGCTGTGGTTACCACGATGGTCCGGGCGCCGGCCGCGGCCGCGGTGATCAGCTGCCCGTCGGGATCGACGTTCAGCCTGGCCGTCACCACGGCGATAGCGGGCTGCGGCGCTCCAGCGGGGCGCAGCTGCTGCCACAGCTCGGCGGCCTGCGCTGGCCGGTAATGCTCCGTCCTGGCGGTGCCAGCGCCCACCAGAATCAAATCGGCCAGGCTGCGCAGGATCGTGAACACCATCCGGTCGGCGGGTCCGGACAGGCCACCGGATCGACCGTCAAGCGACACGGCACCGTCAGCGCTGGCCACCATGTTCGCCTGCAGCCAGCCCTGGTCGCCAGCGCCTGCGTCGGCGGCACGGGTGTTTGCGGCATGCGTGTTTGCGGCACGGGCCAGGGGAGCCGTCCGGTACAGCCGGGCAAGCTCTTCGACCGCGGCTGGCAGCGGGCCGGGCGTGGCCTTGGGCACTACTTGCAGATCTGAGCCCTGGACCGGATAGATCTGGCGCACGGTAAGCAGTCAATCAGAGGGCGCGTCCCGGCCCGGCGCCACCTGGGATTAACTAGCTGCGGTTGCGCGCAGGATCACGACCGACCGAGCGGCAACATCGCGGGCAGTCACCGTTTGCTCGGTGCCAGCTGGCGGAAGCTGTCCGGCTGGCTCGGCAGTGTCCGCCACTACCTGCCAGCCCGGAGCGGTGTCTGCGCCAGGCAAAGTGAAGGTCACCGGCTCGTCGCCGGCGTTGAACAGCAGCAGGAAGCTCTGGTCCGTGATGGCCTCGCCTCGGCTGCCCGGCTCGGTGATGGCGTCCCCGTTCAGCAGCACTGCTAGCGAGCGGGCGAAGCCGCTGCGCCAGTCGTCGATTGTCATCTCGGCGCCGGCCGCGGTCAGCCAGCTGATGTCACGTAGCTCGGTGCCGCTGGCACCCGCGAGCTCGCCGCTGAAGAACCGGCGGCGCCGGAAGACCGGGTGCTCGCGGCGCAGCGCGATCAGCGCGCAGGTGAAGTCGAGCAGGTCGCCGTGCTGATGCGCGGCCTCCCAGTCCACCCAGGAGATCCCATTGTCCTGGCAGTAGGCATTGTTGTTGCCCTGTTGCGTGCGGCCGAGTTCGTCGCCGGCCAGCAGCATCGGCACGCCCTGCGAGCAGAACAGCGTAACCAGGAAGTTGCGCACCTGCTGGTCGCGCAGAGCGGTAATGGCTTCGTCGTCAGTAGGGCCCTCGGTACCGCAGTTCCAGGAGCGGTTGTCGTCCGTGCCGTCGGTATTGCCGTCGCCGTTGGCCTCGTTGTGCTTGCTGTTGTAACTGACCAGGTCGGCCATGGTGAATCCGTCGTGGCAGGTAACGAAGTTGACCGACGCGACCGGGCGCCGCGCGCTGGTCTCGTACAGGTCGGACGAGCCGCTGAGCCTGGACGCGAACTCGCCTATCGTCGCGGGCTGGCCCCGCCAGAAGTCGCGGACTGTGTCCCGGTACTTGCCGTTCCACTCGGTCCACAGCGGCGGGAACTTGCCGACCTGATAGCCGCCAGCCCCGACATCCCATGGCTCGGCGATCAGCTTCACCTGGGACACCACCGGGTCCTGCTGCACCAGCTCGAAGAAGGCCGACAGCCGGTCTACCTCGTGCAGTTCCCGGGCCAGCGCGGCGGCGAGGTCAAAGCGGAATCCGTCGACGTGCATGTCCAGGACCCAGTACCGGAGCGAGTCCATGATCAGCTGAAGTGCGTGCGGATGCCGGACATTCAGGCTGTTGCCGCAGCCGGTGTAGTCGAGGTAGACGGACGGGTCGCCGTCGTCAAGCCGGTAGTAGGCCGCGTTGTCGATGCCGCGGAAGGACAGCGTCGGGCCGAGGGCGCCGGACTCGGCGGTGTGGTTGTACACGACGTCGAGGATCACCTCGATGCCCGCCTCGTGCAGCACCTTCACCATCGACTTGAACTCGGCGACCTGGCCGTGTGGTTCCGCTGAACTCGAGTACACGTTGTGCGGGGCGAAAAAGCCGATCGTGTTGTAACCCCAGTAGTTCGTCAGGCCCCTCTCGGCTAGTTCGTGCTCAGGCACCGACTGGTGCACCGGCATCAGCTCGATCGCGGTGATGCCGAGCTTGGTCAGATGGTCGATCACCGGCGGCGAGGCCAGGCCGGAATAGGTGCCCCGTAGCTCGGGCGGAACCTGCGGATGGCGCATGGTCAGGCCGCGCACGTGCGCCTCGTAGATCACCGTCTGGTGGTAGGGCGTTCGGGGCTGCCGGTCGCCGGTCCAGTCGAAATAGGGGTTGATCACCACGTTGCGCGGCATGAACGCAGCGCTGTCGGCGTCGTTATGCTGTGCCGGCTTACCGAGTTGGTAGTCAAACAGTGCCGGATCCCAGCGAACATTGCCTTCGACGGCCTTGCCGTAGGGGTCCAGCAGTAGCTTGGCCGGGTTACAGCGATGACCCTGCTTTGGCTCGTAGGGACCCCAGACGCGGTACGCGTAGCGCTGGCCGGGGCCGACGGACGGCAGGTAGCAGTGCCAGACAAAGCCGTCTACCTCGGTCAGGTCCAGCCGCGTCTCGATGTCATCGGGATCGAACAGGCACAGCTGCACACGGTCGGCGACCTCGGAAAACAGGGCGAAGTTGGTGCCTGACCCATCCCAGGTAGCGCCAAGCGGGTAGGCCGCACCCGGCCAGAGTTGCATCCGCTGACCCTACCTGGAAGTAACAGCGGACCGGGCCACGATGGCCGCCAGGTCCAGCCCGTCCGGCAGGCTGCCGAACGGCGAGCCCGGACCTGTCATCGGGCCGGGCGAGATGCCTGAACCGCCTGCAGCGCCTAGGCGGGAACTGCTGAAGGCGTCCCATATCGCAGCAGGGGCGTGCCGGGCCAGCAGCGACGCCTGCAGCGTGACAGTGATCTGCCCGGCGAGATGGCGCGCGTGCCGCTCGCCGTCAGGGCCCTGCGCCTCCTTGAGTGCCGCGCGCAGCCCGGCTGCGGCAGCTGCTGCCCGCCGGTCGCCTTCTGCCAGGTCGATCTCGGCGAGTAGCGCATCGGCGCAGGCCGGCTCCCTGGTCAGTGCTCGCCGCACATCAAGGGCGGTGACATTGCCCGACCCTTCCCAGATCGAGTTGAGCGGCGAATCGCGGACCAGCCGGGGCATCGGCGAGTAATCCTCGACGTATCCGTTCCCGCCCAGGCATTCCAGTGCTTCGGCGGTGATCATCGGCGTGCGCTTGCAGATCCAGTACTTGGCCGCCGGCAAGGCGACGCGGAGCAGGGCTGCCTCGGCCGCGTCGCCGCGGGCCGCACGGTCGGCGGCTCCGGCCAGCCGGATCGCGAGCGTCGTCGCGGCCTCCGACTCCACCGTCAGGTCTGCGATGACGCCGGTCATCGCCGGGTGGTCGATCAGCGGGGCACCGAAAGCCTGGCGAAGGCCTGCGTACCTGGCCGCGATGACGGCCGCCTGGCGGATGGCCGCGGCACTGCCAAGCACACAGTCGAGCCTGGTGGCGCTCACCATGTTGATAATGGTCGGCACTCCCCGGCCGGGCTCTCCGACCGGCCAGGCCACTGCTGCGTCGTACTCGACTTCGGCGGAGGCGTTCGAGCAGTTGCCGAGCTTGTCCTTAAGCCGCTGGATGTACATCGCGTTCCGGCTGCCATCGGGGAGCACTCGCGGCAGCAGGAAGCAGGTCAGGCCCTCTGGCGCTTGCGCCAGTACCAGGAATAGATCGCACATGGGCGCCGAGCAGAACCACTTGTGGCCGGTCAGCAGATAGCTGCCGTCGCCTGCCGGGACTGCGGTCGTGGTGTTCGCGCGGACGTCTGAGCCACCCTGCTTCTCAGTCATGGCCATCCCGGCCAGCAACCCCGCCTTGCCTTCCGGCGGACGCAGGCCAGGATCGTAGCTTGCCGAGGTGAGCAGGGGCTCGTAGCGTGCCGCCAGGTCGGGGCTGTGCCGCAGCGCGGGCACACAGGCGTACGTCATGGAGATCGGGCAGCCGTGACCGGCCTCCGCCTGGGTCCACACCAGGAACTTGGCAGCCCTGGCCACGTGCGCCGCCGGAGTCTTGTCGGCCCATGGAGCGGCGTGCAGGCCGTGGCTGACCGCCGTGGTCATGAGCTGATGCCAGGACGGGTGGAAATCGACTTCGTCGATCCGGTAGCCGCGGGCATCATGGGTTCTCAGCACTGGCTTATTCACGTTCGCCAGCCGTGCCAGCTCCTGCGTGGCTGCCGTACCCGCGAGCATGCCGAGCTCATGCAACTCGGCCTCGGCCCATTCGCAGCCCTCGCGGCGGATCGCCGCGAGCAGCGCGGGATCGTCAGCCACGTCATAGCCAGCCAGTGACGGTACCTGGTTCAGTACCTCGTGCGTGGCGTGCCGCCGGGATTGCGTCACTGCCGCTGCCGCGCCTAAGTGTGGATGCCGCACTCGGTCTTGGCGGTGCCTGCCCACCGGCCGCTGCGCGGATCGGCGCCATCGGCTACACGGGAAGTGCAGGTACGGCAGCCGATGGACGGGTAACCGTCGTAAACCAGCGGGTTCACCAGGACGTTGTTGGCGGTGATGTAGTCGTCAACCTGCTGCTGGGTCCACTCGACGATCGGATTCACCTTGATCATCTCGCGCCGCGCGTCCCACTGGACGACCCTGGTGTCATTGCGGGCGTCGGTTTCCTCCCGGCGGACCCCGGTAAACCAGGCGTCGTACGGGCCGAGCGCCTCCTCGAGCGGGACTACCTTGCGGAGATAGCAGCACAGGTCCGGGTTACGGCTGTAGAGCCGGGCACCGAGTTCCGCGTCCTGCTCCTCGACCGTGGTCGGGGGCGTCACGTTGACGACGTTGACCGGGTACACGGCAGACACCGCGTCTCTGGTGCCTATCGTCTCCGCGAAGTGATAGCCGGTGTCGAGGAAGAGCACGTCGACACCCGGAAAGTGCTTAGACACGAGGTTGACCAGCACAGCGTCGGTCATCGACGAGGTAATGCAGATCCGGCGGCCGAACGTGCGCACAGCCCACGCGATTACCTCATCGGCTGGCGCTCCCGCCAGTGCATCGGCCGCCTCGGCGGCTAGCCTTTCCATTACGCTGGGTTCCTCCTCGCGGCGGTCCATCCAGTCCAGGCAGCTTAGCCGGTTAACCTGAAGCCCGGCTGTAACTTAGGCCCGGAACACACCAGGTATTACTGACACACTAGGGCTTATCGCAGTTAACTGCACCCTGTGTCACCTAAGTCACGTCTGTCGCCAAAGCCGGTGTCGCTCCCTGTTTGCTCTGGCTGAAGCAACCCGCGTCCAGCCCGCGGTATTCCTGCCCGCTTCGGGCCGGTTAATCAGTGTCCGGGCGCAAGAAGCCGTTCGTCAGCCCTGCCTTAGCCAGCCCAGCCGGGTCTCTGTCGGCCGCGCGGGCCGCTGGTGCTGGCAATCGCACCAGGTACCGCGCGGGCACTTCTCGTGCCGCTGTGCCCGGCATTCGGGGCAGACCATGGCGGATCGGCGGCCTCTCAGGCAGCGTTAGCCCGGCGCATGCGGCGCCGCCGCTCAGAGGAGCGCTCGTCCTCGTTGAGGCCGCCCCAGGTGCCGTACTTCTCCGGCCTGCTGACGGCGTAGGTGAGGCACTCGGCGCGCACCGGGCACGCGTTGCAGACAGTCTTGGCCTTGCGCTCGCGGATCTCGCGCTCCGGCTGCCGTTCGCCGTCGGGGCCGAAAAAGAGCACGACCTCCTTGCCGCGGCACGCAGCCTGATCCTGCCAGCCCCAGTTCGGCCGTTGCAGAAGGGCGGCTTGGCGACGTACCTCAGACATGAATAGCTCTCCTCAGGCAGCTGACCGTGGTCGTCGCTGGCCACGGTAGGTAAGTGCTCACAGTTCCGTTATCGTCGAAATCGGTTCGTGCAGGTCAGTCAGGCTCACTCGGTCACAACAGCAGGCACAGGTGCCCAGGCGGTGCATGCTCTGTACTGCAGGCTCGCTTTCGTCCAGCGGACCCCGCGAAGCGCGGTAGGGTGCCCTAGACGAAGAAATCCTTGCGCGGTGTGGCAATTGCCCCGTCGCATGGTGCAACGCGCTGCGCTGGCGTGATGTTCCCAGCCCGAGTTGCTGTGTGCTCGCGACTTTGGTATGCATGCCTGCCCGCCAGCGCTGACCGCCGCACAATCATGCCATCGGCACCGGGAGTCGCGCAGCCGGGATCGGTAAATTCTAGCCATGGATCAGGTCACACTAAGTGATCATTAACTGGACAGATCCAATTGTTCAGGCCACCATAGGCATCATGTCCGCGTCCGACGCAGCGCCGCTGCCTCGCCTGGGCGAGGTGTTTTTCGACGTCAGGGGCAGTTCCAGGAGCATGAGGCTCAGCTGGTATGCGGATACCGGCATTGCCGTCTTCAGCATCTGGCAGGGCGGCAGGTGCACTGGCACGTTCCGGCTGCCGATGGAAGATCTGGCCAGGATGACGGAGATACTGCATCGCGGTCCGCAGCCCCGGCGAGCCGACAGCCGGCCTGACTACCACGGCGGCTACGAGCCGGCCGGCTATGAGGCCGGTTACGACGAAGCTGGCTATGGCGAGCCTCGCTATGAGTCGGCTGGCTATGACGAAGCTGGCTATGACGAAGACTGGTACGACGAGGAGCAGGGTAGCCGTGCGGGCGGTCACAGGGCCGACGAGCACGAGCTCGCCGGCGGTTACCCTGACCGGCCCGGAGCCAATCGGTCATCGGCTGGGCACGATTCCGCCGGCTATGGCAGGTCCGTCGGCTACGGCGATTCTGCCGGCTATGACCACCGAGCCGGCTACGCCGATTTCCCGGCTGACGCCGGTGCCTCTGACGCTACCGGCCGCTATGAATTGCCTCCCCGTGCAGTTCACCCGGACGATGGCAGTTACCTGCCCGCAGCCGGCGACCATGACGGCGGCGCGGTCACTGACCTCAGCCGGTACGGCGAGCAGCGATTTGTGCCGCCCTATGTGCGGCCTGGCGCTGAGTCATACCCTAATGACAATCCGCCGCCCGGCCCGGTCCGTCGCCACGGCGCTGGCGGGCCTGCTTATCCGGCCGATCACGCCGGGGTTTCTGCCGAGCCCGGCCGCTACCCGTTGCAGCCTGACTCGGAGGCTGGCTATTCGGGCGGTCCGGAGTATGGGCTGCCCGCCGATCCCGGTACCACCGCGCAGTATTCCGCCGGCCGGCACAGCGGCGGGCGGAGCCGCTCATCCGCACCGGCACCGTTCGCGGAACCCGAGCTAGATGCCGCTGACGAGCCGATTTCGGAGCAGGATTACTGGCGCCGGCCGGCGCGCTAACCGCTGGTCGCGGCACCGAGCATTCCGGCTAACGGCGGCAGCAGCCAATCCGCGACCTAAGACGTGCTCGCGGTCGGCCGGGGCTCAGACTTCGGCGCGCTGCATCCGGCGGCGATTTGCCGGCCCCGTCCATCGGAAGGAAAGAAACCGGACGTTCGCGTCGTTACATCAGTGATGAGACTGGGAATAGTTTTTCGCGGGGGGAGGGGGATACAGAAGTGGCTCAGAAGATCTCTGTCACGTTTGCCTGTGACTACGACTCACGAGAGATTCCAGACGGCGAGCACATGACTCGCGCGTTCAGCCTTGACGGCCGGGATTACGAGATCGACCTATGCGAGAAGCACAGTCAGAAGTTTGACGAGGTGCTTAGCAGGTTCGCGGACAAGGCCAGGAAGGTGACGGGCCGGGTCGGCAAGCCGAAGCGGCGTACTACCGCGCACCGCCAGCGCAGTGCCGAGATACGGGCCTGGGCGAAGCAGAGCGGCATGGACGTTAGTGACCGCGGCCGCATTCCGGCAAGCGTGATCTCGAAATACGACGCCAATCACTAGCAGGCAGGCCGGCGCCCGCGCTGCGAAACCCTGGCCGAAACCAGGGGCCGGGCGCCGTCTGTCAGCATGCGAGGGACCGGCGGGTCGCCTGATCTGCAGGTACGGCTGCCTAACGTAGCGGGCCGCCCGGCGGAGCGGGCGATAGGCCTGGAACGCTGGGCGCCGGAATATCCGCCGGATCGGCCGGTAGCTGGTCAGGGACGCGCAGGACGGCGGCAGCCAGCGCCTGCGAGTTCGGCAGCAGGACTAGGCCCTCATCGGTCTTGAGCCGGACGTACGTCAGGCTCACGTCGATGACGATGCCCTCGATCGTGCCGGAGAGCGCGCCAGCCCGGAACCGGACATGGTCGCCCACCCGGAACGGCCGGGCGAACAGCAGCACCAGCCCGGCGAACAGGTTCGCCAGCGACTGCTGAGCGGCGATGCCGAGCAAGACACCGGCGACGGCCCCGCTGACAAGCAGTTGCTTGACGTCTATGCGGGCGATAGCCAGCGAGAATGTGAGCACGGCAAATACGCCGACCAGCACCAGCACATAGCGCAGCACGCCCGCGTGCGCCTGCCCGATGAGCGGCTGTGACGTGATGCGGACCATCCCGGACAGGCCGACTGCCGCGGCTAGGCCGAAGACCACGAACGCGACCGCGCCGCAGATGTATGCGAGCCGCGCCGCCTCACTGAGATCTTTGTCG
>DATMMA010000251.1:0-7110 GCA_035570295.1 Streptosporangiaceae bacterium
CCATAGGATGCCTGCCTTGTGCCGGCCCGCGAGTCCTGCAGGTTGGCGAACACCAGCAGCCGGGAGCGCCCGCCGGTCAGCAACTCGACTCCGATGCTGGTGACGCGTGTCGTCACAACCAGCTTCTCCTTCGGCGCCTCCTGCTGCACCAGGCCGAACAGCTGGTTGTACTGCCGGATGGCGGGACCGGTGAGAAGCCGCTGCGCTGCCGCCTTAGTCCGTGCGGTGTCGGCGTAGTTGTAGGAGAAGATCGTGTTCACCGCGCTGGTGACATCCCGTGTCACGGCCTTGGTGGCGCTGACGTCGACGAGCGCGTCGTTGGCAGTCGCGGCGCTCGCCCGTAGGTCGTGCGCTGCGACGGCAGCCCACGCGCCGACCGCCCCGAGTACCACAGTCGCAGCCCCGAAGGCGACCGGGAGCACCCGACGCCATCGCGGGAGCGCGCTGGCGTTGGCCGCGGGGCTTTCCGTCACCGCTCCTTCCGTTATTGCGGGAACGGCAGCGCTCTCCGGCTCGGTTATTGGCCGGAAGGACGGCCCTATGGGCATTCCGGGTCTCCTTTCCAGCCTCAGCCTGTCGGGCCCGCACCGCTGGCAGCCCCGACCGGGGCCTGCTCGAGCGAACTGAGCTTCCATCCGGACGGCGTCCGGGCGAGAACGGCCTCCTGCCGGCTCTGCTTCGTCGCGGCCGCCCCGTGCGCCGGCGTCACGGTGATCTGCATCGCCACGATGATGGTCGCCGTGCCTGCCCGGACGTTGATCGCGGTGAGCGCCGCGTCGAGGATCTTCGCAGTCGTGATCGACTTGGCCTGCTTGATCTGCTGCTCGAAGGCAGACCGGCCGGCCGCGATCTCGGTGTGCAGCGCCCCGGTGGAGGACTGTTCCCACAGCTTCAGGCCCTGGCCGACGGTGCGGTAGCTCAGCGTGTTGAAGTTGAGCACGGCCTGCTGGCCCTCGCGGAGCGCCTCGTTCCTCGCCTGGGCAACGGCGGACGGCCGCGGCGCGGTGAGCCAGGAGAGGCCAGCCCAGGCCGCGAACACCACGGCAGCGGCCAGCAGCACGGAAGAGGTGGCCACCAGCGGACTGCGCCGCCAGCCAGC
Source organism: Streptosporangiaceae bacterium (assembly GCA_035570295.1). Classification (GTDB taxonomy): domain Bacteria; phylum Actinomycetota; class Actinomycetes; order Streptosporangiales; family Streptosporangiaceae; genus JAJYUU01. The sequence goes on from DATMMA010000251.1 coordinate 1,100, forward strand.
TATAGGCAGCCGCGCCGTCACGCTAGTCATCCGCACCTCCGCTTGCCGGGTGGCACCCCGCAGGGATGCCGTCATCGTAAGCAGCCGCGGCGGTTGTCACGGCGCCACTCCGAGAAGCTGGGCCATTCCCGGCTGCGCGGCGGGCGGTACGCCGCCGCCGCCGGGGGCGTGCGCGGAGCCGCGGACGTCCACGCCGCTGCTGGCCGGCTTCGCGCAGAAGGCGCCGGTGTTCAACGGCGCGGCTGGCGAGGTGTCAAGCCCGTTCAGGAAGGCAGTGCCGCCGTAGCCTGCCGTGCAGGGCAGCGGGTCGAAGAAGGTGAGCGCCAGCCCGAAGGTGGCGCCCTTCGAGGTCACCGCGGTCGAACCGACGGACACCGCGGCGGGCAATGCGGACAGCAGTTCGTTCAGATCCGCGCCCCTGGTCAGGGTGACCTCCGAGGTGGTCAGCAGGTTGGCGATCAGATCTCCGAGGCCGGGGTTGGTCTCCGCGAGCAGGTCAGCTATCTGAGCCGCGGCCTGCGGGCCGTCGACCACGAGGTGGCGGATGCTGGCGTTGGACCTGTCGAGCTGCCTGGCCAGCAGCAGCAGGTTCTGGCTGAACGAGTCGAGTTCGCTGCTCTCCGCGACCTGCGTGTCGATGACCTCCTGACTGTCCCTGATCAGCGTGGTGGTCTGCCGCAGCGTTGCGTTGGCCGCGTGGATGAGGGCCGCGTTCCCCGCCACGATGTTCGCGACATTGCTGCCCTGACCGCCGAAGCCGGTGGCCAGTTCGTTGGTCAGCTGACGCAGCGATGACAGCGGCAGCGAGGTGGCCAGCGTGTTGACGCTGTTCAGGAGGCTCGTGACGGGGATCGGCAGCTGGGTGTTTCGCTCCGGGATGACACTTCCTGAGTGCAGGTACGGACCGGCCGGCGTCTGCGGGCGGAGGTTCACGTACTGCTCGCCGACCGCGGACAGGTCGGCGACCGCAGCCTGAAGCCTGGCCGGGATAAGCGGCGCCGAGTCGCTGATGTCCAGGTCGACCTCGATGCCGTTGCCGGTCAGTCGCATCGCGCCGACTCGGCCCACCGACACCCCGCGGTAGGTCACGTCGGCGTCGGAGTAGATCCCGCCGCCGTTGGCCAGGTCCAGCCGGACCACGTAGTAGCCGCGCAAGCCCAGGAAGTGGCCGACGTCGGCGTAGTGAATGCCGGTATAGGCGATGACCAGGATGCCGACCACGGCGAAGACCGCGACCTTGATCCTGGTGGCCCTGGTGAGCATCAGTGCCTCCTGCTCCGGCGGTGAGGCCTCACCGTGGGAATGACCGTCGTTCCCTTCTTGGCCTGCAGCGACAGGTAGATGTTGAGGTAGTCGCCCTTGACGTCGCTGAGGACCTGGTTAGTAAACGGGTAGGTGAGCAGCACCTGCAATGCCAGCGGCAGGTTCTGGCCGGCATTGGCGAGCTCGCGCAGGGTCGGCGCGAGCTCGCGCAAGTCGGCGACGACATTGGCCTGGCTGGCGTTGATCGTGGACACCGCAACCCCGGACAGCCGGTTCAGCGAGTCGAGCAGGGCGACAAGCTGCCGGCGCTGGTCGGCGAGCACGCGCAGGCCAGGAGTCAGGTTGTCCAGGGCACTACCGATCTGCCGGTCGCGTGCGGCCAGCGTGGCCGACAGCGCCTTCAGGCCGGATAGCGCGGTGAAGATCGCATGTTTGTGCGCGTTCAGGTTGTCCAGCGTCGTGCGGATCTGCACGAGCAGTGAGCGGATCTGCGGCGCGTTGCCAGTGAGGGCAGCGTCGAGCTGGGTGACGATCGTGTGCACCTGGCTGATGCCGCCGCCGTTGAGCAGTAGTGAAAGCGCGCCTAGCACTTCCTCGACGGTGGCATTGGCGGTCGTCCGGCTCAGCGGGATTACTGCACGGTTGGCCAGCCTGCCGGCCGGCGTGACGCCGGGCGGCGGGGATAGCGCGATGAATTGCTCGCCGAGCAGGCTGGACTGGGTGACCTCGGCGATGGCATTGGCCGGCAGGCGGACGCTGCCGTTGACCAGCATCTGGACATCCGCCGTCCAGCTATGTGGCGGCAGGTAGATCTTCGTTACCCGGCCGACTGCCACGTTGTTGACCATGACGGCGGATTGCGGCACCAGGTCGGCCACGTCGGAGAACTGCGCGGTCACCTGGTAGGGATGCGCGCCCAGGCTGGCGCCGCCAGGCAGCCGGATGCTGTAGATGCCGCTGTACCCGTTCGAGGAACTGCAGCCGGCGAGCAGCGCTGCTACAGACATTGCTGCTGGCAGCCATCGCCAGCGGCCGCCAGGCCGTCTGCGCTGGCAGTGCTGCGCGCTCACTTCTTGCCTCCACTCAGCGCGTCCGGCGTCCCGTACACGGTGCCCGCGGCGGGCAGAGGGAGCGGCGGGAGCAGCGACATCTCAGCAGCCGGGACAGCGACCGAGCCGGCCGGCGAGGCCGAACTGAGCAGCGATCCTCGGCCCTGCTCGAATTCGAGCAGGTCGCCTCGGCCGTCCAGGGTGTGCGTGGTCGTGTTGTAGGCGTTCACCACGTTGTCGGCCGCGAGCGGTGCGACGTCCAGCGCCTCCGCCAGCGAGGCACGCTCGGCGACCAGGAGCGAGGTGATCGATGCGAGCTTGTTGACGTTCGCGGCGAGTAGGCTGCGGTTGCTGCCGATGAAGGTCTTGATCTGGCCGAGCGCTGTGGCGAGCTGGCCCAGCGCAGCCGACAGTTCCTGGCGATCGCTGGCCAGGAACGCGGATACCTCGGCGAGCTGCTGCTCGGCCTGCTTGACCTGGCCGTTGTTCTGCTTGAGCATCGTGGTGAACTGCTGCAGGTAGGCAACCGAGGCAAAGAGGTTTCCGGCTGAGCCGCCCAGGGTCTTGGACAGCCCGCCGAACTCGGTGAGCATCTGCCGCAGGTACGTGCCGTTGCCGGACAGGTTCTTCGTGCCGGTCTTGATCAGGTCGCTCAGGGCGTCGTGCTTGTTCGCCCCGTTCGGGCCGAGCGCATTCGCCAGCTTGGCCAGGCTGGCGTAGACCTGGTCGACTTCCACCGGCACAACGGTCCGGCTCTCCGGGATCACGGCACCGCTGGCCAGCAATGGCCCGCCGGTATAGGCCGGAGTGAGCTGGATGTAGCGGTCAGAAACCACGCTTGGCGCCAGCACTACAGCATCCGCTCCGGCCGGGATCTTGACCCCGGAGTCGATCGTCATGGTGACCTTGACGCTGCTGCCGTCCGGCTGCACGGCGTCGACCGTGCCGACCGGCACACCGAGCACCCGCACCGTGGACTGCGGGTAGACGCCGATCGTGTCGGCGAAATAGGCGGTGATCTGCTTGGCAGGATGAAGGGACTGGTAGACCAGCACGCCGCTGGCCACCAGCGCCGCGACCACGAAAACCGCGCCTGTTCCCAGCACCCACCGGTCCCGCCTGGTCCGGACCAGCCGGGACAGTCCTCGCCGGGCGGATGACCCCGGCACGCTGGCAGGCCGCGGCCGTCGCCGCCGCCCGGCAGGCACGTCCTCCGCTTTCCACGTCAGCATCGTCGCGTTCCTCGGCTCATGGTTTCGGCGGCTGGCAGCCGGACGCGGGCGTATTGTGCGGCGCGTCGGTGTGCGTGATGAGGCCGCAGAGGTAGACATCGAACCACCGCCCGTTGCCCACAGCGTTGCCAAGCAGACGGTAGTAGGGACCCGCCAGCGCGAGCGCCCGGCTGAGGTTGGCCTGATTGCTCTCCAGAACGCCTGTGACCTGGTTGAGAGCCTGCAGGGCCGGGGCGAGCTGAGCCTCGTCGTCGTTCACCAGCCCGGAGACCTGGGCGGCTAGCTCGCGGGTGTCGGTCAGCATCGCGGCGATGGCGTCCTGCCGTTGTCGCAATTCAGCCAGCAGCAGATTGCCGTCGCCGAGCAGCGCGGCGAACCTGGAGTCCTCGCTGGCCAGCGTGCCGGTCACCTGTTTCGCTCCGGCTAGCAGGCTGGTGACCTCGGCCTGCCGGGAGGCGACGCTGGCCGACAGGGAGGCCAGGCCGTGCAGGGCCTTCCGGACGTAAGGCGGCGTGGTAGCGAACGCGTCGGACAGCGTCTGCAGGCTCTGCGCCAGCTGCGCAGTGTTGATCTGGCTGATCTGCTGGCCGAGTCCGCTGAACGCCTGCGTCACGTCGTATGGCGAGGTCGTGCGGGATGGCGGTATCGGCTGCGCCGGGTTCTGCGGGGCGTTGCCCTTCGGGTCGATTGCCAGGTACTTGTCGCCGAGCAGTGTCTTGATGTCGATCGCCGCCGTGGTGCGGTCGCCGAGCCACGCGTTCTTGACGTCGAATGTGACCGCGACCTTGTTGCCGTCGAGCGAAACCCCGGTGACCGAGCCGACGCTGACTCCGGCGATCCTGACCTCGTTTCCTGGCTGCAGGCCGGCCGCTTCGGCAAACAGAGCGGTGTACGCTTTGCCGCCGCCGATGATCGGCAGGTCGCCGGAGAAGTAGACGAGCAGCGCGATCGCGGCGAGGATGGCGAGCCCGGCGACCGCCACTGCGATCGGGTTGCGCTCCCTGATCGGCGTCATCGGCTTGATGGCAAGGCGCGTCACGACAGGCACCTTGCCGCCGTCAGCGGAACGCCCGGCTTCGTGCCCGCAGGGCCGGCGAGGTGCACGCCTTTGACCGTGGCGTCGCAGAGGAAGAAGTTGAGCCAGGACCCGTAGGAGGCTGACCGCGCGATGTCGGCCATCTTGACCGGCAGATCCTGCAGGAACGTGTTCACCACGCCGGAGTTGTCGGCGAGGTTACTGGACAGGCGCTGCAACTGAGTGATGTCGTCCTTCAGCGGCGGCCTGGCAACTTGGAGCAACCCGGCGGTGGCGCTCGTCAGGCTGCCGATCGCGGAGATCGCCTGGCCGATCGGCTGCCGGTTGGCGGCAAGCCCGGAGACGAGTTCCTGCAGCGAGGTGATGAGGCCCCTCAGCTCGCTGTTCCGCGCGCTGACCGTGGTAACCGCCGAGTTGAGGTTGTCGATGACCTGGTCGATGACCTGGTCCCTAGTGGCCAGCGAGGAGGTGAGCGAGCCAATCGCGGCGACCAGCGCGGTGATGTTGGGGCTCTCGCCCTGGAATACCTCGATGATGTCGCTGGACAGCCGGTTGACATCCCCCGGCGACAGCGCCTGGAACAGCGGCTGGAAGCCGTCAAACAGCACCGTGAGATTGAGCGCGGGCCTGGTCTGCGCCAGCGGGATAGTGCCGCTGGGCGGGAGCGTCCGGTCGGCTGGCCCGGTGCCCTGACCGAGTTCGATGTAGCGCTGCCCCACCAGGTTGAGGTAGCGGATTGTCGCGGTCACCGAGGCCGGCAGCGCCCGGTCCGCCTGCACGTTGAACCCGACGAGCGCGAGCTGGCGATGAAAGACGCTGAGGGAGGTGACCTGGCCGACCCGCACCCCCGCGATGTCCACATCGCTGCCCACCGTCAGGCCGGTCACGTCGGTGAACACGGCACTGTAGCTGGTCGTGCCGGACACTCCCGCGGAGACGATGGACAGCGCGAGCAGGGCCGTGATTATCACCGTGATGACGACGAAGATGGCCGATTTGATGAGTGGCGCGCCGATGCCTTTACGCTTCATGCGCTCACCCGACCCGCACTGTGGTACCGCGATAGAGCGGGGCTGTCAGCAGGCTTGCCCAGGCAGGGATCGACGCAGTCGGCCGGCCGAGAGCCAGCGCGTCCAGCTCCCTGACAAGCGCGGCCTCGCCGGGGGAGCCCGCCAGCCCGCCCGGCCCGGTGCCGGTCAGCGAGGCAGTGTCGGTGGCAGCCTTCCTGACCTTGCCCGTGCCTGACTTGCCCGTGCCTGACTTGCCCGCACTTGACTTGCCGGGGCCTGACTTGCCGGCTGACGACTGGCGTACCCCGTCGTTGAGATGGACGCCGGTAAACGGGACGGGGTAGCAGTGCGGTCCGAGGTTGTCGCCGAATACCGGAGCATCGACATGCGGCACGTACGCGCTAGCAGACGACGCGGGCTC
>DATMMA010000252.1:0-3276 GCA_035570295.1 Streptosporangiaceae bacterium
AGGCCTGGACGCCGAGGAAGGTCGCGGTGAGATTGACGGCAAGCTGCGAGTCCCACTGTGCCCGGTTCAGCTCGTGCGCGGGCAGGCGGTTGTTGACGGCGGCGTTGCTGACCAGGAGATCGACACCGCCGCAGGCGGAGGCCAGGCGCGCGGCGCGCTGCCAGGTGTCCTCCTCAGCCACGTCACCCTGGACCGCGAAGGCGGCCGCGCCTTCGGCGCGCAGCTTGCCAGCGGCCTCGTCGACCTGGCCTGCCAGGTCGACGAGGATCAGCTGGGCCCCTTCGGCCGCGAACCGCCCGGCGGTGGCGCTTCCGATGCCGGAGGCGGCACCGGTGACGATCGCGGTCTTGCCGGAGAAACGGCCGGGCGTGAAGGCGAGTGCGGGAGCGGGGGCGACGGAGCCGTCGGCAGCGTGATCTAGCATGCGCCGATCCTGTTGGCACGGCTCCGGTCGAGTCAACCGCAGGCGCCGGGGGGAGTGCTCAGCTCTGCATCATGGCGGGATTAATGCGGATGACCTGCTGCGCGGTCGGCTCCCAGACGGCCCCCGCGATGGCGTAGACCTGCGAGCAGTACTGGCTGCACGAGCCGCCCGGATACACGTGGCTCACCGGGTTGCCTGAGGTAGTGCTAATGCGGACGATCTCGTTGTTACCGAGTGGGGCGAGCATCCAGATTGAACCCAGGCCGAATGCGGCGTTCAGGTCCCAGTAGTCGCTGCTGGTGTCAGCGCCCTCGGGGTAGGTGAACGCCAGGGTGATGCGTCCGGTTACCGGATTGATTTCCGCGAGGTGTTCCGGCTGCCCGGAGACGTTACCCGCGAGCGCCCAGAGTGCTCCGTCACCGAGCGCAAGCTGAGTTGCGCCGAGCGGGCCGATGTAGTCGGCGCTGTAGACGCTGAGATATTTCGCGCTGCCGGTCACCTTCAGCCCGGTCAGATGTGTTCCGCTCGGATCGACCTGAAGGAGCGCGGCATTGGTGCCGAGCCAGACGCCCTCGCTGCCCGCGACGAACGTGTAGGCCGGGCCGGGCTGCACGCCGGTCTGCGCGTCTACCTGGGCGGTCGCCGGGTCGATGCGCAGCACCTTGAACGTGCTCGCGGCATCGCACAGGACCCACACGTGGTCGAGGCCGTAAGCGGTCTGGGTGCAGCCGGCCGGCAGCGTTGTCTGAGCGCTGATCGCGCCGGTGGCCGGGTCGATCTTCAGCAGCCGGGCATGACCGGCCGGGCCGGTCCCGTCCAGCCACAGCGCACCCCCGCCAGCGACCACCGGGCTGCTGTCAGCAACGCCGGCGACGGGCACCCGCAATGTGACGGCGTTCGTGCTGGCATCGATCCTGACCAGCTCGTGGCTGCCCGTCAAGGCCCACACGTCGCCGCCGTCGGCGGTCATGCTGGTCACGTCCGCGACCGGTATCCGGGCGGCGACCGGATCGCGCGCGGGCGTGCCGACGGCCGGTCCGGTGGCGCCGGAACGGGAACTCACCCCGCCGCCCAGCCGTACCACCGCGACGGACACGGACACCGCGGCGACCACGGCGGCGGTCGTTGCGGCCGCTATCAGGCGGCGGCGCCGCTTGCTGGCTTCCGGCCGGCGTCGCTGAAAACGACTCCACGCTCGGTCGACATCGATCCGCCGGTCTGACTCGGTCTGCAGGGCAGCCCGCAACTGCTCGAAACGGGTGTCGTTCATCATCGATGCCTTTCCTCTGCGCGAATCGGGCCGGCTTCGGCGGCCATCTGGCCGGGTTCAGCAGCGGGCTGGCCGGCTTCGGCGGCCGGCTCCGCCAAGGACTCGCGGAGTTGACGGAGAGCTTTGTGCGCCTGGCTTTTGACAGTGCCGGGCGACACACCGAGGATCTGCGCCGTCTGCACCTCGGTCATGCCGATCAGGTACCGCAGCACCACGCAGGCGCGCTTGCGCGGCGTCAGCGCGGCGATGGCGAGGCGCAGGTCCATGTCGGCCACCGGGTCCTGGCCCACGGGCTGCTCGGCCCGGAAGCTCGCAACGCGCCGTTCAAGTGCCCGGCGACGGATGGCTGAGTTGCCAAGGTTGACGACCGTCCGGTACAGGTACGCCGGCGCCGTCTCTGGATCGCGGATCCAGCGCCACCGGTGCCATAGCCGCACGAACGCCTCCTGCGCCAGCTCCTCGGCTACGGCCCAGTCTCCAGCGAGGCTGTACCCAGTCCGCACGAGCTTGGGATAGCACGCGTAGAACAGCGTCGCGATCGCCTCATCGCGGCCAGGAATCTGCCTGCCGGATATGGCTTTGTCATCCATCACGCCCTAAGGATGGCTTGCTCACCCAAAAGGTTGCCGCGCCAAGACGCTGCCGACGTAATGCTGTGGGCCGCCCTGGAAGTTCCTTGAACTCGATGGCCACCATCGACCAGCGCGCGACACGTGCACCGGCGACCGGACGCTGAGCGATAACGATCCAGGTACCGGGCCAAGTCAGCGCGCCGAGCGGCGGGCCGTCGGCATCGGCCGAGGTAACCACCACGCCGCTGTGCTGGCCCTTACTCCGCGCTTCGCTCACCGTCATGGCGATCAGGCTCGGCACTGTGACCCAGGCAGCGTCCGGGGACTCCGCGTCCATGATCCGCACACTACTCGCTGGCGATGCCCGTCGACGCGCTGGCGATGCCCATCGACGCCGACAACGACCGCGGATCCCTGGTTGGCCATGTGCCGGCCTCGGCGGCGTCGATCAGCGTGCGGATCAACTCATTGAACAGCTCGGGTTCCTCCAGGTTGAGTGCATGCCCCGAGTTCGGCACGAGGGCCAGCCCTGCCATCGGGATCGTTCGCTTGAGCAGCAGTCCTGGCTCGAGGCAGGCTTCGTCCTCGTCGCCGTTGACCACGAGCGTAGGGACAGTGATGCCGGCGAGCTGGTCGACGATGTCGTACAGGGACGGCCGGGACCGCTGGATCCCGATGACGGTGAGGGCCATGCCTTCGGCGGAGTGCTCGGCCAGCTGCCCGGCGAACTCTTCCCAGACATGAGGGTTCTTGCGCCGTAGCTGGATCCGGTTCGGCCCCATGGCCTGCTTCGCGCTGACGGCCGCCATGCCGTCGGCTCGGAAGGCGGCCGCCATCTGTTCGGTCTCGGTCAGGAAGGCGGCCCGGCCACGGGGGCTGGCCCCGCTGCCCGCGCTCGCCACCAGCAGCGAAGAGACCCGGTCGGGGTAGCGGAGGCCGAGCTGGAGCGCGCAGAACCCGCCCATGGACAGCCCCACGACATGCGCCCGGGCAATGCCGAACGCATCGAG
>DATMMA010000253.1:0-9499 GCA_035570295.1 Streptosporangiaceae bacterium
GCTCATTGCCAGGATCAGTCGCGGCCAGATCCAGCCCCCGGTCGGCTGGGCTGCCGTGACCGGCGCCGGCACGATCGCGGGTGTCGGCTTCATCGTGTCGCTGCTGATCGCCTCACTCGCATTTCACGGCACCGGGCTTGCCGAGGCCAAAGTCGGCGTGCTCTCGGCGGCAGTTGCCTCGTCGGCTCTGACCTGGATCATCTTCCGGGTCGCGGCGAGGCTCCCCAAGCGGCTGCGGCTGCGCGCCTTGCTTGGTACCGCCGAGACCATCACCGACCTTGCCGTTCCGGTATCCGCCAGGAAAGACCACGTGCGTGGCCCAGCCGATGCGCCGGTCACGCTCGTGGAGTACGGGGACTTCGAATGTCCCTACTGCGGCCAGGCGGAGCGCGTCGTGCGTGAGCTACTCGCCGAGTACGGCGACGATCTCCGTTACGTGTGGCGGCATCTGCCGCTCACCGATGTGCACCCCTACGCACCGCTCGCCGCCGAGGCCAGCGAAGCCGCCGCCAAGCAGGGCAAGTTCTGGGAGATGCACGACCAGCTACTCGATCATCAGGGCGCGCTGACCACCAAGGACCTGATGCGGTACGCCGCCGAGATCGGCCTGAACACCGAGCAATTCACCGCCGACATGCGCAAGGACGCCGGTGCGGGAAAGATCGCTTCCGACGTCGACTCCGCGGACCTCAGCGATGTCTCCGGAACGCCGACCTTCTTCATTAATGGCAAGCGCTACCACGGCGCTTTTGACCTTGACACGCTCTCCCGGCGCGTTCGCACGGCCCGGGCGCGCGCCCTCATCTAGGCGCGCTGGAAACGTTCGAACGCAAGGCGAACCGCCATGGCGCCTTCGCCCACGGCAGTAGCAACTCGTTTCGTCGAGCCGCTGCGCACATCACCAACCGCGAACACGCCGGGCTGGCTGGTCTCCAGTGCGGAGCGCCGCCACAAGGTGTGCGGTAGTGACGCTCCGATCGGCGCTTCCGCGTCTTGCCCGGTACGGACGAAACCGTTCTCATCGAGCGCGAGCAGGCCGCTCAGCCACTCAGTGGCCGGCGCCGCGCCGATGAAGACGAAAAGTGCCCTGGCCGCGATGACTCGCCGCTCACCGGCCTGGTCGGTGACAGCGACGGCCTCCAGCGTCACGTCCCCGATCAGCTCGCGCACCTGCGTTCCGAGCAGGACGGTGACATTGGGAATGCGGCTGATCCGGTCCACCAGGTAGCGCGACATGTGCTCGCTCAGGTCATGCTCACGGACAACCAGCGTCACGTGCGCCGCGTGCTGGCATAGGAATATCGTCGCCTGGCCCGCGGAGTTGCCGCCGCCCAGCACGACCACCGGATCGTCACGGCACGCCACGGCTTCTGCCTGCGATGCCGCGTAGTAGACGCTCGTCGGCTCGAAATGCGCAAGCCCCGGCACATCGGGCCGCAGGTACCTCGCCCCGGAGGCGATCACCATCAGCCTGGATGTCACCGAGCTGCCGTCGGCGAGACGCACAGTCCAGTGACCGTAGTCGAGCTCAGTGGACACGGCCTCGGCCGGCACGGCAAATCGGGCCCCGAACTTCCTGGCCTGCAGCTCCGCACGGACGGCGAGCTCGGACCCGGATAGCCCGGACGGGAATCCGAGGTAGTTCTCAATGCGGGAAGAGGTGCCTGCCTGGCCGCCGGTCGCGGTGCCCTCCAGCACGAGCGTGTCCAGGCCCTCTGAAGCGGCGTAGACCGCGGCCGATAGCCCGGCAGGCCCGGCCCCGACCACGAGCAGGTCGCATGCAGTTCGCGGCACGGTGGGAGCCGGGAGGCCGATAGCGGCCGCGACTTCAGCATTGCTGGGGTTGCGCAGCACCTGCCGGCCGTACAAGATCACGATCGGAGTCTGGCCGGGATCTGCCTCGAGAAGGCTGAGCAGGGTTTCGGCTTCGGAGTCGTCTTCCAGATCCACCCACTGCGAGGGCACCCTGTTACGTGCCGCGAACTCCCTCAGACGGCGGGCATCCGGTGAGAAACGCGAGCCTACGATCCGCATCCCCACGCCAAGCCCGATCAGGATCGAGCGGCGGATCAGATAGGCGCGCAAGACCAGGTCGCCGATCGTCGGGTTGCGGGCTACCAGGTCCCTGAGACGATCTACGGGAACGACCAGTACCCGCCCAGGCTCCGCCGGCACAGCGCTGAAAAACGTGGCCTCGCCGGTCAGCAGGCCGAGCTCACCGAGGAAGCGGCCGCGGCCATGAACGGCGAGGATGCGCTGGGCGGGCGTCCGGTATCCCTCGACACTCGCTACATGCCCGTCTAGAACGGCATAGAAGTCACAATTCCTCTCGCCTTCAGTGAAGAGGGGCTCTTCGGGATTCATGGCGCGATCGTCCCCGAACGCGGCGAGTGCGGCGAGCTGCGCGTCGTCCAGCCGCGGGAACGCGCCGTAAGTGTCTGGCGTTTCTGCCGGTGGCGCAGCCTCAGACGTAGGTTTCGTCGACATAACACCAGCGCCAGTCCTCGCCGGGCTCGAACGAAGCCGCGATCGGGTGCCCGATCGCATACGCGTGGCCGCGTGCGTGGCGAAGCGGTGAGGAATCACAGCATCCGACATGGCCGCACGTCAGGCACAGCCGCAAATGGACCCAGCGGGTGCCGAGGCGCAGGCATTCCTGGCAGCCATCCGGGGTTCTGGGTGCCACCGGTCGCACCAAGAGCAGGTGCGGATCGCGGACTGTCGTCACGGCCGCCTCCGCTTCTAGCCGATTAACGCGATGTCATGGGCGACTAAGTCAAGGCTCTCCCCGTTCGTTAGCACCGCACATCATCAGGGCAGCTAGTACTAGATGTCCTGGCTATCTGATCGGGAGATGCCGGGCGGGCGGCGGCCCAGACCCGGTCGGCTGGGCGGGGCCGCCCGCGCGGTCGCGCAGCGAGCGCCGGAGACGATCACGGTCGTCCGTTACCGTGCGCAGCCGACGCTGGTAACGATAGCCAGGCTCGCCGCTACCTCCGTCTTTGCTTACCTGCTAGCGCTGTTGCTGCCAGTCGTCACCCCCCCGCCGGTGCTGGCACCACTGACGGCGTTGCTGGTGGCGCAAGTCACGCTGTATCACACTGTCCATAGCGCGATTCAACGCGTGGTCGCCGTGGTAGCCGGCGTGCTGGTCGCACTTGGCTTGTCCGCCTGGGTCGGCTTCACCTGGTGGAGTCTCGGGATCACGATTGCGATCGCACTGGCAGTCGGCTATGCGCTGCATCTGGGCGATGCCGTGCTCGAAGTCCCCATCAGCGCGATGCTCATCTTGTCGGTGACCACGGAACGCTCCGCAGCCTACGGGCGGGTTCTAGAGACCATGGTCGGCGCGGCTGCCGGATTGCTGGCCGGGCTTGTCTTCGCCCGCCCGAAAGTGCAGCCCGCAGCCGAGGCGCTGGAAGACCTCTGTGACAAGATGGCCGGCCTGCTCAGCGAGATGGCTGAAGGCCTTCGCGACGGATCTATCCAGGAACACGCAACAGCCTGGCTGGCGCGGGCCCGGTCGCTGGACGAAGATATCCACCGGGTTGACGAAGCCCTTCGCCATGCTGAGGAGAGCATCCGGCTCAATCCGCGGCGCGTGCTGCTCCCTGAGGTCGGCACTGACCTGCGTGGCGGCCTGGAAACCCTGGAGCACGCCGCTCTGACGGTCCGGCTGCTTGCCCGGCTGCTAGCTGACAGCGCACGGGTGGCTGCAGAGCAGGTGGGCCCGGTGCGGGACGAGCAAACGCGCCTCCGGCTTGCCGCTGTGCTGACCGAGCTTGCCTCGGCCGTACGGGTCTATGGTCACCTGGCCGTCGAGCCCGATCCAGCCCGGCGTGACGTGTCTGAGGCCGACCTTGAGCGTCATCTCGGCGATGCGGAGGCACGGCAGGACCAGCTTAACGAGCTACTGAGCACTGACCCGGCCGCCGATCCGGCCGGCTGGCCGCTGCGCGGGGAGCTGGTCAGCCACCTGGACCGGCTGCGCACCGAGGTCAAGGTCGGGGTCGCTGCCGGCAGCCAGTTCCGCAAGCTCCGACGCCCGCGGCGATCCAGGCGGGCTGGGCGGCAGCCCGGACGGCCGGCAGGCCGCCCGTGATCAGCCAGCACCGTGATCAGCCAGCACCGTGATCAGCCAGCGAGCCAAGCGTAGCCGCCGGATTACACTGTGTGACAGCGATGGAGTCCCGGGTCTCGTCAGGAGGCCGTAACGATGGCCCACAGCGAGGACGCGGGAGGCGGCCAGTCCGCAGCGCTCAGGAAGCTGCTGATGCTGTCGCGGCTGCTCACCCAGCAGGAGGACCAGGCCCGCATCCTGCAGCTGGTGGTGCAGGCGGCCGAGTCGCTGGCCGCTTGCCGGGCCGAAGGGATCCTGCTTGACCAGATATGGCAGGACATCGGGCGGCAGGGACACCAGATTCCGTCAGCAGACGTGCGGTGCGCTGCGCTGCCCGCTCACGGCGCCCGGGTCGCGTCGGCTGGCTATTCCTGGGCGTGGGCCTACCCGATTCCGGCTGCCAGCGGAAGGGCGGGCTGCCTCGTCGTGAGCGCCGACTCTGACCTGGCTGAAGGGGAGCATTTCCTGCTTCAGTCCCTGGCCGAGCATGCAGGCGTTGCGCTGGCGAGCGCACGGCTGCATGCCCGGGAGCGAGCGCAGGCAGCCGAATTGCGGGCGGCAAACCTCGCACTTCGCCGCAGCATGGAGATTCATGACCGGCTGACCCAGGTGGCCCTGCGCGGCGAGGGCGAGGAAGGTATCGCCAAGGCGGTCTACGAGCTCACCGAACACCCTGCCGGGATCGAGGACTCGTTCGGCAACCTCATCACATGGGCTGGTCCTGACCCGTCCGGTTCATCCGCGCAGCGCAGCGCCGAGAGCCGGAACCGGCTGCTGCGCCAGGCGATGGATGCGCCTGGTCCGGTCAGGGATGGCGATCGGCTGATCTCGGTAGCCAGGCTGTCGGGTACCCCGGTGGGCGTGCTCGTCCTGGCCGATCCGGAACGGACCGCCGGAGAGGCGGAGCGGGTGGCCATCGAGCATGCCACCACCGTGCTGGCGATGGAGGTCGCGCGCCTGCGTACGGTGACCGAGTCGCGGGCGCGCGCGCGCAGCAACCTGGTGCTTGAGCTGGTCATCGGCGAAGAAGGGCCTGGCGTTGTTAACCGGGCCCAGGCTCTGGGCTATGACCTCGGCCGGCCCCACCGTGTGGTCGCACTCGAAGGTCACCCCGGCGCCGGCGAGGAGATCGACGTCTTCCTTGACGCCGTCAGGAGAGCTGCCACCGCGCACCGGGTGGGGTCGCTGCTTGCCGCCAGGCTAACCGACGTGATCTTGCTGGCGGACGCGGAAACGTGCTGGCAGGGTTTCCGCGCGTCGGTCGTCACTGAGCTGCACGGTGCGCACTGCTGCATCGGCGTGGGCGGGCGCTGCCATGAGGTCGGGGACTTCCCGCGCTCCTACCGCGAGGCGCAGCTTGCCCTCCGCATTCAGAAAGCCGTCGGCGGCAGCGATCAGGTCACGCTGTTTGACGACCTCGGCGTTTACCAGATACTGGCTACTGACACCGATGCCTCCGCGATGGAGTCGTTCACCCGTGACTGGCTCGGTGCCTTGCTGGACTACGACGGCGTGCACGGTGCCCAGCTCGTCCGGACCCTGAGCGAATACCTGGACCGCGGCGGCAGCTACGACTCGACTGCCACCGCGCTCTCGGTGCACCGCAGCACGCTCAAGTACCGGCTCAGGCGTATCCGCGAGGTATCCGGTTACGACCTCAGTAGTCCGGATACTCAGTTCAACCTACAGCTGGCTACTCGGGCATGGCGGACATTGCAGGCGCTGCGCCAGGCCTGACCAGGCTTGCTGTCCTCGCTTGTCCTGCCAGGACAACAGGTTGGCCCGGACGGGACGGTGCGCGCCGGCGCCGGCATCGCCAATGCTGAGGCGATCACTGCAACGAAGCGAGGTGCATGCAATGAGCTTCAGCGTTGACTCGCAGACGTATGTACGTGATCTGGAAGAGCAGCTGAGGCTGAAACTTTTCGGGGGTGGCGGCTCGTCTGACGCCGACGCTGCGGTGCTGCTCGTGCGCGGCGCGCTGGCCGACGGCGATCGTTCGAGGGCCGCCTGGCTGGCCAAGTCAACACAGCAACTGGCTGAGGCCAGGCCGGGCAACAGCGATCTGGCAGCCGCCGTCGCGCACGCCCGCGGCCTGGTCGACCGCGATTCAGCATCTCTGGAACAGGCCGCCAGCACCTACGGGGCTCCGCTAGCGCGGGCGAAAGCGACCGAGGATGCCGGTTTGGCCTGGGCCGGCCGGGGCAATCAGGACAACGCGGTGGCCTGGCTGCGTGAGGCATATGCGCTCTATGAACAGCTAGGCACTGTCGGCGCGATGGCCCGCGTCAGGTCACAGCTGCGCGCCTCCGGCGTAAGGCTGCACCACTGGAAACGCGCGGACAAGCCCGCATACGGCTGGGAGAGCCTGACTGAGACCGAGCAGCGGATCGCGGACCTGGTTGCTCAGGGGCTGAGCAACCGGCAGGTGGCGGGGCGGCTGTTCCTGAGCACGCACACCGTCGCTTTTCATCTGCGCCATATCTACTGGAAGCTGGACGTCAACTCACGGGTGCAGCTCGCCAGGATGGCAGCAGAGCAAGCTCAGATGGAGTCGGCGTTAGCCGATCGTAGCGGGGCGCACCCGGCACTACCCGGTCTGTGGATGTGCCCGCTGGCCAGCCAGAGCAGTGTGTGGCGAAGGAAGGAGCAAACGACCCTCGAAGCGCAGGAGGCCTGTCATGGCGATGCTTCCCGTCCACGGCACCAGGCGGTCACTGGTCAGCGCCGACCCGACACGGGAAATCGAGGACATTTACGAGCGTATGGGTCAGCTAGTAAACGCCGCATTCGGGGATCTTGGCGCGGTTCGTGTCGACATGCCGTGGATGCCGGCCGCCGACCTGTCCGAGAGCGACGACTCCTACCTGGTACACGTCGAGCTGCCGGGGGTGCAGAAGGACCAGCTGGACGTGGAGGTCTTCGACCGGGAACTCCGGATTGACGGCGAGATCAGCGATCAGTCGGACGGCCGGCGTCATCGCAGCTCGCGGCGGACGGGCCGGTTCGAGTCCCGAACCGTCTTCCCCGGCGACATCAAGGCGAGCGGCGTCAGTGCCGAGCTTGCCGACGGCGTGCTGACCGTCACCGTCCCGAAGTCGGAGGCAGCAAAGCCGAGCCGCGTCCAAGTCACTGCCAAGAAGCAGTCCGGCAGATGAGCCCAGCCGCCGCGCGCGAGGACGGTCAGGAGGTCAGGAATGGCAAAGGCAGTCGGGATCGATCTCGGCACGACCAACTCGGTAATCGCGGCAACGGAGGACGGGAAGCCGACGGTCATCCCGAACGCGGAGGGATCACGTACGACCCCGTCGGTGGTGGCATTCACCCCGCAGGGCGAGCGGCTGGTCGGCCAGCTAGCGAGGCGGCAGGCGATCCTGAACCCGAAGGGGACGATCTACTCG
Organism: Streptosporangiaceae bacterium; assembly: GCA_035570295.1. Lineage (GTDB taxonomy): Bacteria > Actinomycetota > Actinomycetes > Streptosporangiales > Streptosporangiaceae > JAJYUU01. Next base: position 7,522 of record DATMMA010000253.1, read on the forward strand.
GCCAAGAGGTTCATCGGGCGGCGCTACAGCGAGATCCATAGCGAGCTGACTGCCGTCTCTTATGACGTCGTGCCCGGCCCTGACGACATGGCCCGGTTCAAGATCGGTGACAAGCTTTACGCGCCAGAGGAGATTTCTGCCCTGGTGCTGCGGAAGCTGGCGGAGGACGCCGCGAAGTTCATGGGGGAGAAGGTCAACGAGGCCGTCATCACGGTGCCCGCCTACTTCAACGACGCCCAGCGCCAGGCAACCAAGGACGCGGGCCGCATCGCCGGGCTCGAGGTGCTGCGCATCATCAACGAGCCCACGGCCGCCGCGCTGGCTTACGGCCTGGACAAGAAGGCCAACGAAACGGTTCTGGTCTTCGACCTCGGCGGCGGGACATTTGACGTGAGCATCCTCGACATCGGTGAGGGAGTCGTCGAGGTGCGCGCCACCGCCGGCGACACGCACCTTGGCGGAGATGACTTCGACCGCCGGCTCGTCGACTACCTCGCCGACGAGTTCCAGCGCGACAACGGCATCGACTTGCGAGCCGACCCGCAAGCACTGCAGCGCCTTTTCGAGGCAGCGGAGAAGGCGAAGGTCGAGCTGTCCGCGGTGACCCAGACGACGGTCAGCCTGCCGTTCATCACCGCGGACGCGACCGGGCCGAAGCACCTGAACACCACGATCATGCGCTCGACGTTCGAGCAGATGACAGCCGATCTGGTGGAGCGCACCGTGGGCCCGGTCAAGCAGGCTCTCGGTGACGCCAAGCTCAGTGCCAGCGACATCGACGAAGTCATTCTGGTCGGCGGGGCCACGCGGATGCCAGCGGTGCAGGACCAGGTGCGCCGGCTTACCGGCGGCAAAGACCCGAACATGACCGTCAACCCGGACGAGGTGGTCGCACTCGGCGCGGCCGTCCAGGCCTCGGTGCTCAAGGGCGAGGTCAAGGATGTCTTGCTGCTTGACGTTACCCCGCTGTCGCTCGGCATCGAGACACTTGGCGGCGTGATGACGAAGGTCATCGAACGCAACACGACGATCCCCGCACGGCGCTCTGAGGTGTTCAGCACCGCGGAGGATAACCAGCCGGCCGTCGACGTTGTCGTCCTGCAAGGCGAGCGGGAACGTGCGGCTGACAACCGGGTTCTCGGCCGGTTCAGGCTCGAGAACATCCGGCCAGCACCGCGGGGCACGCCGCATATCGAGGTCACCTTCGACATTGATGCCAACGGCATCCTGAACGTCTCCGCCAGGGATAAGGACACCGGGACTGAGCAGCGGATCAGCATCAGCGAGAGCTCGAACCTGGACCAGGCTGAGGTCGAGCGCATGGTCCGGGACGCCGAGCAGCATCGTGAAGAGGACCTGCGGCTGCGCGAGCTGACTGATGCGCGCAACGAACTGGATACGCTCGCGCACCGGGTAGAGAGCCTGCTGGCTGATCGCGGTGAATCGCTCCCGGTGCACGAGAAGGCGCGGGCGGACAACATGGTCGCGGACGCACGGCAGGCGCTGAAGCAGGACACGCCGATCGAGCGGGTCCGGATCCTGAACGCCGAGCTGGCGCAGCTGTTCCAGAGCCTCAGTGCCCAGCCCGCGCCGAATGTCGAGGAATCGCGGCCGCTGCCGAGCGACGAGGATGTCATCGACGCCGAGTTCAGTACCGATGAGTGACCGTGGCAGAAGTCCAGGGTCCGGCCAGGGGCCAGTCCGGGCCGGCACAGGCCCGGCCGACGGCGGGCCGGGCGCTAGCGATGCGATCCCTGCGCAGGCACCCCGGGCAGAGAATGGTCCGGCCGAGACTGGCGCGGCTAGCGAGCAGCGGATCGCCGAGCTTGAGGACCTGCGGTTGCGTGCGCTGGCCGATCTGGACAACATGCGCAAGAAGTGCGCCAGCCTGGTCAGCCGGGCTGAGGCGGAGACCCGGGCGAGGGTGGCGCTGCAGTGGCTACCGGTCGTCGACAACCTCGAGCGAGCGCTCGCGCAT
>DATMMA010000254.1:0-15749 GCA_035570295.1 Streptosporangiaceae bacterium
AGATTCTCCGCGGCTAGCGCGCCCGCCCCGCTGAGCGCCAGCCGCAAAAATCAGCCAGTCCGTTAGCCGCAGCTAGAGCAGCGGCCGGGCACCGACCAGGCTCAGAGCGCTGGCGGCAAGACGGCAGCCGCCGGCCAGCGCTTCGTGGGCAGGCTTCTTGTCGAGCCAGGCTGGCAGGAAGCCGGCGACGAAGGCGTCCCCCGCTCCGGTGCCATCCACGACGTGCTCAACCGGGGGCGCGCTGACCCGGAACGGCTCCGGCCGCCCGCCGGCGTACATCATTGCCCCGTCGGCGCCGAGCTTCATGACCACATGCGGATACCAGGCGTTCAGCACCCTGGCGGCCTGGCTCGCGTCGTCCCGCCCGGTCAGTACCTTGCCCTGGTCCGGGTTGACGAAGAGCAGCGTCGCGCCGTTGGTGAGCTGCAGGAACGGCTCGGCGCCCACGCGGCCGAGCGGGGCCGATGACGCACCGTCCACCGAGATGGTCATGCCCGCGTGATGGGCGTGGCTCATCGCCGCCAGCACAGCGTTGCGGGAGCCTGAGTTCAGCAGCGTGTAGCCGGAGACGTGCAGATGGCTGCCCGGCGTGAACAGGTCTTTGGGCAGGTCGTCGGGGGACAGAGCGGCATTCGCGCCTGGGTCGGACAGCATCGTGTGGTCGCCCTTGTGGGTGATCATTACGACGCACGTGCCGGTCGGCCGCTCCGGGTCCATGACGAGGCGGGCGTCGACTCCGTAGCCCATCAGCTCCATGTCCCTGTTCCGCCCGGCGATGTCCGCGCCGCGGCGACCAACGAACGCGACCTCAGCGCCGTCCACGGCCAGCCAGGCGGCGATGTTCGCGCCGGACCCGCCGCCGTGCATGCTCACCGTGGCCGGAGTGTCGCTGCCCCTGGCCAGGGGGGCGGTCGCGTGGGCGACCGTATCCGTCATCAGGTCACCAACGACGACAACGCGCGTCAATGTCGTCACCACCTTGATCAACAGGCTGCGTCAGGACAGGCGGGAGTGGGCGTCCTGATCGGAGCTAGCGCTTAGAACTTAACAGCTTCGAGTACCCATATCGCGCCGTTCGCGGTCCGAAGCTGCGGCCAGGGATGGTTGCGCTCAGCCTAAGAGCGTCGTCACGCGCCCGGCCACGACCAGCAGATTCACTTCTGACTCAGCGGCGAGCCGCTGGTTCAGCCAGCCTAGCTGATCCCGGAAAGCCCGGCCCGCCGGATAGGGCGGCACCAGCCCGGAACCGACCTCGTCGGTGACCGCCACCACGTGGGCCGCCGTCTGCCGCCAGGCGTCGATCAGATCGTCGATCCGAGCCGCGAGTAGCTCGGCTGCAGCACCGGTGTCCGGCGGGTCGCCAGCCCACATGCCGACCTCGTCCATTACCGCTGCCAGCCAGGTCCCGATGCCATCGATCAGCACCGCTCCGGTCTCCTGACGCAGTGCCCCGGCGATGTCCAGGGTCTCGATGGTCCGCCACCATGGCGGCCGGCGGGCCTGGTGCCTGCCGACGCGCTGCGCCCACTCGCCGTCTGGTTCGCCGTCCGGGCCGGTCCACACCCGGCCCGGGGCCCCGTCGAGCTGGCTGATGGCCTTTCCGGCAGTACCGTGGCCGGCGGTGGCCAGCGCCGCGACGGTCTGAGCAGCGGCAGCGCGGGGAACCCCTGGCGCGGTACTGGACTTAGCTGGCGCCGGGGCCCAGGGACCCGCGGCCAGGTACGTCACCGAGGGCTCAGCGGCTAGCCGGAGCTCAGCCTCGGTCGACTTACCGGACCTGGCGCCGCCGAGTATGAGGGTCCGGTGCGGTCCGGCGGCGGCGGTGCCAGGAGCCGGGATCACCTCCGGGAGGCCGGGAGCCGGGCTGGTGACGAGCTGCCCGTCCTGGCAGGCCGTGGCACGCCACAGCTCGCAGCGCCGGGCCAGTTCCTGCTCGGAGCTGATCCGGTGGTCGGCATACAACGCCGCGACTGCGGTATGGCCCCGGATCAGCCCTCCAGCGCGGAGCTTGCCGAGCTGGGCAGGGCTGGCCAGCAGGTCGAGCAGCACGATGTCGTATGGCCCGGCGCTCCGGGCAGGTTCCGGTATCTCGCCGGGACCAGCTGCCAGCAGCAGGCGGCCGCCATCGGGGCCGGTGATATCGAGGCCGCCCGGCAGCCGCACGATGTCATGCGCGGGCCCGCCAGGCGGCCCCGTTCCCGTCATAACTTGCTGATACGGGGCGAACTCGAGCGTTCCGTCGATGAGAACCCGGCCGGGCCGCCTGGTCAGCCCGCCGGCAGCCGCGCGCATGCAGGATGCGCACCGGCAGCCGTCTTCCGGCCAGCCGTTGGTCCCGCCAGTGCCGATCAGGAGGGCGTGCACTGTTCCGCCGGCTCACTTCCGCTGTTGGTTACGATGGGGCCGCCGAGGGACGGCTTGATCCGAGCTAGGGAGGCGTGCCATGACCTGGACCTGGCAACTGGAGAAGGAAGACGGCACGGTTATCAGCGCGCGTGAGCTGTCCAAGGAGACGTTCAGCAGCCAGGGTGACGCGGAGAGCTGGCTCGGCGAGCACTTTCCGAGCTTGCTCAAGGCAGGAGTCGACCAGGTCACGCTGACCGAGGACGGCCGCGTCGAGTACGGGCCGATGAGCCTGCACCCGGCGCAGGAATAGGCCGCCCCCGGTCATCGCAGTCGCCGCGGTCATCCTGGTCGCCGCCTCGGCCTGCTCATCGCGGTCCTCGGCGTGGTCGCATCAGGCGGCGCTCAGGACCGCGTCCGCGGGCTCGTGGTGTAAGCAGGATCGCTCACGATCTGGTCGCCGAGCACGGCGTCGATCTGCTTGAGAATCTCCGGGTCGAGCTGGACGCTGGAGGCGACGGCGTTCTCGCGGACCTGCTCCGGCCGGGTCGCGCCGATGATCGCGGCCGAGACGGCCGGGTTCTGCAGCGTCCACGCGACCGCTAGCTGCGCCAGGCTCAGGCCAGCTTCCTCGGCCACCGGTTTGAGCAGCTGGACCTTGGTGAGGATCTCGTCGGTCAGATAGCTCGTGACGAAGCCGGAGCCGCGCTCGTCGGTGGCCCGTGAGCCGGCCGGGGGAGCGGCGCCGGGCAGGTATTTGCCGGTCAGCACGCCCTGCGCGATCGGTGACCAGACGATCTGGCCGATCCCTTCCTGCATGGCTAGCGGGATCACCTCGGACTCGATGACCCGCCAGATCATGTTGTACTGAGGCTGGTTGGAGACGATCCGGTCGAGACCCATCTGGTCGGCTATCTTCAGCGCCGCCTCGATCTCCTCGGCCCGCCACTCAGAGACTCCTACGTAGAGCACCTTGCCTTGCCGGACGAGGTCGTCGAAGGCCCGCAGCGTCTCCTCGAGCGGCGTCTCGTGGTCGTAGCGGTGTGCCTGGTACAGGTCGATGTAGTCGGTCTGGAGACGGCGCAGCGAGCCGTTCGCTGACTCCATGATGTGCTTGCGCGACAGGCCGCGGTCATTGGGGCCCTGGCCGGTCGGCCAGAAGACCTTGGTGCAGATCTCTACGGACTCTCGCCGGATGCCGTGCAGAGCCTTGCCCAGGATGGACTCGGCCCTGGTCATGGCGTACACGTCCGCGGTATCGAAGGTCGTGATGCCTTCGTCCAGCGCCGTGGCGACGCAAGCCAGGGCCGCGTCTTCCTCGACCTGAGAGCCGTGAGTGACCCAGTTCCCGTACGCTATCTCGCTGACTTTCAGGCCGCTGCGGCCAAGGTGACGATGTTCCATGAAACGTCAACTTAGTCGGCCGGCAGCATCCGGTCGCGGCTGGGCAGGCTGATCGCGCGCTAGCTCAGACTTTGTCGCCGCGGGCGACGCGTGGCTTGGGTATCCGCATCTTGCGAAGCTGGATCCCGCGGGTGGCGGCGTACCAGACGACTCCGCGCGTGCTCTCGTTCGGGAGCCGCTGCGCGGCCAGCCGCTTGACCCTGTTCCCGACCAGCCATGCCTCCACGATGACCACCAGGAGCAGGACGACCACCACGGCGTCCGCGATGAGCTTCGTCTCTGCGCCAGGTATCACCAGCAGGACGACAAGCAGGACGACCATGAACATGTAGTACTCGCCGACGCCTCGCCTGGCGTCGACGACGTCCCGTGCCAGGGCCCGCACCGGACCCCGGTCTTTTGCCGGCAGGGCCCATTGCTCGCCTCGCTGCAAGGCCTCCGACTTGCGGGCTCGGTCTACCGATCCGCGCTGCCTCGCTTGCCGCGCGGCAGTTTTGCGATCGGCTGGCGCCTGGTACGGCTGGCGCCGGTTGGCCTGTGCCTCGCTGCGCTTCGGCGTGGGCGCGCCCTTGGGAGCGGTCACGCTTGACCGGGCCGCGCGAGCGCTGCCGTTGTCGTCGGCAGCGTCAGGCGTAGCTTGCGCCTCGTCCAGCACCTCGGGTGCAGCGGTAGAGCGTCGTCGGAACACGGCTACAGCCTACCGGGACGAAGGGCGCAGATCTCGTCGCGCGCTCGGCCGGGAGATATCAGTTCAGGCGCCACGCGGGCGGCGTGCGAAGCCGGGCTCCCGGCGCGGCCCGAGGGCCCGGCCCGAGGGCCCGGCTCCTCCCGGGGCGCCGCGCGCCGCCGGCCTCCGCATTCGGACGGCCGATTCGCCCGACGCGCTGGCAGTCTGTGATGACGGTTGCTCCAGCCACGTCGTAGGCTGGTGGCAAGATCTGCCGGCTATACGACCGTTGCTCTCATCCGTGGCGTTCCGAGACCCCGGACGCGCCGCAGCAGCGGGACTTCCGATTGAGGGGATGGTCGCGCCCATGGGCGTCATGAAGCGGGTCACGATGGTCTTCCGCGCCAAGGCCAATAAGGCACTCGACCGGATGGAAGACCCTCGCGAGACACTGGATTACTCCTACCAGACCCAGCTTGAGTTGCTGCAGAAGGTGCGTCGCGGGGTCGCCGATGTCGCGACGTCGCGGAAGCGCGTCGAGTTGCAGGTCAATCAACTCCAGCAGAACGCTGGCAAGCTGGACAGGCAGGCTCGCGATTCGCTGGCGGCCGGCCGCGAGGACCTGGCCCGCGAGGCGCTGACTCGTAAGGCGGGGATCCAAACTCAGCTGGATGACTTGCAAGGTCAGTACGCCTCGTTGCAGAGCGAGGAGGAGAAGCTGACGCAGGCCTCGCAGCGGCTCCAATCCAAGGTCGACTTGTTCCGCACGCGCAAGGAGACCATCAAGGCCACCTACACCGCGGCCGAGGCGCAGACCCGGATCAATGAGGCGTTCACCGGCATTTCCGAGGAAATGGGCGATGTCGGCATGGCCATCCAGCGGGCTGAGGACAAGACAGAGCAGATGAAGGCGCGAGCCGGCGCGATCGACGAGCTGATGGCCTCAGGTGCGCTGGATGACATGGTCAGCGGACCGCACGATGACATCCAGGCTGAGCTGGACCGGATGGGTGCCACCCACGGTGTCGACGGGGAGCTCGAGCGGATGAAGGCCGAGCTTGCCCAGAACGCGCCGCGGCAGATCGAGGGCGCTCAGCCCGGCACAAGCGACGGGGCTGCCGCCCAGTCGGCCAGCACTGCCTCGGCTCCCGATCCGGCCCAGGCTGGTGAGCCGGAATGATCGTGCGCATCCTCGGCGAGGGTCAGCTTGAGCTGCCGGAGTCAGCGGCCGAGGAGCTGAACCGGCTGGACGCGGCACTGGAGTCAGCAGTTGAGCGGAACGACGAAGCTGCGTTCCGCCTGGCGCTGGCAGCCCTGCTGGCCAAGGTCAGGCAAGTCGGTTCGCCGGCCGGGGCGGATGACTTGCGGCCATCGGAGCTGATCATCCCGCGGCAGGACGCGTCGATAGACGAGGTGCGTAAGCTGCTCACTGACGAGGGCCTGATTCCCGGTTAGCCGGAAATGAGCGGCATAGAGGAATTATCTAATATATGCCGCAAATTGGCCGGGAACGCGCGCGGCGGTCGCACCGTTGATGAAGTAGATGCTGAGCATGTCTTCAGCGGAGGGCACGGCATCCCGGGGCAGGGTGGGATCGTGCCCTGAGCACTGTCTGGCATCAGATGTAATGAAGTTAAGGAGCGGCTGAGCAGCCGTTCGGAAAAGGGAGGCGGCGCCGATGGCGCGCACTCGCTACGCGTCCGACCCCGGACTTATCGCCCGGATGGGCGCCACCATGTTCCTGCTCGGGCTGGTCTTCGTCGGCTTCGGCGTGGCACTTGGGTACCTGATTCTCTATTACGGCAGCCACCGTGGTGGTGGCACCCCCGTGAGCAGCAGCGGGCTGATCATCTTTGCCGCAGTGATCGGCATAGGCAGCGCGCTGGCCTCGTATTACTGGTCGGACAAGATCGCGCTGCGGACCTCGGGCGCTAGGCTGGTCAGCCCTAACGACGGCCCGCAGGCCGAGCGGCTGCACGCCATCGTGGACCGGCTGTGCGCGCTGGCGGACATGCCCAAGCCTCGGGTGGCCATCGCTCCGACGCAGATGCCGAATGCCTTCGCTACCGGGCGGAGCAGCAAGGTGGCGGTGGTCTGCGCGACCGAGGGCATTCTGCAGAAGCTGGACAACAATGAGCTAGAAGGCGTGCTGGCGCACGAAATGTCACATGTCGCGCACAAGGACGTCGCGGTCATGACCATCGCCTCGTTCCTCGGCATTGTCGCAGCGCTGATGGTCCGGTTCGCGTTCTACTCAGAGTTGTTCGGCGGGCGCGGCCGGAACAATAACAACCAGAGCGCGCTGCTGATCATCCCGATCATGCTGCTGAGCATCGTCGTGTACTGCATCAGCTTCCTGTTGATCAGGCTGCTGTCCCGGTACCGTGAGCTGGCCGCCGACCGGTCAGGCGCGCTGCTGACGGGTCAGCCGTCGGCCCTGGCCAGCGCCCTGGTCAAGGTGACCGGCGACATGGCGAGGATCCCGATGAAGGATCTGCGGGAGGCCGAACCGCTGAACACCTTCTACTTCACCCCGGCGCTGCGGCCCGGCCAGAACGGCATTTCCACGATCTTCTCCACGCACCCGTCGCTCGAACGGCGGCTGGCCGAGCTTGACAAGATCTCCAAGCAGCTAAGCAAATAACGTCCGGCAGGTGCGGGGCCTGGCCGGCAGCCTGTTTCGGGCCGGCCGGCGGCCCCGCGCTGCCGGGCCGGTAGTACGGGAGGTAAGCGCGGGTGGGGTTCCTTGACACCTTGCTCGGCCGGACCAAGCCGGTCCCGCCGAACCTGGATGAGTTGTTCGCGCTGCCGGGTGCCGCGCTGACCCTGGAAGCCGGGACCGACTTCAAGCCCACCGGCTCGGGCTCGGTGTGCTTCCGGGCGGCCGAGGGCAAGGCTTTCAGCGACATCGAGAAGGACGTCCGCGAGCTGCTCAACATGGGCGGCAGCACGCCGGTCCAGGTGACCACCGACGCTTACCGGTTCACGTGGCTGGTCTGCCAGCACTCCGCGGGCGACCCCGAGGGCCTGGTGACGGACCTGCACGCGGTGAACTCGTCGCTGCAGAACGGCGGCTTCGGGCCACAGTTGCTGTGCACGATCATGGCCTTCCGGGACTCCGGGGGCCGCTCGCTCGGGTTGGTCTACCTCTACAAGCGAGGCACCTTCTACCCGTTCGCGCCGCTCGCGGGGAAGCAGCGCGACAACGCCCTTGAGCTGCAGATCCGCGGCGCGGTCGGGTCAGACCTGAAGATCGAGCAGGATCTGGGCCGGTGGATGCCGATCTGGGGCGCTCCGGGCCTTTAGGAGCCTGTCAGCTCCACTGTCTCCATGGGAGCAGGGCCCGGGCTTTGCTGTTGCCCGCCGGGGGCCAGGTCGTCCGAGGGTAGTCAGTCAAACTGAGCGTGGTACGTCGTCACTTAGGCTCTACGACCCGGCGGAGTTGCCCGACACGCTGTTGATTACGGCGATCACGCTAGGTGAGTTGTCTTATGCCCCGCATCCGACAGATGACCCAGTAAAACGCGCCGGGCGAGTGGCGGTACTACAGCATGTGGAGGCGACCTTCGAGCCGCTTCCCTATGATCAAGCCGCCGCAAGGCTCTACGGTCAGATCTGCGCTGCGGTTCGGGCAGCTGGGCGCCAGCCGCGTAGTCGTGCCTCGGACCTGATGATCGCCGCAACCGCAGGAAGTAACGCTCTCGCTCTCTATACCGCCAACCCGGACGACTTCATGGGGGCAGAAGGACTAGTGGAAGTTGTCGCAGTTCGCGGGCGACCGAACAACTTCTGACCGCTGATCGAATCGCTTCGCAGCGCGTCGAAGCTCCGTCCGCGTGCGTTTCCTGGCCTGGATCGACGGCCGGGCCGCCGACGAAGCGGAGGCATCATGAACACTCTCAGACACGTGCTCGTCACGCCTGCCCATACGACTTCCTACCTTGAGGCCGGACCGGAAGACGGCCCGCTGCTGATATTCGTCCACGGCTGGCCGGGCCTTGCGTCGACGTGGCACTACCAGCTCGGGCACTTCGCGGCACTGGGCTACCGGGTCGTCGCGCCCGACATGCGGGGCTACGGTGACTCTGCGGTCCATGACGAGCCGGCCGCCTACCGGCAAGAACTTGTCGTCGCCGACATGCTCGCGCTGCTGGACCACCTCGGACGCCCACGGGCGGTCTGGATCGGTCACGACTGGGGCAGCCCCACCGTCTGGAACATCGCCGCTCATTTCCCCGAGCGGTGCGTCGCCGTAGCCACTCTCGCCATCGCGTTCGGCACGCTGGAACGGGGGTGGGACGGCCTGCTGGCAGTGGTTGACCGTGGCAGGTATCCCGGGGACACGAGCCCGTACGGCCAGTTCGACTACATGGCCTTCTACGAGAAGAACGCCCAGGGGGCGACATCCGTATTCGGGGCGGCACCGGGCAACACGGTCAAGGCGCTCTTCCGCCGCGGCGACCCGGCAGTGCACACCCGGCCCGCGGCGAGATCGACGGTCACCCGGGACGGCGGGTGGTTCGGCGGTGCCCCCAGTGCCCCGGACGCGCCGCTGAGCAGCACCGTCCTGACCGAGCGCGACTTTGAGGAGCTGACCGCTGCGTTGACCCGTAACGGGTTCGGCGGACCTACCGGCTACTACCTCAACCACGAAGTGAACGCCCGCTACGCCGGCGCCGCGCCAGGAGGCCGCATACTCCGGCTGCCTGTGCTGTTCGTCGGCGCGGCCTACGACCAGGTCGCCGATCTTCGCAGCCCGACGGCGCTCGACGCGATGCGTTCCAGTTGCCCCGATCTCAGCGAGACCACCGTCCCCGCCGGGCACTGGCTCCAGATGGAGGCAGCGCCCGCGGTGAACGAGCACATCGAGTCCTGGCTCGGCAGCCGGGTCGCCGACCCGCGGATGTGGTGACGCCGCCTGCAACGCGTCCGGTAACGGCTTCCGGAGTCCGTTGACAGCACCGCGCTGGCCTGCGCAGAGCTAGGCGGCGGCTGCCGCTGCCTGTAACGGCAGGGCCAGCATCTGCTCTAGGGCTGCCTTCGCTTGCGCCGAGCTCCGCGCGTCCACCGTGATCTGATTCACTACCTGCCCGGCGGCGAGTGACTCGAGCGCCCAGACCAGGTGCGGGAGGTCGATCCGGTTCATCGTGGAGCAGTAGCAGACGGTCTTGTCCAGAAAGATGACCGTCTTATCCGGGTTCGCCTTAGCCAGGCGCTGGACCAGGTTCAGTTCGGTGCCGACCGCCCAGGCCGTACCCGACGGTGCTCGCTCGATGGTCGAGATGATCTTCTCAGTGGAGCCGACGTAGTCAGCCGCCAGCACGACCTCATGCTGGCACTCCGGATGCACGATCACGTTGATGCCGGGAACGCGCGCGCGAACCTCGGCAACGCAGCCAGGGGAGAATCGGCCGTGCACCGAGCAGTGGCCGCGCCACAAGATCATCGTCGCGTCACCGATCTGCTCGGGAGTCAGGCCGCCTGTCTCGCCGGGCGCATGCGGATCCCAGACGACGCAGTCGTCCAGGCTCAGGCCAAGCTCGAGGACGGCAGTATTACGCCCTAGGTGCTGGTCAGGAAGGAACAGGACCTTGCTGCCCTGGCTGAGCGCCCACCGCAGGGCCTGGCTGGCATTGGAGGAAGTGCAGATCGTGCCGCCGTGCCTGCCGGTAAAGGCCTTGATGTCGGCCGATGAGTTCATGTAGGCAACCGGGACGACCTGGTCGGCCATACCGAGATCCTCGAGCGCGTCCCAGCACTGCTCGACCTGGTTGTAGGTGGCCATGTCAGCCATCGAGCAGCCGGCCGCGAGGTCGGGCAGCACGACTTTCTGGTCTGCTGAGGTTAGGATGTCCGCGGACTCGGCCATGAAGTGAACCCCGCAGAACACGACGAACTCCGCGCCCGGCCGGCCGGCGGCCTCCCTGGCCAGCTTGAAAGAGTCGCCAGTGACGTCGGCAAACTGGATGACCTCGTCCCGCTGATAGTGATGACCGAGGACGAAGGCCCGGTCGCCAAGCGTCTTCCTGGCCGCCTGAGCCCGTGCCACCAGAGCCGGGTCGCTGGCCGCCGGGAGCTCGCCAGGGCACTCGACGCCTCGCTCGGAGGCCGGGTCAGCACCCGCGCCGAGCACGAGCAGCGGCAGCGAGCGCCCTGCGCTGGCGACTCCAGCTGACGGCATCTGGCCTGCTGAGATGGTCATTGGAACCCGCTCTCCCGAACTTATCGTCTGAGTGACGATACCTTATCGTAGCCGGCCTGGCTGTCCAGCCCGGCGATCAGCCCGCCCGGCATTGCGCAGCCTGCCGGGCAGGTCCGCCAGACCGGTTTGCCCGCAGGCCGGCCGCGCCGGAATCACCGGATGGGGATTATCGTTGTGACTGCAGAGCGGAGCCGTGCCGACAGGGCAGCGGCCACCCGGTAGAGATCCGGGACACCCGACGCGGGAGCTAACGCAGATGACAGTTCAGGACGAGACCACCGCACAGGGCATCGTTCTCACCGACGCGGCAGCGGTCAAGGTGAGCACCCTGCTCCAGCAGGAGGGCCGTGATGACCTTCGGCTGCGCATCGCGGTGCAGCCCGGCGGCTGCTCCGGCCTGCGCTACCAGCTGTACTTCGACGAGCGCGATATGGACGGCGACGTCGTCAGCGAGTTCGGCACGGTACAGGTCGTGACGGACAAGATGAGCGTTCCGTACCTCGGCGGCGCCACGATCGACTTCGTGGACACGATCGAGAAGCAGGGCTTCACGATCGAGAACCCGAACGCCAGCGGGTCGTGCGCCTGCGGCGACTCGTTCCACTGATACGCCCAGCATTCAGAACTGCCGCCAGGCGCGCGCCAGCGCCCCCGGCGGCAGTTCTGTTTTAGTTTGCCGTTTCGCAGCTTCCTGCTGAGCGACAGGGCGCTGGTCTTCGCCGGCGAACGCAAAGCGGACCTTTAGGACCGCTGAGCTATACCTAGCCCGCGAACCAGGACACTGCCCCGAGCGACTTCGCCAGCTGATCGATGACCTTGTCCCGGTGTGCCAGCCGCTGTGCAGGCGCGCCTTCCTCGGCGCGCACGCCGCGGTCTGCGAGCAGGTAGAGCATCCTAAGCGTCCGGATGGTGTTGCTTGCATAAGGCGGGACCGGGCCGGGCTCCGCGGTGGCGAATTTCTGGTCGACCAGGTCGAGCCAGCCCGTGGACTGGGCGATGGTGAGATGAGGCCGGGCCAGGATTAGCGCCATCGCGTAGCCGAGGCGGTCATCTTCCGAGTCGCGCCAGACGTACTGCGTGTCGGCGAGCATCCGGCGCGCGCCCAGCTCAAGCATCCACTCGGGCCGCACACGGGGATCGCGGCCGAGCACGCCCAGCAGGTCGGCCCCGTGCGCCACCGCGTGCAGCCAGCCGAGCCGGGCGTCGTAGCCGCGCAGGTCGGTCTCGGCCGGATACCAGTCCGCGAACGCGCGCGCCCATGCCTCGTCGTATGCGCCCCGCTCGATCACCCAGGCCAGCACCAGCGCCGCGAACGTTCGTGCCTGAATCCGGGGGTCTTCGAAACGGCCGGCCATGGTGGTGCCGAGCCAGTTGAGCTGGCGGTCCAGTACGCCTCGCTCAATCCAGGTCGCGAGCGCCGCATACGCGGCTCCGTCACGGATGCGCGGGTCGGGATCGGCCATCGCCTCTGCCAGGTCGGCCGCTAGCGCGTCGACGTCGGAGTCAGCAGGGACGGCGAAGCCCGCCGCCGCGATCTGATCCCAGTCCGTAACCATGGGACCTTACCTTCCCACTCCGCGGGTAGATCTTCGGCTGGGCGCGCCCGGCTGGCCTTCAGGCGTGTAGCCTGTGCCCGCCAGCAGGGCAGACAAAACGGAGCGTCAGATGCGCATCGCAGTGACCGGGTCGATTGCGACCGACCACCTAATGACCTTTCCCGGGCGGTTTGCTGAGCAACTGCTAGCGGACAAGCTCGACAGGGTCTCAGTGTCGTTCCTGGTCGACGGACTTGAGATCCGGCGGGGCGGAATCGCCGCGAATATCGCGTTCGGCCTCGGCTGCCTCGGGCTGCGTCCGCTGCTGGTCGGCAGTGCCGGCCGAGACTTCGCCGAGTACCGGGCCTGGCTGGATGCGCACGGCGTGGATACCAGCGGGGTACGCGAGTCAGCCACGCTGCATACGGCACGGTTCGTTTGCACGACCGACACGGACCTGAATCAGATCGCCTCCTTCTACCCCGGTGCGATGAGCGAGGACGCCAGCATCGACCTGACCGGTCTGGCTGGCGAGATCGATCTTGTCCTGATCGGCGCGAGCAGCCCGGCTGCCATCCTGAGCTTCACCAGGCAGTGCCGGGCGCTGCAGATGCCGTTCGCCAGCGACACCTCACAGCAGCTGGCCAGCCTCGACGGTGAGCAGATCAAGGAACTGGTGACCGGCGCTGCCTACCTGTTCTGCAACGACTACGAGGCTTCGCTCATCGAGCACAAGACGGGCTGGAGCGACGCTGAGCTGACCGCGCAGGTTGCCGTGCGAGTCACGACGCTCGGCGCAGACGGCGCCAGGGTGGACATCACCGGGGAAGATCCGGTGCTGGTCGGCCCGGTAAAGGACGTGACCCCGAATGACCCGACGGGCACTGGCGACGCCTTCAGAGCCGGTTTCCTGGCCGCAGAGTCGGCCGGGCTCAGCCGGGAGCGCGCCGCCCAGCTTGGCAATCTCGTCGCGGTACAGGCGCTGGAGGCCACCGGCCCGCAGGAGTACAAGCTCAAGGTGGCCGAGCTCGCTAGCCGCTGCGCGACGTCGTACGGGCAGGCTGCCGCCGACGAGATCCTCGCGCATTTCGGCTGACCCGCAGAGCCGGCTATGCCGGATTCCTGATTGCGTGCAGCCGGGCCGCAGGTGCGATAGTCCGGTCACGCACCGGGCGATGCGCCCGCGCGCTCACCGGAGGGCGCCTTACGACGCTGCGTAGTAGCCGGCGGTGCCGCCGGCCGGGGGCCGGGGTAGCGTGACATCCATGCTCGCTGCGATCGCCTCTGCCTACCATGGCCCGCCGCAGCTAACCTTCGCCCGCGCGTTCACATCCTGGACGCTCGACCCGTGGTCGCTGGCTGCTGTCATCGTGCTGGGCGTACTGTACCTGACCGGAGTGCGGCGGGTTCGCCGCCGGGGTGAGGCCTGGCCGGCCGGCCGCATCATCGCGTTCTGCGGGCTCGGCCTGGGATTCACCGTCGTCGCAACGATGTCGTCGGTCGGCGTGTACTACGCCGTCCTGTTCTATCTGCGGTCGGTGCAGACGATCCTGTTCTTGCTGGTCGTGCCGCTCTTCCTGGCTTTGGGCCGCCCGCTGACGCTGATCATCGAGACGGTGCCGCGGTTCGGCCCGTGGCTCGGCGCAGCGATCAAGAGCCGGGCGGCCAGGCTGCTGACATTCCCGGCCATCACTACGTTCGTCCTGGTACTCACCCCGTTCCTGATCTACTTCACGCCGTGGTACGTCGCCGGCTTCCGCTCGGGGCTGGTGGCCCAGCTAACGCACGTAGCGCTGCTTGTGCCGGGATTCGTGTTCTTCTGGACACTGCTGCGGGTCGACCCGGTACCCAAGGCGTACCCGTACGTCATCGCGCTCTGGATCACCGCGGCCGAGGTGCTAGGGGACGCCGCGCTCGGCCTCGCTGTCATCGCGGACACCAGCCTGCTGTGGGGCTCGTACTACCACGGGGTCGCCCGGCCGTGGGGGCCTGACCTGTCGACGAGTCAGGTCCTCGGCGGGGGAGTGCTCTGGATCTTCGGCGACATCGTCGGCCTGCCTTTCCTGGCGGCTCAGCTCATCCAGATGATCCGCGAGGACGAGGCGGACGCGCAGGCGATCGATGCTGAACTCGACGCGCGGGAAGCGGCAGCAGCGGTTCCGGTCGTCCCGGCCCTGGCTGCAGCCAGCGGGCCGGGCGGAGCGACCGGGCCGGGCGGAGCGACCGGGTCAGGGACAGACGAAGGACCGCCGGCGGCCGACCAGGCCAGCGTGCCCGTCACGCAGCAGCCATGGTGGGAGACAGACCGGAGGTTCGCCGACCGGTTCCGTGCAGTCGACGACGCGGACTAGCCCCGAGATCCGTCCGACATCCGTCCGACATCCCGCCTGGCGCCTGTCCTAGTAGCTACGCCGGACCAGGAAGGACCACCCGGCCGGGAGTGCCGCCGTCCGGACGAACTCGTGCGACTTCAGCGCGCACCAGGCGGGAAGGTCAGTCTTGGCCGCCGGATCGTCGGCCAGCACTTCGACAGTCTGGCCGATACGCACCTCACCGATCCGGTCGGCCAGCATGATGATCGGGATGGGGCACTTCTTGCCTAGCGCGTCGAGGATCAGTACAGGACCCGGCGCCGGCCCGTCTGCCGCGGGGACAGGCTGCGGCCCCAGCCCGAGTGCGGACCGCCGGATACGTGACTGCGCGCCTGATCCGGGGACCGGCTGGGCCCTCCGCTGCTGTCGGCTCACGCGGCTACCTCCTCAGGCGGTTCGCGATGTCGCTGGATCGTAGGGCGCGGCGGCATTGGCCGCCCTCACAGTGTCGCGCACCTTCGCCACGATCGGCGGCAGCGCCTCGAGGAACTCGCTAACCGAAGCCGCGCTGACGTCACGGGGGAGCGATACCCGCACGTTGCCGTGGGTAAGCGCGCCCATGGCGGCGAGCACATGGCTCGGCTGCCGGGTGTCGGCGACGCAGGCGCTGCCGGACGAGACTGAGAAGCCCGCCCGGTCCAGTTCGGTGACCAGGGCCTCGCCGTCGACGTACAGGCAGGAGAAAGTGACGATGTGCGGCAGCCGGGCGTCAGGGTCGCCATGCACGACGGAATCTGGCACAGTCCGCGGTACTTCCGAGCGGATCCGGCTTACCAGAGCGCGCAGCGCGGTGTCGGCACTAGGGCGTTCCCGGCTCATTGCTGTCAGCGACGCCGCGGCGGCGAGCACTGCGGGCACGTTCGGGAAACCCGGAACGCGCCGGTTCTCGCGGTCGTCGGACGGGAACGGCTCGCGCCAACGCGTGCCCTTGCGCACCGCCAGCAGACCCACGCCGGCCGGGCCGCCCCACTTGCGGGCGCTGGCAGCGAGCAGCGACCAGCCGTCCGGCGCCGGCAGGCGACCAGCCGAGGCAGCGACATCCACCAGGAGGGGAACGCCCGCTTCGTGGCAGGCGGCCGCCGCCTCGGCCACTGGCTGGAGAGTGCCAACTTCGTGATTCGCGGACTGCAAGCAGGCCAGCAGGGTGCGCTCGCGCGTCGTGGCGGTGGCAAACTCGGCCACGTCCGCCCGGCCCAGGTGGTCCACGCCGGTGAGCGTGACCGCGG
>DATMMA010000255.1:0-31060 GCA_035570295.1 Streptosporangiaceae bacterium
CAGGCGCGACCGGGTCCTGCGTGCGCGCGTACAGGGTGACGCGGTGCCCGTGCCCGGCCAGGGCGCGAGCGAGCACGGCTGGCTGTAGCTGCCTACCGTGGCCGGCTATGGGCGTAAGGGGGCTGAGCGCGGTTATCATCGCGATCCGCATGGGGGTGCCTCCTGGGGTATGTCGCTGGGATCACAGCGCACGCACCAGGGGCCTGACATGAGAAAGGCACACCCTCGTGCCGCACTGTGAAGTGCATACGCCAAAACTGGCGTGAGGGCGTGCCTGCTTCGTAGACACCGCTAGCCAAGCATATGCCCCGCGGCGCGTGCGCACAAACAATGGCGCATGCACCGCGGGCCAAATGGTGTCATTCCTCGATGAATTCCTCGATGGTGTCGCTCGTCACCGGCGTGGTGTCACGGCTCGCGTCGCGGCCTTCCGTGATCAGGCCGCCGGGGACCAGCAGCTTGGAGAAGTGCCGTTGCCTCAGGTCGATCTCCTTGCGCTGCTTGCCGCCAGCGTCCAGAACGAGCCTGCGGCGCAGCCAGCCGTAGCTACGGCGCGGGAGGACTGCGCCGACTATGCCGGTCAGCATGAGCACCCAGCCAGCCGCGTGGAAGTTGAAGAAAGATGGCTCAGCGGTCACGGCGAAGGCAAGGATGGCGCCAATCGCAGCTACCGTGAGTGCCGTCGCGGTCTTCACCGGCGCAGTCCTTTCGCTGACGTCTCCTGCCTGGCGCGCCAGCTCATGCCGGCACCGACTCGACGAGATGCGCCCGCAGATATGAGAGTGCCCCGGCAAGCAGCCTGGATACGTGCATCTGGGAGATGCCGAGCTGTTCGCCGATCTCGGTCTGGGTCATGTTGCCGTAGAAGCGCATGAGGAGCAGTTGCTGCTCACGGTCGGGCAACCCGTTCCAGTGCGCCCACACCGCTTGCATGTCGATCACGTGCTCCAGCTGGGGGTCATCGTCTCCGAGCAGGTCAGACAGGCTGGCCGAACCCTCCTGGGTGGTGACCGGCGAATCGAGCGAAGCCGCCTGGAAGGCCAGGTCGGCCTGCCTCGCTTCGCGCACGTCAGCGTCGCTGACAGACAGGTGCCTGGCGAGCTCAGCGTCGGTCGGCATCCGGCCTAGCTCTCCGGTCAGCTGGGCGGCCGCATTCCGCAGTTCGAGACGTAGCTCCTGAAGCGACCGCTTGACGTGCACCTGCCAGCGCTTGTCCCGGAAGTGCCGCTTGATCTCACCGCTGACGCAAGGCTGCGCGTAGCCGGCCAGGCTGCTGCCGACGGCGGGATCGAAGTTGTTGATTGCCTTCAGCAATCCGACGTAACCGACCTGCATCAGTTCTTCGTGTGGTTCGGTGCTGTTCTTGTACCGCAGCACACACGACCTGACGAGCGGACGGTACCTGGTCACCAGCACCTCACAGGCGGCGTCACGCATGGCGCTGCCGCGGGGCATCGACTGGATCATCGTGAGCAGCTCCGCGTCCTGCAGTTCGTCGAGATCGCGGGTCCGCTTCGCCGTCATTGGCGTCGCTGCCGTGTTCATATCCACTCCCTGGGCGGCGGGTGAGGGGTACCCGCCCGCGCTTCGTTGTGCCCGCTGTGCAGGACTCAAACATCCAGCCTCGATCGCAGGCCGGCGCGCAATGTCTCACGGCGGGGCGAGGCACCGGCGCTGAGCGGGGTAGGTGCCGCCACGGAACCTGATAACAGGTCGTGCTCGTCCGGCTGCTGTACGTCACGGGGCAGGTCGACCGCCGAGATGGCAGCGCCGGTAAAGTGGCAACGCTGTACTCGAACGGGGTTAGTTAGTTGGCTCGTCTGATCCGGCTGGTGAGGGTGGCGCAGATGCCTCCGCTGAACCCCCCGCCGTGGGACTCGGCGAGCGACCGGGACTAGCTGATCTCGCCCTGGCGGCCCGCTGAGAATGCCGGGCATCAAGAACGTGATGCGACCGGAGTCGCGGCCCCCACAACGTCAAGTGCGGGAACCGGGACTCCCCCGTTCGCGGCCCGGCTCGTCTCAGACCGCCGCGAGACCAGGATGCTCAGCGACCGGGAGGCCTGAATGCTAGAGCCGGAGAGCACATTCCTCTTCGTGCTGCTGATCCTGCTCTTCGGCGGCCTTGTCTGGTGGCTGGTCATCGCCAGGCGGGCAGCCTTCCGCGTCATCGCGGCCTGCCTGGCCTTCGTGGTGGCGGCTCAATTCGGCATTCTGCTGGTAAACAGATATTTCAGCTATTACCAGACCTGGGGCGCGGCGATCGCCGACTTTTCCAACGCCAGCCCGAACTCCGGCCCGCGGGTACCCGTAGGCCGCCTGCTTGTCGGCGATCACAGCCCGGCCTTCAACGCCCATTCGGTCTACCTGAAGCTAGCGCTTCAGCAGGGTTACACAGTGCACGTGAACGTGGCCGGGAAGCTGAGCCACATCACCAGGTCGGTGTATATCTACCTGCCGCCGCAATATTTCGCCCCGCAGTACAGGGACTACAGGTTCCCGGTGATCGAGCTGATTCACGGCCAGCCGGGCGTACCGCAAGACTGGATCAACGTCGTCGGCGTCCAGGCCACGCTTGACAATCTGGTCAATCAAGGGCGCGCCAAGCCTGCCGTGCTAGTCATGCCTGATGCCAACGGCGGCAACACGATCTCGCTTCAATGCCTCAACCAGGTCGGCGGTCCGCAGGACCTGACCTACCTGGCCGAGGACGTCCCAGCAGCCGTCTCGCACATGCTCCGGGTCGAGCCGCCGGGCGTCGGCTGGGGCGTCGCCGGCTACTCCGAGGGCGGGTTCTGCGCGGCGAACATGGCCTTGCGCTTCAGGTACCGGTACGGAGCCGCGGCTTCGCTGAGCGGCTATTTCACCCCGTACAGGAACAAGCTGCTGAATCCGGCAAGGGCGGTGAGCCCGTTCGGGAACAACGCCAAGCTCCGGGCCGAGAACACCCCGATCGACGAGGTTCGAGCGCTGGCGCCAGGCGCCAGGCTGCCACAGTTCTGGCTTGGCGCAGGGAAGGGCAACAACCTGGATGTGGCGAACGCCAACTTCTTCTGGCAAGAGCTCCAGCTGCACCAGGCCAGCGTGCCGCTCGTCCTTACGCCAGGCGACGGGCACACCATGGCCACGTGGCATGCTCAGGTGCCGCCGATGCTTTCCTGGATGACCAGCACCCTGGTGAACGCGATCTCGCACCAGTCGAGTGCGCGGCGTTCCGCTCTGGCCAGGCATCTCAGGCACGAGGCCGCCGCGAAGCGGGAGGCTAAGGCGGATGCTCCCGGAAGCCCGGCGCCCGGCCACCCGAAAGCCTAGACACGGCGCCGCGACCCGCGCCCGGCCAGCCCGTCAGCGAACGGCACCCGGCCTAGTCGCGGCGTTTAAGTCCGGGCCGTCACGGTAGCTCCCGGCAGGCGGTCACGGCGATCGCCCCCCTCACCGGAGGCATCAATGCGGATCATCGGGATCTTGCTCGTTGTATGGCTAGTCATTGGCACATTCGCTGGATTGCAGCGGCACTATTACAGCGGCGAAGTCAGCTGCGCGAAAGCTGGCACGGTGGCAGCCACTATCGCGGCAGGCCCGCTGAACTATGTCGGCGCGAATCCGAAGGTCCACTGCAACGTTCCGCAGCCGAGCAAGTAGCTAGCGTTCGACGGCGTCACCCATCTCGCCAGTCCTCGGCCCGGCAGCGGGGCCAGATGCGAGAGCATGGCTTGATGGGGCAGCACCCGGATTGCCGATCACCAGCCGTACGATATTGCGCAAAGCCCCTACTTTCGAGTGTTAGATCCGTTTTCTGCTGCCTGTCGCGCTCTGTCAACATCTGGCATAGTTCTGGTATCTACCAGTGCGCTGGAGAACCTCGGCGCTACTTAGCTCGTTGGACAGGACATGCAGTCGGCAGGTTCGAGTGTGCAGCGCTGTGATCGCGCGCGAGGCAGCTCATGACCGCAATGGAACGGGCACCGGCCCTAGCCGGTCACGCACGGCGACGTTCCGGCTACGCGCTGGCCGGACGACGGCGCAGCGCGGAGTCGGCCCCATCGAGATGAGAGGGACCCGGTGTACATTGCGGTCACCCTAGTGGCAGCGATGCTGTCAGGGTTCGGCTTCGTACTGCAGCAGCACGCGGCCGAGCAGGTGCGCAGTACCCAGTTCCTCCGGCTCGGGCTGATTGCCCGGCTAGTCCATAATCGTCGCTGGCTGGCGGGGCTCGCGGTGATGGTCGCCGGCTACCTCGTGGCTGCCTGGACGCTCGGCCATCTCGACCTCTCGGTGACCGAACCCCTGCTCAGTACGAACCTCATCTTCGCTCTGTTCCTTGCGGTGCCGCTGTCCGGGCAGGCGCTCCGCCGGACCGAGATAATCGGTGCACTTCTGCTGACCGCGGGCGTGGCCGCGCTCTCGCTGACTCGCTCAGTACACGCGCCAGTCCTGTCGTTCGGCTCCTTCTCGCACTGGCCAGCGGCCGGCCTCATCGCCCTGATCGCTGTGGCGCTGGTCCAGCTCGGCCGGCGGCGATCGGGTACCGTGCGCGCCACCCTCACCGGCACCGCAGCCGGCCTGTTCCTCGGTATCGCGGACGCCTTCACCCGCCTCAGCGTCCAGGAGATCGACGGCAGGCACCCGCTCGGCCTGCTCGTCCACTGGCCCGGTTACGCGACGATCCTGGCCAGCATCATCGGCCTGTGGCTCATGCAGAACGCGTTCAGCGCCGCGCAGCTGCACGCCTCGCTGCCAGCCGTGACCGCCGCCGAACCGGCGGCTGGCATAGTGCTCGGTGTCGTAGTGTTCGGCGACGTCGTACACGTCAGCCCGCCGCTGCTAGCGCTTCAGTTCGCTGGCATCGCTGCGATGGTCGGCGGGGTGATCCTCGTGGCCAGGGCGCCGGTGTTCCGGGATCTGCATGTCGCGCAACTGCCGCACGCAGCTCTCGAACGGCTGCACAATCCAGGAGGGCACAGTCCGAGGCATGACGAGCCCGGCGAACTCGCCCTGGACCCTTACGAGCCCGATCCTGGTCTCAGCGTCGACGGCGCTGAGGCGCGCGGTGCCGGCCAGCCGCCTAGCCTGAGCCAATCCAAGGCAGCCGCCATGATTACTGAAGGCCCAGCCGTTACCGGATGCAGCGCCGCGATAAAGCGCCTGGACGGGCGCCCGTAACTGGCCAACGGGCCGGATCGCGGCACGTCGATTCACGCAGGTCCACCCGCTGCACGGCCCGCCCCGCAACTCCCGTTTGCGGGCATCTAGGGTGGGGAGTTCTGTTCTCTGACGAACTGCCCGAAACCGACCGCCCCCCGGCCGACGCCCGAACGAGGAGCGCATGACCACCCGAACCGCCTGGCAGGCACTCACCTACCCGCTTGGCGCGACCAATGACAGCCTGCAGCGCCGTGACTGATCAGCCAGTCATGCTGCCAGCTGCCCCGTCTGCCCACCCTGAATCCCGGCGTGCGTACCGGCTGCCGGCCTCAACGTACCGGCTGCAACTGACGCCAGAGTTCGGCTTCATGGAGGCGGCCGACCTGGCCGGGTACCTGTCGGAGCTGGGAATCACGCACGCCTACTTGTCACCAATCCTGCAGGCAGCGCCTGGCTCGCGGCACGGCTACGACGTCGTCGATCATTCGAGCATCTCGGCTGAGCTCGGCGGCGAGGAAGCATTCCGCTACCTTGCCGCCAGGTTCGGGCGTAACGGCATCGGCCTGGTCGTCGACGTGGTGCCGAACCACATGGGCATTCCGGTACCGGAATACCTGAACCGCCCGCTCTGGTCGGTACTGTCCGGCGGCCAGGACTCCGGGCACGCGCACTGGTTCGACGTCGACTGGGACGTTCAGGGCGGCCGGATGCTGCTACCGATCCTGTCCAGACCGCTGCGGCAGTGCATCGACGAAATACGCCTGTCCCGGCTCGGGGAACAACCCGGCCACGGCGAATCCGGTGGTAGCAGCGACCGCGTTGGCGGGGAAGGGGAGGCCGACGCCGATGTGCCGGTGCTGCGCTACCAGGGGCACGTGCTGCCGGTTCGGCCCGGAACTGAGCGGCTGCCGATGCCGGAACTGCTGGCGGCGCAGTACTACCGCCTCGACACCTGGCGGGCTGCCGCAACAGAGCTCAACTGGCGGCGGTTCTTCGACATCAACTCACTGATCGCTATCAGGGTCGAGGAACCCGACGTGTTCGCCGCAACGCATGGCCTGCTGCTCGGGCTGGTTGCCGAAGGCCTGATCGACGGCCTGCGGATCGACCACCCTGACGGGCTCGCAGATCCGCGTGACTACCTCAAGCAGCTGGCCACCGCTGCGAGCGGCAGCTGGATCGTGGCCGAGAAAATCCTCGCGGCGGGCGAAGAACTGCCCGCCGACTGGTTGTGCGCGGGAACGACGGGCTACGACGCGCTCGCGACCGTGGGCCAGTTGTTCACCGACGGCGCTGGCGCGCAGCCACTCGCCGCGCAGTACGCAAAGTTCGCCGACGGCCCCGCAGATTTCGCGTCAGCAGCCCGGGTTGCCCGCCGCGAGACCGCGGGACAGCAGCTGAGCGCGGAAGTCAGCAGACTTGTCCGACTGCTCGGCAGCATAAGCGAGCCCGCTCTTGCCCGCACGCCTGCCGACGACCTGACGAGCATCGTGGCGGAGCTGCTGGCCGGATTCGACGTCTACCGCGCGTACGTGGTACCTGGCGAGGCCCCGCCACGTACCAGTCTCGAACGCGTGGCTGCGGCAGCGGCGGAGGCGAAGCGTCGGCTGCCCGTCCGGCTGCATGCAACCGCTGACCTGATAGCTGCCCTGCTGCTCGGCCGCGGCGTGCCCGCAGACTCCCGTACGACCAGAGATGAGCTGATCGTGCGGTTCCAGCAAACCTGCGCGGCAGTTCAGGCAAAGGGGGTCGAGGACACTGCTGCCTACCGGTGGACCCGGCTGGTCAGCGCCAACGAAGTCGGCGCCGATCCAGATCAGCCGGGCTGCAGCGTGGCAGACTTCCACGATTTCGCCAGGCGGCTCAGCGAGGACTGGCCTGCGACCATGACCACGCTGTCGACGCACGACACCAAGCGCCAGGAGGACGTGCGGGCCCGGCTGGCGGTTCTCGCCGAATCGCCTAGTGCCTGGGCGGAGGAGGTCACAACCTGGCACGCGCGCGCCTCCGGGCTGCCCGGCGCCAGGCCGCCCGATCCGCCCACCGAGTACCTGATGTGGCAGACCATCGTCGGTGCATGGCCCATCGATGACGACCGGCTGACTGCCTACTTGCGCAAGGCGATGCGCGAAGCGAAGCTCACAACTTCGTGGACGGACCCGGATTCCGGGTACGAGTCGGCGGCTATCAGCTTCTTCCGGCGCGCCATTGCCGACAGCGAGATTGCCGGACGCGTCGCCGCGTTCGTCGCCCGGATCGGGCCGGACGCCGCGGTGAACAGCCTCGGCGCCAAGCTGGTTCAGCTCACGATGCCCGGCGTGCCCGACGTCTATCAAGGCTGTGAGCTCACCGGACTGGCGCTGGTGGACCCGGACAACCGCAGACCAGTCGACTTCGAGCTCCGGCAGTCGATGCTGTCGGGACTCGGGCATGCTTGCCCGGGTAGCCCGGTCGATCAGGAATTCCTGGACGCTGCGAAGCTCCTGGTGACGTCGCGGGCGCTGCTGCTGCGCCGGGACCATCCCGGCTGGTTCGCCGGTGATTACCAGCCGCTGACCGTGAGCGGCGCGGCGGCGGCGCATGTGGTGGCATTCTGCCGCGGCGGGCAAGCTATCACCGTGGCGACCAGGCTTCCCGCGCGCCTGCGCCAGTCCGGTGGCTGGCGGGATACCGAGCTCGCCGTGCCGGCTGGCCGCTGGCGCGACGCCCTCACCGACACCGAATACCTGGCTACCAGCTCGCCGCCCGCCGAAAGCACGACTACCGATGCGGCCAGCACGGTCATAGCTAGTACCCGGCTCATGCTCAGCGACCTGACGCGGCAGCTGCCCGTGGCCTTGCTGATACGAGCCGAGGCGGATGAGGATGCTCGCCGGGCCAGCCAGACACAAGCGAGGCGGGCATGACGGAGTTCCGGGTCTGGGCTCCGGCCGCACGACAGGTGGAGGTGCAGGTAGCAGGCAGGCCGCACGCAATGTCGGCAGAAGGCCAGTCGGGTTCAGCCAGCGGCTGGCGGAGCGCGACGGTGCCGGGCGCGGCAGCCGATGCCCGGTACGCGTTCCGGCTGGACGGCGGAGACTGGCTCGCCGACCCGCGCTCGCTCCGGCAGCCCGACGGTCCAGCCGGCCTGAGCCAGTGTTACGACCAGGCGGCATTCGGCTGGACCGACGAGGGCTGGCGCGGCGTCCCGCTCTGCGGCGCTGTGCTCTACGAGATGCACGTCGGCACTTTCACCCCCGAGGGCACGTTCGATGCCGCGATCAAGCGCCTCGATCACCTGGCTGCGCTCGGGGTCGACACGATAGAAGTGATGCCGGTGGCCGCCTTCCCTGGCCGGCACGGCTGGGGCTACGACGGGATCAGCCTGTGGGCCGTGCACGAGCCATACGGCGGGCCCAACGGGCTCAAGAGGTTCGTCGACGCCTGTCACGCCCGGCGACTGGCCGTTGTGCTTGACGTCGTCTACAACCACATCGGCATCGGAAACCGGCTCGCCGAGTTCGGGCCGTACTTCACCGATGCGCACAGTACGCCCTGGGGCCCGGCTGTCAACCTCGACCAGGCGGGCTCCGATCAAGTGCGAGCATTCATCGTGGACAACGCGGTGATGTGGCTGCGCGAGTATCACCTGGACGGGTTGCGGCTGGACGCGGTACACGCGCTTTCTGATAATCGAGCGGTTCATCTGCTCGAGCAACTGGCGGCCGAAGTGCGGGCGGTGTCAGCGTCGGTGAACCGCGAGCTTGTGCTGATCGCCGAATCCGACGCGAACGACCCGCGGCTGGTCACGTCCAGCCAGGCAGGTGGCTACGGCCTGACCGGGCAATGGAACGACGACTTCCACCATGCCCTGCATGCAACTCTCACCGGGGAGCGGCAGGGCTATTACCAGGACTTCGATTCCATGGCTGCCCTGGCCAAGACGCTGCGCAGGGTCTTCTTCCATGACGGCAGCTGGTCGTCCTTCCGCGGGCGTTCGCACGGTCGTCCGGTAGAAGTCACCCGGCTGCCTGCCGACCGCTTCGTCTGCTATCTCCAGGACCATGATCAGATCGGCAACAGGGCCACCGGGGACCGGATCTCTGCCACGCTGCCGCCCGGACTGCTCAAGGTTGCGGCAGGCCTCGTGCTGACCGCGCCGTTCACGCCAATGCTGTTCATGGGCGAAGAATGGGGAGCGACAACACCGTGGCAGTACTTCACCGACCACACTGACCCTGAGCTTGGCCAGGCGGTGGCTGACGGGCGACGGGCCGAGTTCGCCAGGCACGGCTGGGCTGCCGATCAGGTACCCGACCCGCAGGACGAGGCCAGCTACTTGCGCTCCAAGCTGGACTGGTCGCAACTCGATGCCGAGCCGCACCGAGATTTGCTGAACTGGTACCGAGAGCTGATAACGCTGCGGCGGCGCTGGCCGGAGCTGACTGATCCGCGACTAGAGCGGATGGATGTCACCTGTGATGAGGCGGCACGCTGGCTGATGATCAGCCGCGGGCGGCTGCGGGTACTCGCCAATCTCGGGCCGTCCGCCGCCAGGTTCCCGCTTGCCACGGCCGGCGGGCGCCTGCTCGCGGCGTCGACAGCCGATGTCGCGGTCGAGGGCGATGCTGCCGTGCTGCCACCGTCGTCCTTTGCCGTCGTGCGAATCTGACCGCCGGTAAGTGAATCGGCTGCCCGGCGCGTTTGCAGGGTATGGGGCACGAACACGACGAGTTCGCGGACTTTTACCGGGCCAGCAGGGATTCCTGCCTGAGAGCGGTGACCGCGGTCGCCGGTGACCGCGAGCTGGCTGAGGAACAGGTCGCCGAAGCCTTTACCAGGGCTTGGATGTCATGGGGAAAGGTGCGCCGGCATGCCGCCCCGCAGGCGTGGGTGGTGCGGACCGCGCTGAACCTCGGGGTGTCATGGTGGCGGCGGCGGCACCGCGAGGTGCCCCTCGCCGATCACGATGCCGCCGCTGCGACTGGCCTTGGCGACGGCGTCGACCCCGCGCTGATCGCGGCGCTGCGGCGGCTGCCTGCCCGTCAGCGCGAGGTGCTCGCGCTGCGAATTTTCCTCGATCTGGACACCGAGACCACCGCGAAGGTCATCGGGATCGCACCGGGGACTGTGACAGCGCACCTGTCCCGCGCCGTCTCGGCGCTGCGCCGAGATCTTCCACGCGCCAACACCGTTTCCAACGCAACGGAGGTCATCCGATGAACGAGCACGACGACGTCATGTACCAGGTGCGCGAGTCTTTCTCCGGGCTACGCATGGACATGCCGGTGGAGAAAGTCTTTGCCAACAGCCGCGGCCGCCGGCGCCGCCGGCTGTCGGGGCTGACGGCGGCGGCCTGCGCAACCGTGGGAGCAACCGCGGCCATCACGCTGACCTCGGGCGGGCCAGTCGCGCCAGCCATCTCCGGCAACCTGCCGCCACCGAGTTCTGGTCCGGTTAAGCTCACCGCGTTCTCGGTGACCAACGGCCCGGGCGACAGCACCACGCTGATCCTGCGCAAAGGCCAGCAGTACCAGCTGGATCCCAGCGCGCTACGCCAGGCCCTGAAGCGGCACGGCATACCGGCCCTGGTCACCGTCGGCACCTTCTGCCGCCCCGCGCGTGGCGCGTCGGTCAGCCTCGGCCCGGTCATCCACCCAAAGACATTGGCTGACGGATCGGACGCGGTGGTAATGAACGGATCGACGATGCCGTCTGGTACTCGGCTGAGCATCGGCTACTTCCCGAACTACGTCAGGATGCTGCTCATCAAGGACGGTACTCGCCTTTCATGCGGCAGCACGGCCCATCAGCCCGCGGTGCACATCACCCCTTCGGGGCCCAAGATCCGACGGTGAAAGAAGCAGCAATGACGCGGCCAATGACACAAAGCCCGAAAATGCCGGTGATCGCAGCGCCAGCCGAGCCGGTGACAGCTGAGCAACGGGCCAGGTTCGATCGCGATGGTTACCTGATGATCCCGGGTGCGCTTCGTCCGGATGAGGTCGCGGCCGCCCGCGACGCGCTCGACCAGGTATACGCCACCGCAGCCAAGGCCGGCTCGCTCCGGCCGGACGGCTCGATGCACATGCTCAGCGCCGTCACGAACTGCCCAGATCTCGTCCGCTTGATCGACCACCCGGCCACGTTTCGTTATGTCTGGTCGGTACTCGGCTGGAACATCCACATCTACCACTCGCACCTCGATGTCCATCCGCCGCTCCGAGCCCACCTGCCGTTCCGGTTTGACTGGCACCAGGACGGAGGCAGGCAAAACCGCGAGATCGAGACGACCCCACGGCCGCGGCTATCGGTGAAGCTGGCGTACTGGCTTTCCGACGTCTCCGAGCCCGGCCGCGGCAACCTCAAAGTCGTGCCAGGCAGCCACCTGACGAACCGGGTCGACGGCCCGCCGCGGCGCGACATCGAGTGGCCGGATCCCGAAGGCGCTGTCGAGGTGACTGCCGAGCCCGGTGACGTCGTGTTCTTCGACCGCCGGATATGGCATGCCCGGTCACGTAACTACTCGGAGCACACCCGCAAGGCCGTGTTCTTCGGCTACACCTACCGGTGGACCGCCATCCGCGATGACATCGCTTCGATGCGGATGAGCGGCTGGTTCGACCACCTGACGCCCATCCGGCAGCAGTTGCTGGGCGGCATCGACGGCGAGGACGGGAATCACGCATGGGGCCACTATCCGGAGGCCACCCCGCTGTACGGCTGGCTGAAGGAACGGGGGCTCCTTGATCCGGCGAGTCCCCCGCTGAAGCCCTGAGCCCGCGAACGCTGGTCTACTTGCCGGCCAAGCGGAACCCGGATGAGCCGGGCGCCACACAAGCCGGCAGGCGCGGAGCATAGCTGGCGTCCGCATGCAGTTGCTGCATGTCGCCACACCCGGCGGCGCCATGAGAAGTGACGTACGCCAGCGCGGAGAGCGCGACGACCGCAATCGCCACCTGACTGATGATCAGCAGGCGCCGCCAGACCAGGCCGCGGCGCCATGCCAGCGGCTGCCAAGGTGCTCCCAGCAAGGCGCCGCGCCTGCGAACTGATATCTGCTCACCACGCGGCGGAGGCTCGTTCTTGGCGAGCCGCGTGAAGATCGCGAACATGACCGTCAGCCGCGGCTCGGTCAGCCGCAAGGTCTCGGCAATGCCGTCGAGTATCCGCTGCTGACCTGCCGGCAAACTCATCTGGACTCCAAGCTGCTCGCCCGTACGGCTGGGCAGCTACCCGGCTCGCTGACGGCAAACGCGCGGCGGCAAGGTTGCCGGACCGGCCCGACCGCTCCTACAGCCGGCAGTACATGTGCAGCCGGACGGTCGTGCCAAGTTCGCTAGTCCTGATTTCAACTAGATCGCAGAGCTGGTTCACGAGCCACAGGCCCTGGCCACCGGGAAGATCACCAGTGGGACGGCAGTGGCCGGCCAGCGGATCGGCGATAAAGCCGGAGTCCTCGAACTGGCAAAGCACCTCGCTGTCGGTGGCCCACAGCCGGACCGTGCCCGCACTGCGGGTGTGCCGCAACGTGTTGGCCGCCACTTCACTCGCGGCGATGACCAGATCTGTGCAGCGCGCTGGCGGGAGGCCCGCGCGCTGCGCGACAACGGCAACGAGTGCACGCACCGGCCGCAGGTCGCGCCGGTACTCGAGCGCCTGCGCGGCAGCAGGGACTCTCAGCGGCCTGTCCAGTTTCGCCAGGTATTCCGCCGGTCCCAGGTAGTCCATGCTGGCGGATTCAGTCCCGTCGGTGCGCGTCGTCGGATGGGTGCTGCGGGCTTCGGCGATCACCGACGTTGGCAGCAGCGCGCTGTAGGGGCAGAAGATGCTGATCTCCGCATCCGCGAAGGCCAGGTTGAGCAGCGCCTCATGCCGTGCCGTTTCCTGCTGTTCTGCATCGGACCGGCCAGCCCAGGCCGGCTCACCGAGGTACCTGACGCGCTGTCCCTGGTAGCGCGCGCAGAAAGCGTTCAGCGCCGGGATTATCCGCGCCGGGTTACTGCCCATGGCCGCCATGTCTGTCAGGGCCACGTGCGGGCCCGTAGGCAGGACCCAACCTCGTGGCAGCTGGACAGCGGGAACGGCCACGAGCACCGGCTCGCCGCAGGCCTGCCCGGCCCGGACGAACTCCTCGATCGCAGCAAGGTAGTCAGATTGCGTCCGGTAGAACCAGGACACATGGCTGAGCCCGGCATCACTCCCGGCCTGGTTGCTCAACACCTGCTCTCCTGCCCCTTGCCGCGCCCGCCGCTGCCGGCCCGCTTCGTACGTTCCCGCCGGATTACGGTCTATGCGGCGGGCCATAGCGGGCGCGCGCCTTTACGATGACCCGGTATACCGTTAATGCGAGAGTAAATTGCCCGGGGGTGGAGCGTGGAAAGCGTGGAAGAGGCCTGGCTCTCCTCGCAGAGCCGTGGTGACAGCATGGTCATCACGATTCGCGGCGACCTGGACATCGTCACGAGCCCGCAACTCGACGAGTGCCTGAGCGCGGCTGAGAGCACTCATACCCGGATTATCCTCGACCTGACGCACGTCGACTTCCTCGACACCAGCGCCCTCGCAGTTATTGTCGGGCACTGGAAGAAAGCTGAGGCGGCAGGCGGAACCCTGGCACTCGCCGGGGCGCGGTATCGCTACACCAAGACGCTGTGGATTACCGGGCTTGCCGACAAGCTCACGCTGTACGAAACAGTGGACGAGGGCGTCCTTGCCCAGGCCAAAGCGGCTGGCCAGGCGAAGGCGGGCGGTCAGCCTCGCCAGTAACCGGAGGTACTGCCAGTGCCCGGCTCTGATCTTCCCGATCGCGCCGCCGCGCTCCTCAGCCTCGCCGCGGCAACGCAGGAGCGATCACTCAGCCAGCTCACCGCGCTTGCTGCCACTCAGGTACCCGGCTGCGCCGCCGCGAATATCACTGTCTGGCGCGACGGCGAGATGGTTAGCCAGGCATCCAGTCATCCCGAGCCAGCGCGTCTGGTGGCAATGCAGGTCGCTAGCGGACGCGGGCCGCTGATCGATGCCGTTACCGACGGAAGTCCGATCAGCTGCGCGGACACTCTGACCGAGACGCGCTGGCCGGAGTTCGCCGCCGCCGCGCTGCGCATCGGCGTGCGCAGCACCGTCACACTGGGCCGTCGCGGCGAGACGGTCGTCGCGTTGTCGCTCTTCGGTTTGCGGCCGCGTGCCGTCGAAGCGAGCCAGCTCCAGCTAGCCGAGCTGCTCGTGGCCTACGGCGGTGCTCTGGTCGGCGCGGTCTCGGACTACGACGAATCCCGCCGGGTGGCTGCGCAGCTCCGGGACGCGGCAGATGCCCGCGCGGTCGTCGACCAGGCTAAAGGCATCCTGATGCACGCCCTGGGCTGCACCGCAGATGAGGCGCTCGACCGGATGCGCGGTGTGTCCCAGCGGAGCAACTTGCGCGCCACCGAGGTGGCCAGACGGGTCATTGACGCGCATACCCGGCCTGGCGGCCGGGGCGAGCTTGGCCAGCTAGCCGGGCTGGCCAGCCGGAAGCGCCGAACCGCCGGCTGACCTGGACAGCCGGATACGATGGAAAACCGACCGCAACGATTGGTGCAGAATGTCGGGGCCTGACCGATCAGCGCCCGCAGGCGAGGTTGCCGAATTCTCCGAGCGGGCGGCCGCGCTGCGACAGGCGGCCAGCCTGCCACGAGCTGATCCGCGGACACTGCTCGATGCGGCGCTAGCGGACCTCGACGGCGCCATCGCGGCGCTCGCCGAGGCGAATGGCGCCGCAGCCGGCTCCGGCGGCGATGGCCGTGCGCTCAGCAGCCTCCACTCCGAGCGCCGGCTGCTCCACGCGGTCTTCACCGCTGTTCCGCTGCCGTTGTACGTCGTGGACGGCGAAGGCACTGTGCTGCGGGCCAACTCAGCCGCATGCGAAGTACTCGGAGTGGGACCAGGCTATGCCACCGGCAAACCGCTGATGGCGCTGGTCGAGCCCGCCGCCAGGGCGGCCCTGCGCTCTCAGCTGGCCGCCGTCGGACGTACCGGCAAGCCTGCCAGGCTGACATGCGGCATGGCTGGAGCCACGGGCGTGGTCCGTAGCGAACTGGTTATCGGGCCCGTCCGCATGCGCGGCGACGCCGGCCGGCTGCTGGTTGCCCTCAGTCCTGAAGCTCACCAGGATGCCCCGCCCGCCGGCATTGCCAGGGCGACCGAGACTGGCGATGCGAGCGCGGCCGCCGAGGCGGCTGTAGTAGCTACCGCGGCCAGCAGGCTCGATCTGCTTGCTGCTGCCGCCAGGTTGCTGCTTGAGGGCGCCAGT
Organism: Streptosporangiaceae bacterium; assembly: GCA_035570295.1. Taxonomy (GTDB): domain Bacteria; phylum Actinomycetota; class Actinomycetes; order Streptosporangiales; family Streptosporangiaceae; genus JAJYUU01. The sequence continues at coordinate 15,415 of DATMMA010000255.1, forward strand.
ATCAGCGAATCAGTATTGCTGCAGCGATGCGCCCGGCTGCTGTCGGCGAGTGTGTCGACCTGGGTCATCGTTGACCTGCGCCGCCGGGGGCAGCTCCGGCGTCACTACATAGCGGGTCCCGACGATCCCGAGTCGACCGCCCTGGCGCACGCCATGGCGACATCCGATCCCGCGCCGGGCTCTGTGCCCGAGCAGGTGCAGGAATCCGGACAGATGCTGCTGCTCACCCACGTGGCCGACGAACTGGCGCTCGGCGCGAGCGAGCACGGCCCGCCGTTCCTGACCCTGCTCGGTGCTACTTCGCTGGTGGGCGTGCCGATAACCGATGGCGCTCGCCGCTATGGCGTGCTCACAATGGTCCGGCGCGCGGGCGACGGCCAGTTCGGGCTCGCCGACGCCGCGCTAGCTGAGGAAGTCGGCGCGCTGCTTGGCCTCGCTATTTCCGGGCGCAGGATGCTAAGACGGCGAACTGAGGCGGCCGACGCCTTGCGGGCAAGCTTGCTGCCCCCAGTTCTCAAGCCGGTGCCGGGAGTCGAGATCGCGTCGGCGCACCTGTCGCCGACTCGCGGCCGCGAGGTAGGCGGCGACTTCTACGACGCGTATCCGACGCCCGGCGGCTGGGGTGTCGCCATCGGGGACGTATGCGGGAAGGGCGAGGACGCGGCGGCTGCTACCGCGGCAGCCCGGCACGCCATCCGAGTGCTCGCGCACTGGAACGGCGACCCGGCTGACGTGCTGTGCCGCGCTAACGACATCATGCTCGCTGAGGAGTTCGGCGGGCGGTTCGTGACGGCCAGTGCAGCACACCTCAGCTGGCAGCAGGACAGCCTGCGCGTTGTACTTGCGACGGCCGGTCATCCGGCGCCGATCCTGGTCAAACCAGACGGCAGCGTGCAGGTGCTGCCAGGCGGCGGCGTTCCGCTCGGGATCTTCCCGGATCCGGAGCCGGCGACGCTGAAACTCGACCTGTCCGCCGGAGACGTGCTGTTTTTCTTTACCGATGGCCTCACTGACGCGCGCAGCCACCAGTCGACCTATTTCGAGGACAGTCTCGGCGACTGCCTCGCCCAGCTGCCAGGCAGGCCTGCCGCAGACATCGTCGCTGACGTCCGTACCGCCGTCCTTGACTTCTGCGACGGCGTGCTTGTCGATGACCTGACGATGCTCGTTCTCAGAATCGGCGGTCCGCCCCCGGCTGACGCTCAGTGAGCGACTCAGCCGACCCGGCTGAGCCGATCCCGCGACCGGCTCGCCACAATTGCGCGCCGCTCGTCCTCGCTGGTGCCGCCCCACACACCGTGATCCTGCCTGGTATCCAGCGCGTACTCCAGGCATCGCCGCCGGATAGCGCAGGACGCGCACACCGACTTCGCTGCGGCCAGCTCCGAAAACCCGGCGCTGCCTGCAGAAACAGGGAAGAAGAGGTCGGGATCGGCTGACCGGCATGCAGCTTGCTCCCACCAACTGCTGGTAGCGATCATCGTTGCGTTCGCCATACCTTCCTGCACAGATGCCGCCAACTGCCCGCAGCGTGCCGGTTTACGCCTGACAGTGCCGGGAAAGCTATCGGCGGCCCGGACTCGATGGTGAGGCAGATGCACGCTGACACTCCGCCGCCGGCTAGCTGCACGGCGATAGTGCTCGGCGGCGGCGGGGTACTGGGTGCTACCCAGGTCGGCATGCTGCGCGCGCTGCTGGAGACCGGGATTCAGCCAGGTTTGGTTGTCGGAACCAGCGTCGGCGCGATCAACGGCGCGGCGATCGCTGCCAAGCCGACCCCGGCTGGCGTCGCGGTTCTCGCTGACCTGTGGGGCTCTCTCACCGAGGGCGGGATGTTCACTGACAACGTGCTCGCCCGGGCGGGGACCCTCGCCAAGTACCGGACCCATCTGTACTCGCCCGCGCCGCTACGCAAGCTGCTGGCAACTCACCTGCCAGCCACGTTCGAGGAACTCGCGGTCGAATTCCAGTGCGTTGCCGCCAGCATCGAGAAGGCGGGCGCGCACTGGTTCAGCCAGGGCAACCTTGCCGACGCAGTCATGGCGTCGGCTGCGGTACCGGGCCTGCTGCCGCCGGCTGTGGTCGACGGGGAGCATTTTCTGGACGGCGGGCTGGTTCACTCCATTCCGATCGGGCGCGCGCTGGCGCTCGGGGCGACCGAGATCTACGTGCTGCATGTCGGCCGCATCGAGCAGCCGCTCACGCCGCCCCGCTCGCTATGGGACGTCTGCCTGACCTCCTTCGAGCTGGCCAGACGGCACCGGTTCGTTGAGGAGATGGCTGACCTGCCCGGCGACGTGCGAGTGCACGTGCTGCCGAGCGGCGAGGAAAAACTGCCGCTGATTTCTATGCGCTACCGGCACTCCAAGGCCGTCGCCAGCCGCATCCAGCGCGGCTATCAGGCTGCCTCGGAGTACCTGTCCAGCCTGCCGGAAATCGCGTGAGACCGCCGCCGAGGGCGCTCCGGCGAACGGCGATCGACCCGGTCTGGCTGCCGCTGGGAATCGCGGCGGCCTTGCTGTTGCTGGCGACGGCTGCCGTGGCTGGGCTTGTCGCGCCACTGACCCGGCGTCGCCGGCTGCTGCGACTCGCCTTGTTCGGCGCGCTTTACCTGGTCATCGACGTCAGCCTGGTGCTCAGCTGCGCGGTCCTCTGGCTGCGGCACCCGATGGCGAAGTGGCGAGACCAGGCCCGCTGGTCGCGGTCGCACCAGAAGCTTCTGAGGCGGGTCCTGTCGGTGCTAGTCGGCGCAGCGCGACCACTGCTCGGGTTCGCCGTCGAGGTACAGGAGCCACCCGACCAGGAGCTCATCGCCGGATGTCCGCTGCTGGTCCTGGCCAGGCACGGCGGGCCCGGCGACTCGTTTGCGCTCGTCCACATGCTGATGTCGCGCTATCAGCGGCGCCCGGCGATCGTGCTGAGGGAGGAACTCCAGTGGGATCCAGGGCTCGATCTGATCCTCGGCCGGCTGCCCTGCTGCTTCATCAGGCAAGGCGACGGCGCCAGGATGGCCAGTCGCCTGACTGAGCTTGCCCGTGACCTGGACTCCGACGATGCGATCCTGTTGTTTCCCGAGGGCGGCAACTGGACGCCCGTCAGGCACCGGCGTGCCATCGTCAGGCTCAGCCGGGCTGGCCGCCGGCAGGCGGCAGCTGATGCCGAGAGCAACCCGAACGTGCTGCCGCCACGGCCGTCCGGCGTCCTTGCTTGCCTGACCGGGCGGCCGGACCTGGGTGTAGCAATCGTCGCCCACACCGGCCTCGAAGACCTGGTGAGCCCGGCCACTGTCTGGCGAGCCCTGCCGGTGACTGGCCGGCCGATGACCGTCAGGTGGTGGTACGAGCCCGCCGCGACGGTACCCGACGCTGATGAGGACCGGCGGGAATGGCTGCGGCTGCACTGGGCCATCGTGGACTCCTGGATCGACGCAAGGAAGGCGGCCAGGAGCGGCCAGATGACCGCGATCGGCCCGGCTCCGAGTAGGTCCTAAGGAGCGACCGGCTAGCAGGCAGCAACCGGAGAGGCGGGCGATGAACGGCAATAACGCCGGGACCGGGGCCTGCTGCGGGCAGGCCGGCCAGCGCGTCAGGGACGGCCTCGTCGTACTGCTCGCCGTCGGATCCGGAGCCGTCAATGTCGCCTCGTTCCTGGCGCTCGGGAAGGTCTTCAGTAGCGTGATCACGGGCAACTTGGTGCTGCTCGGCCTAGCCGCGGCTAGCACGCAGCATGGCCCTGCGCTGCGGAGCGGGCTCGCGCTGGCCGGTTACTCGGCGGGAGTGCTCATCGGCGCCCCGATCGCGGCGCGGGGCCGATTCACGACCTGGTCACCGGCGGTAACGGCAGCCCTCTGCGCCGAACTTTGCCTGCTGCTCGGGTTCACCGCGGGCTGGGAGGCTGACCGCCAGCGGCAAGGCTGGCAGCTCGCGCTGCTCGTGCTGCTCGCGGCCGCGATGGGCATGCAGAGTGCGGCCGTCAGGCGGCTGGGCGACATGTCGTCCACCCATCTGACCGGGGTGCTGGCCGGGGTGCTGGCCGGGCTGATCGGGGGCGGCAGTTCGGCCGGACGATGGCGTGACGCGAGCGTGCTCGTCGCCTTCGTGGCGGGCGCGTCCGCCGGAGCTGCCCTCATCCGCCTGGCGCCGGGATGGCTGCCAGCCCTGACGCTGCTCCCGCTTGGCACGGTTATCGCCACCGCCAGCATGTTTCGCGGGGGCTCCGCCTCCGACAACTGACGCGGTCACCGCCGACGCGGTTGCTGCATGGGTGCTCACCCGGAGGTCACGATGGTTGCACGCTCGGCCCGCAGAAGGTCGGCAAGTGCCCGTTGGCGCGAGCCAGATCGGTGGCCGGTCACCTGTCAGTGATCAGTTTCTCCAGCCGATCGAGCCGGTGAGCCAAGTCGGCGGTAGTGACCACGTCGGCCAGAGCCAGCCGTACCGACGCCAGTTCGCGGGCCAGGTACTCAGTGTCGTCCTGGGTGCGGGTGGCCACTTGCCGGTCGCGCTCCACGGTGGCGCGATCCCGGTCATCTTGCCGGTTCTGTGCAAGCAGGATCAACGGCGCAGCATATGCGGCCTGCAGCGAGAACGCGAGATTCAGGAGGATGAACGGGTAGCGGTCCCAGTGGTGCGCGAAGGCCACGGTGTTGAGGATGATCCAGCCCACGACGAGCACCGTCTGGCCCGCCAGGAACCGGCCCGTACCGAGGAACCTCGCGATCGCCTCAGAGAGGCGGCCGAATGCATCCGCGTCGTAGCGCGACCCCACCCGCGGAGCGATGCCGCGCGGGACCTCGAGTTCGCCTCGCTCGATGAGGCGCCGGGTCGGGTTCATCTCACGCTCCTCGGTTGCGCCAGCCAGCTGGCAACAGGCGGTCAATCACGTCGTCGATAGTGACGGCGCCGACAAGCCGGCCGGCGTCGTCGCATACCGCGACACCGACCAGGTTGTAGGCGGCCATCTTGGTGGCGACCTCCCGCTCCGCTAGGTCAGGCCGCACGAAGCTAGGGTCCTCGATGCACTGGCCTACCGGCGCGGACGGGGGCTCCCGCAGCAGCCGCTGGAAGCCGACGGTGCCGAGGTAGCGGCCGGTCGGCGTGACGGCAGGAGGCTCGCAGACGTAGACCTGCGCGGCCTCGGTCGCGCCCTTGGCTGGCTGGCGGATGCGTGCCAGTACCTCGGCCACTGGTGCCTCCGGGGTCACGATCAGTGGCCTGGACGTCATCAGCCCGCCTGCTGTGGTCGCGCCATAACTGAGCAGCCGGCGCAGGTCATCGGCACGCTCTCCGGGCATCGCCGAGAGCAAGGAAGCGCGCTCTTCGCCCGGCATCTCCGCGAGCAGGTCGGCTGCATCATCTGGCTCCATCGCCTCGATGACGTCGGCAATGCGCTCGGAGCCGAGGCCCGCCAGGAATCGGATCTGGTCGCGCTCAGGCATCTCCTGCAGCACGTCGGCGAGCTCCTCGTCCTGCAGCGCCTCGGCTACCTGGCGCCGGCCGGCAGCTGGCAGGGACTCCACCACGCTGGCCAGATCGGTCGGGTGCAGGTCGCGGAGCGCGGCCAGTTGCTCGCCCGCCCCGGCCGAGTCGAATAGCTCCGGGTACTTGTCCCACGGCACGATGGTGCCGGAATGCCGCAGCAGCGCCTGGCGGCGCCCGACAGCCAGGACGCTGACTTCAAAGCCGCCCCGCCCCCCGCCGGAGTGGGCGATCCCCACGTCGAGGATCACGCCGTCGCCAGCCGGCTTGTCGTAGAGCTGAGAGGCCAGGATCTCCCCGGCCCGCCGGCTGAATCTGCCGAGGTCCACGTTGCTGCCGTCGAGGGTAACGCCGTCGACAGAAATCTCCGCTACCCGGCCAAGGCTGATGAAGATGCGCCGCCGCTGCACTGTCACGACCAGACCGAGCGCCCGCGGCGGCTCGCCCGGCACTGATTGCAAGATCACCACATCACGCACCCGGCCGATGGACAAGCCGTCGCTGCCGAGCAGACGGCGGCCGGCAAGCCGCGACGTGAAGACAAGACCTTCCGTCATCGCGGGTCTCCCATGACGATCACGGCTCCGTCCAGCTGATCTTCGGTCGGCTGATCCCTCCTGGCGGCCCCATCAGGCGTATTGCCAGCTTGGGTCTCGTTTACCACAAGATGTCGCCGTGCCCAAGTCCTTGGTGGCAAACATGCAGGTCAGCGGCTTGCTCGGCAAAAGTGGTGCATAGCGTCGGTTTAACTGGGCAGTACGCGGGGTCATAGCCCGGGCACGCCCGGTTAGACCCCGCCGATGCCCAGGCAGCCCGCAGGACCCAGACGGGTTCGAGAACTCGGAGAGGACGCAGTGCTCGCTGCGCTTGTTCTGGCCGGAATCATCGCCGCTCCGATCGGTACCGCCGGACTGCTCGTCCAGTCTCGCCGCCGCGCCCGCACGTCCGGCGCCTGGCCAGCTACCCGGCGTTTCAGCTTTGCCATCATCGGCACAGCCGTCCTCGCCGCGGTAGTCGTCGCTGCGTTGCGCCTGCTGGGCGATTCCCAGCATCTCGCGATTGAGGGCGCAGCCGGGCTGGCCGTGTCAAGCCTGATCTGGCTGCCTGTCACGAGGCGGTGGAACGCTCGCGGTCACTTGTGCTGGTCATCATCGATCTTCCTGTTCGTGGTGTACCTCGCGTTCGTTCTCCAGTGGACCTTCGACAGCCATCTCGGCGCCGCCAGTACGGCCGGCGGGCTGCTGCTCTGGCTGTTCGAGCTGTTCGCTGCGGTCCTGGCCTGCGCCTACCTGTGGGAGATCTGCGACGCGCTGGGCTCGGAACACTGGCGCAGACGGCTGGTCAGGGCCGAGCCGGGCAGCGTTCGCGACGATGACCTGCCGTTCATCAGCCTGCACGTGCCTGCCCACAATGAGCCACCTGACATGGTGCTGGACACGCTCCGCGCCCTGCTGCTGCTTGATTACCCGAATTACGAAGTGATCGTGATCGACGACAACACCGACGAGGAGGCGCTCTGGCGACCACTCGAAGCGTGGTGCGCGCGGCACGGCGCGAAGTTCAAGCACCTGGAAAACTGGCCCGGTTACAAATCCGGGGCGCTGAACTACGCGCTGCGCGAGATGACCGACCCGCGTGCCGAGATCATCGGCGTGATCGACTCCGACTACCAGCTTGCACCCGGCTTCCTGCGCCGGTGTGCCCCGCTGTTCGCCGATCCGTGGGTCGGCTTCACCCAGGCCCCGCAGGACTACCGCGGCTGGCACCGGGCGCGCTACTACCGTCGGCTCTATTACTCCTACTCGTACTTCTTCGCCGTCTCGCAGCCGTCCAGGAACGAGCGCGACGGAGCGATCTTCGCCGGTACCATGGGCCTGATCCGCCGGGTCGCGCTGGAGCAACTCGGCGGCTGGGACGAGTGGTGCATTACCGAAGATGCCGAACTCTCGCTTCGGCTGGCGCGCGCAGGCTTTTCCGGGCTGCACGTGGACGAATCTTGGGGCAAGGGCATCATGCCCCTCACCTTCGAGGCGCTGAAGGGCCAGCGGTACCGGTGGTGCTTTGGCGGCATCCAGATCCTCCGCATGCACTGGCGCTCGCTGCTACCGGGCCGGGAAACGCCCGCGAACCGGATGAGCATCGGCCAGCGCTGGTCCTACCTTTCTGGCGGCCTGCAATGGTATGGCGACATGCTCGGCCTGCTGTTCCTGGTATTTCTGCTGGCCGGAGCAGCGAACCTGGCTCTGGGAGGCGGTGAGCTGTTCAGAAAGCTCACCGCGTTCCTGGTCGCGACCGTCCCGGTACTGGTTTTGCTCGGGCTCGTCCGAGCGGTCGCGTTGCTGCGCCGTGGCACCGGGGCCTCCTGGCGCGACGCGCTCGGGGCGTTCTTCATCTGGCAATCCACCTCCCTGGTGGTAGCACGCGCTTCGGTGCTGGCGCTGTTTGCCCGCAAGGCCGCTTTCCTGCGCACTCCGAAGACCAGCGAGAAGCAGAAGTGGTGGGAGGCTCTGCGGGCCAACTGGGCTGAGTCTGCGCTCGCCCTGCTCGGCCTGCTCGGCATCGGCTTCGCGCTGAGCCGGGCAACCGAACTCGCCGGCATACTGCTGGCCGGGCTGCTGCTGTTCCCGACGCTCGGCATGGCCGCTGCGCCATTCAACAGCTGGGCAGCCCAGCGCGCCGCCCTGCCAGCCGATCTGAGCGCATGGCGGACGACGGAATGGAAGCGGTCGAGGCACCGGCGCGCGGTGATGCGCGGGGCCGCCGTCGGCGGCCTGGTCACGGTCGCTGCCGTCGCCGGCGCGGCGGTCGCACTACTGTTCACGCCCGGCACTCACCAAGTGCAGCCGCCGCGGCTGGTGACCGCGCCGAGCCACGCCACCCCGCACCGCTCGTCACCCAGCCCGGCACCGACTCCCAGCTCGCCGTCCCCGACCAGTTCGCCGTCCCCCACCAGTTCGCCAAGCAAGACCCCGGCACCTGCAAGCAGCAGCCCCGCACCGGCAAGCAGCAGCCCCGCACCCGCGAGCAGCAGCCCGGCAGCAACGCCGGCTTCCTCCCAGTCAGCCTCGGCGCCGAAGTCAGTCCCCTCGACCACGTCGTCAGCCTCACCGTGACACGCCCGTCTTAACAGTGCCTGGCCCTGGCTGCTACGGGCGGGCAATGTTTCGGCGGAGAGCCCGGGGATACTGAGGAACTATGGACAGTGCCGGACCTGACGGAACGCACGGACGCTCACGGAGCCTAGGCGACTAGGCGGCGAACGGTTCCCATGCGGGCGGCACATGGGCCACGGGCCAATGCGCCTCAGCCTGGGGGCAAGCACGCCAGTTCACGGCCTGCAGGCGAGCAGCCAGTCCGGCCAGCCTGCGTGCGCCAGGCTTCGGTGACCTCCGCGACGTTGACGCCGGCCGAGCGGGCTAGCCAGCGCGCCATCGCGGCACTGAACCGCCCATCGGGCCCACCGCGGGCGGCACTGCCACGGGCTGCCCCGAGCCGACCTGGGGACGGCCGCACCAGCACCGGGCCGCCCGACCTGCGTCGCACGACAGGCATCGTGCTCACCGCAGCCGGAGCAATCGGGTGGCTCGGGGTACACGCCACGGTTGCGTTCGTGGCAATCCAGCGAGCCGGACTTGTGCTGCTGATAACTGGCCTGCTGTGGCTCTGGCTTGGCGTACCTGACAAACGGGAACGTCTCCGGCGGAGATTTGACCAGTTCGTGAGATTCCTCGAATGGGATCCGGCGGCGGCCCAAGAGGCCAGGTGCTCACTTGACGACCTGCTGGAGTCCCGCAGCGAGTCAGCGACGGACGGCCATCGCGAATGAGCCGCGCTGCTTGCGGTTCAGGGCGCTGAGGTGCTAACAGTAAGCCAGTAGTTGCCTGGTTAAGGCGCTGCTGTCGGGTCAAAGACGCGGCCCCCTACTGTCCCAGTTACCAGAGGGGTCCTCGCCGTGCCCGAAAGCCCTGCCACAGTCATTCCCTTGCCGCCCGAGATAGACATAGCCAATGCGGAGCAGGTACGCGCGGATCTGGTGACGGCAATTGACCAGGGCTATGCGGTCGTGGTCGCCGACATGAGCCGCACCTCTTTCTGCGACTGCGCCGGTGTCGAGGCGCTGCTGTCAGCTGGCAGCTACGCCGCTAACCTCGGCGCGCAGCTGCGAATCGCCGCCAGGGCAGAGTCTGTCCTACGCACGTTCGAGCTGACCGGATTGCGACTCGCGTTGCCGGTCTATCCGAGCAGCTTGGCCGCGCTGCACGAGCCGACTGCTGCCACGGTCAGCTTTCTCCGGCGAATTGACGGCGCTGAATCCGCCCCGCAACCAGATCCCCGGCGATGTCCTTAACCTTCCTGTTGGTGTTCTGCGACAGCACGCTGAGCCGCTTGAACGCCTCGTCTGGCGGATAGCCGTACTCGGCGACCAGGATCCCCTTCGCTTGCTCGATGACGGCTCGCGACTCAAGTGCTACGTGCAGGTTCTGCACCAGGCGGCGGCAGTTCCGGTAAACGGCGGCATTGCGCATGGCGACCCCGCCCTGCGCTGCGAACAGCAGTGCCACATCGTGGCCAGCCCCGCTGAAGCAGCCGGGTTCTTTGCCATAGATGGCGAGTGCGCCGCCTGGTTCCGGGTCGGTTCGCAGCGGCAAGATCAGGCAGCTTCGCAGCCCGTCAGCGGCCATCGCCGAGCAGACCGCCGGCCAGCGGCCGTCCGCCGCCGTGTCGTCGATCCGTCTCGCCTCGCCGAACCGCAGCGCCTCTGGCACAGGCCCGGCTCCCGAGTCCAGCTGCATCTGGTGCAGGCCGGCGATGCTCGCGTCCGAGGTTGCGTAGGTCCAGGCGTGTGCCCCTGCTACCACCACCCCTGCGGCGGCGCTGCCGGGGATGAGCTCCAGTGAAAGCTCGGCCAGCTGGCCCAGCGGAGCGCCTGCATCCTCTTCGGTCAGAAGCAGCTCAGCCATCGCGGCTATGCGCTCCGCGAACTCTCGTGTGACAGTGACCACGCCAAACCTCGTTCCCGGTCGGATCGTCATGCCTGGCCGGCGCCTGGGCCGGCCAGCACGGAGAGCCAGCTACCCGGGATCGTTTGCATTGCACATCGTCGGGTAGCTTGGCCTGCCGACCTGGCGGGCAGGCCTGCCAGTGGCCGAGTGACACGGGTTGCGAGCGAGGAATCTGGGCGGCGGTCAGGCCAGGTGAGAGCCAGCCCGAGGGTCGAATCAGCCAGGTTCCTGGCCGAGCTTGAGTACTTTTGAAGTGGACGGCAGGCCGAGCCGTGATGGGCTCTATGCTGACTCCCACTCGATGAGCGTTCCGCACTTAGCGCAGAGGTTAGCGAGCAGGTCTAGATGGTGGCAGAGGACATCAGCCCGGGCGGGGCTGCGGATGCAATGCTGCCCGAGCGAATCACCGTGCTCCTCGTTGAGGACGACGACGGCGACGCGCTGCTAGTCGAGGAGCTCCTGCTCGATGCTGGCGTACCTTTCGTCCTTCGCCGTGCACGGTCTCTTGCTGACGCGCGCAGTTCACTGGCTGAGGCAGCGTGCGTGCTGCTGGATTTGGAACTACCCGACTCGCGCGGGCTTCAGGGCGTGCGGTGGCTCCGGGAGGTCTCGCCCGACCTGGCCGTGGTGGTGCTCACCGGCTTGGCGGATGAGCACATGGGCGAGGAAGCCGTCGGCGCAGGGGCACAGGATTACCTGGTCAAAGGCCAGGTTGACGGCTTCTTGCTGCAGCGCGTCGTTCGCTACGCGGTCGAGCGGCAGCGAGCCGAAGAGACTCAGCGCCAGCTGCATGAGGCCAGGCTGTACGCGGCGGAGAACGCGCGGCTTGAGCGTGGCCTGCTGCCGTCACCGCTGCTGACCGATCGTCGGTTGTCGGTGGCTGCGCGGTACCGGTCCGGGGGCCAGCAGATGCTGCTCGGCGGCGATTTCTACGACGTAGTAGAGGCCGCGGACGGCTGGGTCTACGCGATGGTCGGCGACGTCTGCGGCCGTGGTCCGGACGAGGCCGCGCTAGGCGTCTGCCTGCGAGTAGCCTGGCGGACGATGATCTTGGCCGGGCGGCCAGTGGATGAAACATTGTCCGCCGTGCAGCAGGTACTCGAGCACGAGCGCCATCAGGACCGCCTGTTCGCGACCATGTGCATGTTGTCGGTCGCGCCCGATCGGGCGTCCGGCCGGCTGCACCTGGCCGGGCATCCGCAGCCGTTGCTCATCACCACTGACTCTGCCCGCGAGCTGCAGGCGCCAGTCAGCCTCCCGCCGGGAATCAGTCCGGCCGCCGAATGGCCGAGCGCACCGGTGGAGCTCGGGCCGAGCTGGTCAGTGCTGATGTACACAGACGGGCTCATCGAGGGCAAGATCGGTTCCGGGCCCGAGCGGCTCGGCAGCGACGGCTTGATGCGGCTGATCGAGAAAGAGCGGGCCCAGAACACCGCCGCGCCGGCAACCGACCAGCAATCGAACGAGCAGCTGATCGACGCTGTCATTACCAGGGCGCGCGAACTCAATGGCGGCGACCTCGACGACGACCTCGCGGTCCTGGTCCTCAGCTGCGCGGCCCCGGCAGGTTCATGAGCACCGGGACCGTTGCGCCCGGCCGACGGATCGCTACGGCTGCGGAGGAGGCCGCTAGCCGCTGGCCACTGGGCCGGATCATCGCGGTCGGCATGCTGGCGGTCGGTGCGGTACTGGTCGCCGCGATCGTCGCCGGCTCGCTTGCTCTTAACTCCCTGTCGGACGACCGCGACCGGGTCGTGAACACCCTGGATGCGGCCGCACTCGATGGCGCGCAACTATACGCGGCGCTGCTCAACCAGGAGACGGGGCTGCGCGGCTATCTGCTCAGCGGGCAGCAGCCGTTTCTAGGCCCCTACAACTTGGGGTTGGCGACGCAGCAGCGCGAGGTCAAGGCCCTCGGCCCGCTGCTGGTAAGCCTGCCGGTCGCGCGGGCCCAGCTCGATGCTGCGCTGCGCAGCGTCGAGCGCTGGCGATCGACGTACGCGGAGCCGGCAATCAAGCAGGTCGCTGCGACTGGCAAGCCCATGCCCGGCGGCGACATCACCAGCGGCAGGGCGGAGTTCGACAGCATCCGCTTGCCGATAGCCAAATTCCAGGGCTATCTGTCCGCACAGCGCAAGCAGGCCGTGACCAGGCTGCACTCCTCGGCAGCCGTCCTCGACATCGTCGGCATCGCGAGCGCAGTCATGCTGCTTCTCGTCGTCACCGCTCTCGGCGTGGGCATCCGCGCCGCAGCCATCAGGCCGATCACCAGGCTCGCCGCCGATGCCCGGCAGGTGGCCGGCGGTGACTTCGACCACGAGGTCGACCCGAGCGGACCACGCGAGGTACATACCCTGGCCGTGGACGTCAACCGAATGCGCGAGCGCATCTTGCGCGAGCTGTCGGCGGTCCGCGCCGCCAACGTGACACTCGAGGCCAGGGCTCTTGACCTGGAACGGTCAAACGCGGAGCTTGAACAGTTCGCCTACGTGGCCTCACACGACCTTCAGGAACCGCTGCGCAAGGTCGCCAGCTTCTGCCAGCTGCTGCAGCGGCGTTACGTCGGACAGCTTGATGCACGGGCTGACCAGTACATCGAATTCGCGGTCGATGGCGCCAAGCGCATGCAGGCGCTGATTGACGACCTGCTTGCGTTCAGCCGCGTCGGCCGGCTTGAGCGCGAAGCAGTGAAGGTGTCCGCCGCCAGCGCGCTCTCCCAGGCACGAGTCAACCTCACGACGGAGATCAGGAAGTCGGGCGCTGTCATCCAGACCACAGAGCTGCCCATGGTCAAAGCGGAGTTCTCGCTGCTGACGTCACTGTTCCAGAACTTGCTCAGCAATGCGATCAAGTTCCGTGGCGACAAGCCGCCAGTCATCGCGGTCGCGGCCGTCCGGCACGATGGTGACTGGTTCTTCTCAGTAGCCGACAACGGAATCGGCATCGAGCCCGAGTTCGCAGAGCGCATCTTCGTTATCTTCCAGCGACTGCACGACCGGACCGCGTACGCGGGCACTGGCATCGGCCTGGCCATGTGCCGCAAGATCGTCGAGCACTACGGCGGCAGGATCTGGCTGGACACTGACTACCATCCTGGGGCAAAATTCAACTTCACACTGCCGGTCGCGCCCGCTGACGATGAGGAGACATCTCATGACTGAGCGTGGCGGGCTTGATCTTGTCGACGTGCTATTGGTCGAAGACGACCCTGGTGATGTGCTGATGACCAGGGAGGCCTTCGAGCACTATCAGATCCGCAACAACTTGTACGTCGTTGGTGACGGCGAGCAGGCCATGCACTTCCTGCGCAAGACCGGCGATTATGCCGAGGTCCCGACGCCTGGCCTGATCCTGCTCGACCTGAATCTGCCCCGCCGCAACGGACTTGAGGTGCTCGCCGAGCTGAAGGCAGACAACGACCTGCTGTCCATCCCGGTGGTAGTGCTGACCACGTCGCAGGCACAGGAGGACATCCTGCGCAGCTACTCGCTACACGCCAACGCCTACATCAGCAAGCCGGTCGATTTCGAGAAGTTCGTCGGCGTGATCGGCCAGATCGACGACTTCTTCCTGACGCTGGTGAAGCTACCGAATTCGACCAGTTGACTGTGTGCGCCAGCTGGCTAGCCAGCTAAGCCACATCCGCTCACGGCAGACGGACGACCGCCCGCGCTCTGGTCAGCACCTTGGTACCTGCCGATCGCGCGGTCAGTGCGATGGCCACTCTGTTGCCGTCGAGCTTCTCCTCGATCTGGCCGCTGACCTCGATCGACGCGCCGGCGTCATCGTCGGGAACGACCACCATCGACGAGAACCGTACGCCGAACTCGGTCACCATCGCCCCAGGCCCTGCCCAGTCAGTGACGAACCGGCCAGCCTGTGCCATCGTGAACATGCCGTGCGCGATGACATCCGGCAGACCGACTGCCCTGGCGATCCGCTCGTTCCAGTGGATCACGTTGAAGTCGCCGGACGCGCCGCAGTACTTGACCAGGCTGAGCCTGGTGACCGGGTAGCTGACAGCGGGGATCTGCGCGCCAGCCTCGACGCCGTCATAGGTGATCTGGTCGCTCACGCCTAAGCACCCCGCTCGACGATGGTGGAGACCGCGGTGCAGAGGTGCTCGCCCGCCACTGTCCTGATCTCGGTACTCGTGGTGAGCATGACGTTACGGCCGACGTCCCGGATATCAGTAAGCGTGACCTGGGCGGTCACGACATCACCGGCCATGATCGGCCGGGTGTACTCGAATCGCTCTTCGCCATGCACGACCATGGCGTAATTGAGGCCGAGGCCAGGGTCGGCCAGCGCTGCGCCCGAGCCGGCCATGCTGATCACGATGGCGAAGGTGGGCGGTGCGATCACGTCGGCGTGACCTGCCGCCCTGGCGGCGACAGCGTCACGGTAGACCGGATTAGCATCCCCGATCGCATTGGCGAACTCGGCAATCTTCACCCGGCCTACCTCATACGGCTCCGAGGCCGGGAAGACGCGCCCGATGTATTCGCGGTTGATCACAACGCCTGCTTCACGCTCGGGGACATGCCGCTTACACAAGGTAACCGGCGGGCGGAGCCAGGCTCGGCCCGCCGGCCAAGGGCCGCTAGCGCGTCTCGCGGTGCGGCTGGTGCTTGCGGCAGAACGGGCAGTACTTGCTCAGCTCAAGCCGGTCGGGGTCGTTACGCCGGTTCTTGCGCGTGATGTAGTTGCGGTGCTTGCACTCCTGGCAGGCCAGAGTGATCTTGGGCCTAATATCGGTCGCAGCCACGGTGGAGTGCCTTTCTTTCGTACGGTTTCCCAGTCGACTCGCGGACACCCAACAAGGCCGGCCGCGGGAGTCTTCCCCCGAGCATGCTCAAGGGTAGCTGCCCGCGCCATCCGCGAGTAGGTGAGCCCTGTCGCCCCGTCGATCTCGCGCCCAGGGTACCTGGGCCGTCGCGGAGGAACGAAAAGGCTCAGTAGCGGAGGCCGGACTTGAACCGGCGACACAGCGATTATGAGCCGCTTGCTCTGCCTGACTGAGCTACTCCGCCTCGCTAACCCAGAAAGGGTACCCGATCTTCCCTGCGTATGCCCGGCCGCCCGGGGCGCCTCTGCCTGCCTGGGCGCCTTCGGCGGCTCTGCCTGCCTGGCCGCCTTCGGCGGCGGGGTACGGCTTTTGACCCT
>DATMMA010000256.1:0-21468 GCA_035570295.1 Streptosporangiaceae bacterium
GTAGACAGCGTCGTCTCAGATGCCTGGGCTCTGCTGGTATCTAAGTTGCGGGCGGCCGGACGGAAGGCGCCGGTGAACGACAGCTGGATAGCGGCCACCGCGATCGCCCATCGCATCCCGGTCGTGACCAAGGACAACGACTATGACCACATGCCTGACCTTCAGATCATCAAAATCTAGCTGGGCTTGTGCAGGGGTACATGAGCAGCCGGGTGATCAGTCGCGCCGGGCGCTACAACGCACTTCGCTAGCTTCCGCTAACTAGGCTGCTTGGCTGCGAGCAGATCAGCCTGGATGAGGTCGGAGACGCCAGCTGGATACAGCGGCGGACTGACAGCATCCGCATCCCGCCAGCGAACTACTGTCCCGTTGTCGTCAGCATGATCAAGGATGCGCTGTTCGGTGATCTCATAGGCCGAGTCGTTCTGGAAAGAGGCGCTGAACACGAACACGATCTCGTGGGCCGCGGAGCCGTCCCACTGGAAAATGTTCTCCAGAACCCCGAGCAGCCGGACGTCCGAAAGGCGTTGGCCAATCTCCTCCAGCAGTTCGCGCCGAAGCGCGTGCTCAGCGTATTCGCCGAGCTCAACGTGCCCGCCGAGAGGTCGTTGGAACGGGGAACGCGCCGGGTCTGCGTGCTCCGAGACAAGCAGCGCGCCGTCACGTGGCCTCCGGATGACAGCCATCGCCTTGACGACCTGCCCGCGCTCGCTGCTCATCAGACGCCTCCCGATAGGGTCGCGCTCCCCTCCATGCGCCCGGCCTAGGGCATCGCGACTCCGCGCCAGGGCAATCGCCCGGCTAAGAAACAACCTTGAGGTAGGTCACCGGGCCGAAGCGGCTCGGCGCAACCGGCGGCGGCTTTGGACTCAGGCCGAAATCGAGGAACTCGAGACTCTTGGCATTGATCACGATCGACAAATACATACCAGTAGGTGCATGCGCCCCGGAAGGCGTCGGAACATCTTCGGCCACGAAATGACCCTTCATCGTGACCAGGTACACGATCGTCTGCTGACCAAACGGCTCGGTGTCGCCCGGCGTGGCCGAAGTCAGTGCCTTCTCGTGGGTGGTGACCACGACAGACACCCAGGCGGGGGCTTTGTCGCCGTTCACCTCCGCGACCCGCGCGGCTATCTCCGTCAGGGTGCGACGCGCCGATGTTGGTACAGGCCGGCCAGGCACCGGCACGGCGCGCCGCGTCGCTGACGTCGCAGGCGTGATCCGGCCTAGTTCGTGGTTCGCCGTTGCGCGGGAGGACGCGGCCGTTGCCCGGCCCGGCTGCTGAACGCTACCGCAGCCGATGAGCACTAGCGCCGCCAGGACTGCCGCGGCAAGCCAGAGCAGGGTGATTCCCCGTGCAGGCTCGTCAGCATCCCTCGTGCGCATAGCACCCGCCTCACTAGACCCGCCACATTAGACGTCCCCCGCGAGCCATAGGTTGCACTGGTGCTGAACCGGCGCGCCCGTTTACTGGCCCGGCTGGAGCAAGACCTTAACGGCGCCCGTGCGCCGCGCGTTCTTCACCGTCAGCACCGCCTCGCCCCAGCGCTCGAGCGGGAACCGGTGCGTGATGACCGGCGTCAGATCGAATCCAGCCGAGATGAAGTCAAAGTAATGCTCCATCGCGTGCTTGGTGACACCGCCGACCTCCTCGATGCCGAAGCCGTTGGAGCCGATCACACGCAATTCCTTGAAGTACAGCGGCGTCCATTCAAAGCGCTTCGGCGGCTCGACGCCGGACACGACAAGAGTGCCTCCGGTAGCGAGCAGCCGCAGCGAAGTCTCTACGGTCTGGGTCGAGCCGATCGTGTCGTAGACCACGGCAGGCCCGTCCTGCAGCCAGTCGCGCTTGCTCCACGGCTCAAGCGGACGCGCTCCAACCCGTCGCGAGACCTGCGCGACTAGTTCGTCCGGGTCAGACGACAGTACGGCGTGGGCGCCGAGCCGGGTCGCCAGGGCGGCCCGCGCCCCCGGTCGCGTGGCGGCCCATACCTCGGTCGCGGGATAGAGATGACGCAACAGTGCGATAGCCGCAAACGCGAGCGTGCCCGAGCCGTAGACGAGGACGGCCTGACCGTCGGGCGGCGGGGCGAGCATGACCGAGCGCAGGGAGACGCTGACGGGATCGGCGAGCACGGCCGCCTCGTCCGGCACATCAGGAGGGATCGGGAACAGCTGGGAGACGTGCGCCGCGAACCGCTCAGCGTGGGCCCCGACAGCACCCGCGCAGTTACCCAGGTGGATCGAGACCGGCAAGCCGCCCGCGCGGAAGTTGCGGCACCAGGGGAACCTGCCCTCCTGGCAGGCCTCGCACGGCGGAACGATTCCGCGAGGGCCACAGGACAGCCACGGGTTGAGAACGACCCGCTCGCCGGTGTCCGTCCGGCGGCCGACGACCTCGTGGCCAAGCACGTGCGGGAACGACACGAGGGCTGTGAGCGGGTTGTCGCGGACGCCGTTCAGCACGATCTGCTTCACATCGGACCCGCACAATCCGGAGAACGTCGTCTCGACCCGAACCCAGTCCGCTGCCGGAAGCGGTAGTTCGGCGATCTCCTCGAGACGTACTGGAGCCAGCAGCGATACAAAGGCTCGCTGGCCGAAGCGCCCGCCGATGGTCGTGGCTGCCTCGCGGGCAAGGTTGTGCCGGAATACGAGCGCCTTCATGTCGACCCTTCTGCGCCGGGCCAGCCCGGCCGGAGCGAGTCCAGCCCGCCGCGTACCCCAGCGTGGACATCGTAACGGCTGCGCCGGAACGAAACGGGCAAACCACGCGCAGGATCAACGATGCACCGCGACTGGAGGCGATGGCAGCCCAGCCCGCCGACGGTGTTGCCTATAACGGCGACCGGATAAATCCGCTACCCGATGACGGACCCTGATCTGCGACCCGCCGGTAGCGCTGTAGCATCGCCGCCGCAATCCGCCGGGGGTCGGTCGGCCACGGTACTGTCGTGCCGTGCAGTTGCGACCGGTTGAGACCGTCATGCCATGCCCTACTCCACGCGGCTGACCGCGCTCGCGGCGGCCGCGGGTATTCTGTGCGCCGGACTGGCCGGCTGCGCTGCCCCGGATGGCTCGCCGCGGGCGGCGGCCAGTAACTCCGCTGCTGTGACGGGGAGTCCGTCCGCTACGCCCACGCCGCCAGGCATGCAAAAGGTCCAGACGGCGAGCTCGCCGCGACGGGTCGCGGCAACTGGCGGTGCGCTGGCGGACGCGGGCACTAAGCGGCTGCTGTGGAGCCGCAAGCTCACCACCGAACGCCCGATCGGCAGCATCACCAAGGTCATGACTGCCCTGCTGGTCATTGAGTCTGGTGGTCTTAATCGGAAAATCCGGATTCCGAAAGCGGTCATCGCTTACGTGGCCAAGTACCAGGGCGAGAGCGCCGGCCTGCACCCGGGCGACGTCGTGACGGCACGGGACCTGCTTGAGGCGCTGCTGCTGCAGTCTGGCTGCGACGCCGCGTACGTGCTTGCCACCACCTACGGTCCGGGGATGCCCGCTTTCCTGGCGAAGATGAACGCGAAGGCTGCTCAGCTAGGCATGACGCACACGCACTTCACCAGCCCAGACGGCCTGCCGTACCCGAGCGAGTACTCCACTTACTCGACTCCTGCCGACCTGCTGACGCTGGGCATGGCGGCGATGAAGCTCCCGGTGTTCCGGGCGATAGTCGGCCAGCGCTTTTACCACATTGCCCGGCGCAAGGGCCATCATCACGCCTACTGGTGGGACAACACCAACGGCCTGATCGGCACGTACCGAGGTGCTGACGGCATCAAGACCGGCTACACCGACGCGGCCAAGCACTGCCTGCTGTTCGAGGCTGTCCGCCACGGGAAGACGCTGATCGGCGACGTGCTCGGCAGCCCGACGACCGGCCCTGACGCCGCTGCGCAGGCTGCGGCCCGGCTGATGAACTGGGGTTTCGGGCTGAATTCGTCGGCCTGAGCCAGCAGACGCCACTGCCCGCATCTACCTGGGTCTCCAGGCACGACAGATAGTAGCCATGTACTTAATAGCCATGTATGCTTACTGCCGTGAGCACCGAACCGACGCCCGGCTATCTGGTCTGGCGGCTATCGATGAAGTGGCGAGTCGCTGTCGACCGGGCGCTCGCGCCGCTGGGGCTAACGCACGCGCAGTACGTGCTGCTCGCCTCGCTGTACGGCATGGAGCGAGCCGGACGTCGGCCGACTCAGCGCGAACTCGCCGATCACACCGGCTTGGAGGCGCTGTACGCCTCCAAGCTGGCCCGTGCGCTCGATGCCGACGGCTTCATCCGGCGCGATCGCGACCCCGTCGACACCCGGGCCATCCGGCTGGCGCTCACCGATCGCGGACGTGAGATTGTTCGGCCGGCCATCGCGGAGGTCAGCAAGCTACTGGACCGGCTGATGGCCCCGCTGGGCGGCCGTGGCGACCCGAGGGCGAAAGCCCTGGTCCAGGATCTGGCGACGCTTCTCGACGCGCCCCTCGACTCGTAAAGGACTTCGCATGCCCGACCTCAAGGCACTCGACTCCGCTATTCACTACCAGGAGTCGGGCAGCGGCACGCCGTTCGTCTTCCTGCACGGCAACCCGGGTTCGTCTCATCTGTGGCGCCAGGTCCTGCCCCATGTGGGGTCCGGACGGCTGCTCGCCCCGGATCTCATCGGAATGGGGCGATCCGGCAAGCCCGATATCGCCTACACCTTCGACGATCATGCCCGTTACCTGGATGACTGGTTCGGCGCCGTGGGACTGGACCGCGTCGTGCTCGTCGGCCATGACTGGGGCGGCGCGCTCGCGTTCGACTGGGCCGCCCGCCATCCCGAACGGGTCCTTGGCATCGCCTTCCTGGAGAGCATCGTCAAGCCGATGAGCTGGGACGAGCTGTCGCCGCAGGCGCGGGCGCGGGCCGAGAAGATCCGCGGCGACCAGGGCGAGGAACTGTATCTGGACCAGGACCTGTTCGTCCGGCAGGCGTTCACCGGCGGTGTGCTCACTCCCGTCAGCGCTCGGGACCTGGAGGTCTACCTCGCGCCCTACCCGACCCGCGAAAGCCGCCGGCCCCTACTGGCCTGGGCCAGGCAGATGCCCCTCGGCCGCGAGCCCGCCGGGCTCGTCGCCCGGATCGACACATACGACGCGTGGCTCGCGGCCAGCCCGCAAGTGCCCAAGCTGCTGATGACCTTCGAGGGCTCGCCCACGCTGCTCGTCACCGAGGCGATGGCGGACTGGTGTGCCAGCCATATCGCCTCGCTGGAGATCACTCACTGCGGCAAGGCGGGGCACCACGCTCCCGAGGACCGTCCCGCCGAGATCGCCGCCGCCATCTCGGCCTGGGCGGACAGCCACGGCCTGCGCTGAGCTGCTGAACTGGTCGAGCTATTCCTTGGCGCTGATCCGGGTGCCCAGGTCGGCGCCCTCGCAGATCGCCCGCATGGCTCCGTTGGCCGCGACGTCGAATAGGTGCATCGTCAGGGACTGCTCGTTGGCCAGCACGAACGCGCTGGTATCCATCACCCGTATGCCCGCGGCGAGCGCTTCGTCGTAGGTGAGGCGGTCGTACCTGACCGCGGCCGGGTTCTCCTTGGGGTCGCTGTCGTAGACGCCATCCACGCCCCGCTTGGCTACCAGCAGCACATCCGCCTCGAGCTCCAGTGCCCGCTGAACGGCCGGGTAATCCGTCGTCACGTACGGCTGCCCGATGCCGCCCGCGAGCAGCACGATCGAGCCGTGCTCCAGGTGCCGGACGGCCCGCAGCCGGATGAACGGCTCAGCGACGCTCTGCATCGGCACGGCCGTCATCACACGGATGTCGATATCCGTCCTAGCCGTCAGCGCGCCGCGGAGCATCAGGCAGTTCATGATCGTGCCCAGCATGCCGATGTTGTCAGCCTCAGCCCGGCTGATGCCCCAGCCTTCGGCCATCCGCCCGCGGAAGAAGTTGCCGCCGCCGACCACCACTGCCACCTCGACGCCGAGGTCCCGAACGGACAGGATCTCGTCGGCAACCCGTGACAGGCTGGCCGGATCCGCGCCCGACCCGGCCTCGCCGGCCAGCGCCTCGCCGCTCAGCTTCACAACGACTCTGCTGTAGCGCGGCATGAGCTGCCCCCTTCCGGCCGGCCACCCCCTGGCGGCCACCGTGCCAAGTATCGGCGATGAAACGACCTTTCATGCCGGGAACGCGCTCGCTGCCCCCGAGCAGTCCGGCCGGCCGCGCGGCCGGGCTGGGTCAGTCAACCAGCAGCGGCCGCACCGCGTCCCAGACGTCCGCGGCTCCCGTGCCCCGCTCAGCCCAGCAGTCCTGCTAGCACTGGCACGAAGTGCCCGAACGGCGGCGTCGGCGCATCGGGGTTCTTCGCGTCGTCGTCCCACCGCCGCACCTGGCAGGCATCCTTAGCGAACGGGTTCGCCTCGAACGCGGCCCGCTCGTCGCCCGCCATTGGCCCGCCCTGCACGCCAAGCGTGTAGACGGAAGCAGGCGACAGACGCTCGAAGTAACCGGGCTCGACCGCGCAGAGGTAGCGCTTTGCGGCAACGTGCAGCCGGACCGGCTCGATGACAGCCGGGCCGAACCACTGAGCCAGCCAGTTGGCGCCCTGCTCGCTGTGCCGGTTGTCGGTGCCCCGCATGAGATCGCGACCGGTGATGGTGCCGGTGAAATGCCCGACATCGTGCAGCAACGCAGCTGCTACGAGCGCCGGCGCCGCTCCAGCTTGCTCGGCCAGCGCGGCTGCCTGCAACATGTGCGAGGCCTGGGTCACCGCCTCGCCGAGGTAGTCGGCGGCGCCCTCGCTCGCGAACAGTTCCTCGATGACCCCGATCGGGCCGTCAGCCGCCATGACACTCCTCGCCTGTGCCGCAGGCCCCGCGGGCCTGGCGGACATTCACCGCGCGCCGTCGCACACCCCAGCCCCCATTGTCCCGCATGCTCCGGCCGTCAGTCCCGCGGCAAGAAATGAGTTGACGGGCCGTGCGTGCTCCGGAAGGCTCCCGCACGTGGATCGGGTAGTGCGAGACAGCGAGCCCGCGATGGCAGACGCGAGTGCGGCGGCTGACGGTCGGCCGGCCGGTCTGGTTGTGCGGCCGCTGACCGCGGCGGACGCCGAGCAAATCGCGAGCTGGCGGTACGAGGGCCAGTGGCGGACCTATGACAGCAGACCCGAGGACGGCCTGCTCAGAGCTGAGGCCGGCTATCAGGCGGTCGCCGATCCGGCGACCGGCGCGCTTGTTGGCTATGTCTGCACTGGCGCGGAAGCCAGGGTGCCTGGCCTTGCCGAGAAGGCAGGAGTCGTCGACGTCGGCGCGGGCATGCGGCCCGACCTGGTTGGCAGCCGCATCGGCTCGGAGTTCGGCGCGGCGGTGCTCGGCCATGTCGCCACGCGCGCTGGGACCGGCGACTTCCGGCTGCGCGCCGTGGTTCTGGACTGGAACGAGCGCAGCCTCCGGCTCTGCGCGCGGCTGGGCTTCCGTCGCGTTGGCACGCACACTTGCGAGCAGGACGGCAGGCAGAGCACCTACGTGCTGCTGGAAACCTAGGCAGCGCCCTGCCGCGGCCTGCCGCGGCCGCGGAGCCTGGCCCAGATCCGGGTCGCGGCTCCCGGCAGGAACGAGCCGAGCACCGCGCAGGTCGCGCTGATCAGGGCGATATTGCCGGAGCCACCGTCGCCAATGTGGTGGCCGTACCAGGCGCCGAGCGCAGCACAGACCAGGACTGTGCCGATGATCCACGGGGTGAGATGCTGCCGATGCACCCTGTAATCCTGGCATCCCCAGGCCAGCCGGGCCACTCCACCCCGCTTACGCTTGGCGAGTGACGACTGAAACCCCCGCTGCCGGAGCCCCCGCCACTGACATCACACCTTCCCGGCCTAGCGCAGCGCGCGAGCTGCTAGCGCGATTCCCGGTCATTGATGGGCACAACGACCTGGCCTGGGCACTACGCGAGGCTGGCGTGCCCGATCCGGCCAGCGTCGACATCGCAGCGCCCGTTGATTTCACCCACACCGACCTGCCCAGGCTGCTGCGGGGCGGGGTCGGGGCGCAGTTCTGGTCCGTTTACGTGCCTGCCGAGCTGCAGGGCGAGGCGGCGGTGGTTACCACGCTCGAGCAGATAGACCTGGTCAGGCAGCTAGCCGCGCGTTATCCGGGAGCGCTCGAACTGGCTTTCAGCGCCGCGGACGTGAAGCGGATCATGGCGGACGGGCGAATCGCGTCCCTGCTTGGCGCGGAGGGCGGGCACTCGATCGCCAATTCACTCGGCACCTTGCGGGCGCTCTACTTGCTCGGCGTCCGCTACATGACGCTGACCCACAACCTGAACTTGCCCTGGGCGGACTCGGCGACGGACGAGCCCGCGGCCGGCGGCCTGACGGCGTTCGGCCGGGAGGTCGTCCGCGAGATGCAGCGGCTGGGCATGCTGGTTGACCTGTCCCATGTCGCGCCGACCACGATGAGCGACGCGCTGGACACTGCCGAGGCACCGGTGATCTTCTCGCACTCGTCCGCGCTCGCGATCTGCGATCACCCGCGCAACGTTCCCGATGCGATCCTGGCCAGGCTTGCCGCGAACGGCGGGCTATGCATGATCACCTTCGTCCCGGCCTTCGTCTCCCAGCGGTGTCGTGACTGGGATCTCAGCCTCGCGGCGGAAATGGATCGCCAGGGGCTTGATCACCGCGACCTCTCCAGCCGGAGGAAAGTCAGGGGCGAGTGGGCCGCCACGCATCCGCGGCCCGGAGCCACGCTGGCCGACGTGGTCGCGCATGCCGAGCACGTCCGCGAAGTGGCCGGGATCGATCACATCGGCATCGGCGGCGACTACGACGGTGTAGACGCGCTGCCCGCTGGGCTCGAGGACGTGTCTAGCTACCCGGCCCTCATCGACGCGCTGCTCGAGCGGGGCTGGTCTGAACCGGACTGCTCAAAGCTGACCTGCGGCAACCTGCTAAGAGTGCTGCACGACGCCGAAACCGCCGCCGCGACTCTGCAAGCCACCCGGCCGCCGTCCGCGGCCCGGCTGACAGACCTCGACGGCTAAAGCCCTCTCGTCAGCTCCACTTGGTTTGCGGGTGGCGCTGCAGGACACCGTCGATGTACACGTCGACCTTCTCGTCGTAGAAGGCCGCCAGCCCGGCGATTTTCTGGCTCTCTGCCAGCGGCGCGCGGTAAATCCAGACGATGTCCTTGTGCAGTTCCTTGCCGGTGTCGACCGACCAGTAACTGGCCGTTCCCTTATAGGGACAGTGGGTCTGAGTGTCAGACGCCCTGAACAAGTCGGTCCTGGCGTCCGTGACCGGCAGGTAGTAGCGCGGCGGCAATCCCGTCTCGAACAGGATGCGCGGGCTCCTCGAGTCGGCCACCGTGACTCCGTCGACTTCTACCCGGATGTGCCGTGAGCTAGCCAGGATGTCCACCCTGGTATGGGGGTCGCGAGGGTGCGTGTACACCGGCTCGTCCTCCTCCAGCCACTCGCTCATCGCGTCCCATTCGAACCGCACGGCGTCCTGCAGTTGGCGGGCCGGGCTGGCCGGGTACCGGCGGGCGGCACCAACAGCCGCCGCGCCGCTGGGCACCTTGACGGTCAAGACCTCGGCCTCGCCCAGCACCTTGTCAGCATCTGATCCGTACGGGACTAGCTCGGCGCGGACGTCGCTGGCCGGCACGTAATAGGTGGGGTAGTAGGGCACCTCCCACACCAGCAGCGGGCCCGTGGTGTCGGCTACCAGTTCCCCTGCCAGCAGGATGCGCACCCGCTTGCGACTGTGCTCGACTCTGATCTCTTTCTGCGCGGTCATCACTGCCTCCTGGATAACGTCTCTCCATTGGCAACAGCACCGGGTGGCCGTGCCGATGTTCCCGAGAATCGACTCCGGGTAGCGTCTTCAGTATGCGACTTGGCGTGCTCGACGTCGGATCAAACACCGTGCACCTGCTGGTAGTCGATGCGCACCAAGGCGGCCGGCCATTGCCGGCGTTCTCGCACAAGGCCGAGATTCGCCTCGGCGAGAATATGGACGCGGCTAACCGGCTCAGCGAGGAGTGCGCCAAGCAGCTGCGGGACTTCGTCCAGGAATCGTTGCAGATCGCCGAGGACAAGGGCGTGCACAAGATGCTGGCGTTCGCCACATCGGCCGTCCGGGACGCGGCCAACGGCGATGAGCTGCTAGCCCAGATCGAGGCCGAGACCGGCGTCAGTATCAAGGTGCTGCCCGGTCCCGACGAGGCCAGGCTGACGTTCCTCGCCGCCCGCCGCTGGTTCGGCTGGTCAGCTGGCCGGCTGCTGATGCTCGACATCGGCGGCGGGTCGCTGGAGATCGCGACCGGGCACGACGAGGAACCTGACTACGCCGTCTCGCTGCCGTTGGGGGCAGGTCGGCTGACCAGGGACTGGCTGCCGGGTGATCCGCCGTCCGCCGATGAGCTGCGGAAGCTGCGCAGGCACGCGCGAGCCGAGATCGCCACGATTGCCGGAGTGCTGTTGCGGGACGGGCCGCCGAATCACGCTGTAGCGACGTCCAAGACGTTCCGTCAGCTGGCGAGGACTGCGGGGGCGGCACCGTCCAGCGATGGTCTCTACGTCAGACGTGTGCTCAAGCATGGCGACGTCACCGCACTCGCGGAGCGGCTCCCGCAGCTCACGGTGGCCGAGCGAGCGGATCTGCCCGGCGTGTCGGCGGGCCGCGCGCACCAGCTCGCGGCGGGTGCGGTCGTCGCCGACGCCGCGATGGACCTGCTGAGCCTGCCGGTGCTGGAACTCTGCCCGTGGGCGCTGCGAGAGGGCGTCATCCTGCGCCAGCTCGACATGCTCCCGGACTAGGCAGTCGTCGCGCGCTTAGGTCCCTATGGCCTTGAAGCCGTCGGCAGTGGTGTCATCGATGTTTGCCGGGGCCGCCAGATGCTGGTTGCTGCCGGAGGCCTGAGGGGCACGGGTAGGTGCCCCATTCGCCGGACCAGGACCAGGCTCGACCGGACCCGCGGGAAGGGGCGCCCCCTGGGCGGCTGCTGGGTGGCCGGGCGCTGCATGACCTGACGCTGCCGGACCAGGCACTGCCGGACGGCCGGATGCGACCGGACCTGGCGCCGGGTGAGCGGCCGCAAGCTGACCCGGGCGCTGCGCCGTCGAGAGGCCGGGCCGTCCGTCCGGCTGGCCGTTGCTGCCTGCGTGCCTGCCCTCGGGCGGGCCGCCAGGCCGTCCGTTACCGGGCGCAGAGCCGGGCCGGATGCCGGGATGGCCCTCGCTGCCGGCCACGATCCTGGCCACTTCGTCCTCCAGCGAGCCCCGGTCGGCCTCGCCGGCGACCAGCGACGTCACCACGTCGCGGATCTCGGTCAGCCGCCGGAGCGACTCGGTGTGCCGCGACATCAACAGGTTCAGCCGCCGCTCTGCGCCATCGTGGATGGCAGTAGCGCGGGCCGTCGCCTCGTCGAGTTGCTGCTTGGCCTGGCTCTTAGCGGTCGCGAGAGCTGTCTCGGCTTGCTTGGTCGCGTCTGCCAGCACCTGCTGGGCTTCCGCGCTCGCGCTCTTGCGGGCGCTCTCCGCCTCTGCTTTCGCGCTCGCCACCGTGGTGTCGGCCTGCTCCTGCGCGGCGCTGAGCATGCGCTCGGCCTGCTCTTGCGCCTCTGCGCGGTTCTTGTCGGTTTCTGCCTTGACGTCGGTGCGCAGCTTGTCGGTGTCGGCCTTGGCATCGGTCCGGAGTTGGGCGATCTCATCTTCGGCCTTGGCGCGCTGTGACCTTGCTTCATCGTCAGCGAGCTTCAGGATCTGGCCAATTCGCTCGCTGATCTCCTCGTGCGGTGGCCTGCCGTTGGACCGCGCAGCGGACAGTTCCAGCTTGAGGCGCTCTAGCTCGTCGAGGGCCTGCGAGAGCCGGTCCTCGAGGTCACGCCGACCGTCTTGGTGGGCGCGCACTTCGAGTCGCAACTGAGCGATCGCCTCATCGACCTGCAGGCGGCTGTAGCCGCGCCTTTCGAGCGCGAACTGGCCTTCGTATCCGAGGTCGGAAAGGTGGCCCTGCTCGCTCATCGTCTCACCCACCAGGTATTCCGGGCAGCCACGCCGTACCCGAAGTGCCCAGGCCGGGGCGGTCGCGGAGAACTGCTGTAATTGCGCTGTGCCACGCCCGCCGGGGCAGCTTTGTATGGCTAGGCCACCAGGCGAGCACAACAAGCAGAGATGTCCCGGTTGACTCTGTCCCTACCGCTCGCTTGCCGCAACCGAAACGATCTTTTGTCTCCATTTATCTTGTTTGACGAGCCGCTGGTGGTGGCACAGGCAGAGCCGATGGCTAATCTGCGGGAGCAAGATGACGTCTGCAGCGGCGCCCGGGCGCGGCGCCGCTGGTGGCTGCCAGGTATAGGAGTCAGGCCGCTTGGAGCGAGAGAATTTGATCGGGTCGCTGGGCGACGCTTGCCCGGTTATTCATCCGCAGGCGTGGGTCGCGCCGGGTGCTGTCGTCGTCGGGCGGGTAACGCTGGGCCGGGCGGCGTCGGTGTGGTACGGCTCCGTGCTCCGGGCGGACACCGACGAGATCGTGGTCGGCGCGGAAGTCAACATTCAGGATCTGTGCTGCCTCCATGTCGATCCGGGCGAGCCCGTCACGCTTGAAGATCGCGTCAGCCTCGGCCATCGCGCCACGGTGCATGGTGCGCACGTCGAGACCGGCGCGCTGATCGGTATCGGCGCGATCGTTCTCGGCGGCGCACGCATCGGTGCGGGCTCGCTGGTCGCGGCGGGTGCAGTTGTACCTCCTGGCACCATCGTGCCCGCGGGCGTGCTAGCGGCCGGCGTGCCATGCCGGATCCTGCGGGAACTGACCGACGCCGACCGCGAGAGGTTCGCCGAGACAGCCGGGCGCTACGTGGAGCGCGCCGCCCTGCACCGGACGGTGAACTGGACCGTGCCGGGCTAGGCCGGAAGCGTTGCGAGCGGGTCATTCCGAACTGCATGGTGCGGGACAGGTGATGCGGGGCGGGTGGTGCGGGAAATGGTCCAGATGGGTCATGCGCGCGGGCAGCCCCCGCCGCTAGCCTGAGTTAGAGGCTTATCCCGGATTGATCCGGCACCGGAGGTGGGGCGCATGCGCGACGTCGACCTCCGTGTTCCTGACTTGGTAGCGCTCGAAGAAATCGAGCTCTACGCCGAAGTGCTGAGCGCGGTCGCGATTGCCGACCGGCCGCTGACAACCGAGGAGATCGACGAGGTCCTCGGATTGCGCCAGCGCGCCGCCGCCGAAGCTAACCTCTGCTGATCCCGCGCGCTCCACGGCCGCCTCCAGCAGGCGCCTCCCAGGTCGGGAAGTGGGCGTAAACGTGATCTGGAAACCCCGGCCTGCGCCGCGACCGCGGAGATCGTGGCATGCCCCTCGTACCGCGGCAGTTCCTCGGCGGCATCCAGGATCGCCTCAATATTCCGGCTGGCGACTTCCCGGTGGTAGCTGGTGCTTCGTTGTGCTGTCACGTCGGCACCTCGACGGGTTACCCATTCCCCACGTCCGGGATTCCGGCGACGTCGATCAGGTCGAGCGCAGCCCACGGATCCCGGCTGGGCGCAGGCCGTGTTCGCTCTCGCTGCGCGCCCTGGCAACCTCCGAGGTGATGAGCTTGCGGATGTCTTCCGCGGCCAGCCGGTAATAGCGCTCCGGGGCGTAGTTTTTATCGAACAATTCACCCATATCACGCATACGACGGTTCTCGTGTTGCCTGGCCTTGCGCACCCTCGGTGCTGGGGACCCCCAGATCCGTGCCTTCCGGCCACGGACTCATGAGGTTGACAGCGGTGTCAACCATGAGCGTGCGGGAGACCCGCGTTGGTTGTCAACGCTGTAAACCCGCTCGGGCGGTGGACAGGATGTCGTCGCAGGTGGTCCAGATTGCGCGGTGCAATTGTATAACCTAGCCCCTGGCGCATAGCACAACAGCGAGGAGCACGCCACTATAGCGGCGTCGGCACTTGAATAGCATCGTTCGTTGGTCTGCGACGCGCAGCAACTCCGGCACAAGTGAAGGCAATGACAATGAAAACAAAGTTCCCTTGCCCGGTCTGCGGGACAGATGATTGGATCAACGGTAAAAGCTACGTCGCACGACGCGATCAGGTTAACCTGGAATCTGGACGACTGCAATACGGCGTCCTATTCGACGTCTGGTTTCCTTCGCAGGCAGAGGTGACACTTCTGGGCATTGGCTGCCGACGCTGCGGGTTCATTGCCTACTCGCCGCGCCCTGATGAGGAAGATATGGCTGCGAAATACCAGTCACGTCTCAGGGCAGATGCATTGGATTCGTCCCCAACTCCCAGAGCATCGCCGCGACTCGGTGTTTACATGGACGAGCAGCGCGCCTTGCGGGGATATCTGGCAGCTACTCGCTCTCTCGGGCGCAGCGGGGGTTCGGTGCTGGACATCGGTGGCGCTGACGGCAAACTTCTGAGACCGTTCATTGACAAAGGATTCGACTGTTTTGTTGTTGACCCCTTCCCGTCGCATATCAACGGGGTTACGCGACTCGGCTCAACCATCAGCGACCTCTCGCCCACCTGCCGGTTCGATGTGATCTTGTGCAACCACTTCCTCGAGCACATAGTGGACCCGCTTGGCGTCCTCAAAGCACTTACCAATCACATAACAGCCGGTGGCGTGCTCTGTGTTGAGGTGCCGGACGAAGTCTGGGGCGGTCTTCCGCTTCCGCATCATGCAGCGGTTCATGTCAACTACTTCACAAGGCGGACCGCTGAGATCCTTCTGAAGCTCAGCGGGTGGCAGCCGATCTGGACGAAAACCGGCGCGGGAAACTATGGCGAGGTCGCCATCGCCGTAACGGATATCGTCGCCCGGGCGGAGCACAGCGTGCCCGTTAGCGACGCCGAGTACGCCGACGCCGGCCGTGACAGCCAGATGCGCCTGCGCGCTGATTCTGAGTTGCGCAGGGAGCACTTCCAAGTTCTCGCCAGTCGGGTGCTGCTCCAAGCCGGCAGCATGCTAAGGGAGGGGCACATCATTACTAATACGCGGACGGTCTTCGATCGTGCAATACAAGCCACGAAAAAGGGCGGTTAATCTCGCTCGCGTGCTTTTCCTCACGTCCCGGCTCGCGGGATATCGAGCATCCTGGCTTAGTCAGGAGTCTTGGCTGGCAGGAGCGCTCTTCGAAAACATCACGTCGGTGTCCCAGTGGGTGAATCCGAGGGATTCATACAACCCGATAGCTGCGACGTTGGTTTCGTCGACGTACAGCATGACCTGGGCCAGGCCGCGGCTACGCAGGTAACGCAGGCCGATCAGGGTCAGCGCGCGGCCGAGTCCGGTGCCGCGGGCAGCCGGGTCGACGCCCACCACGTAGACCTCGCCGATGGCCTCGTGCCCGTGCCCGGTCGCGGTCGCCCCGGTTTCGCCAGCGACGGGCGGGCTGGCGTTGCCGGGCGCCGCGTGGCCCAACTCCTCGTTGCCGCCATGGATCTTCGTCCAGTGAAAGCCGACGAGGCCGCCGTCTCGCTCAGCCAGGAAGAACCCGTCAGGGTCGAACCACGGCTCTCGCTCGCGCATGTCAAGGTCGGTCCTGGTCCATGCGCCTTGTTCAGGGTGCCGGGAGAAGGCCCGGCGGTTCAGGCTGACCCAGCCGTCCTCGTCCTGGCCCTGCTTGAAGGTTCGCACCGTAATGCCGTCCGCGAGCTGCGGCCTGCCGATCCGGGCCTGCAGTGACCTGCGCATCTGCCACAGTGCGCGGGACCGCGTAAAGCCCGCGGCTGCTGCCAGCCGCACCGCGGCCGGCAAGTCACCATGCGCCCACAGGCGGAGGCCGCCGTTGCCAGCCTCAGCAGTCAGGGCTTCGGTGAGCCTCAGCCCAAATCCGTGCCGTCGCATGGCCGGCTCGATAACCATCTCGCCCGCCGGTCCCTCGACCGGGTCGGTCGGGTCCAGATGGGCATAGCCGGCCAGCTCGCCGTTATGCCACAGCAGCACGTTGCGCGCGCGCGGGTCCCCGCCATACCGCAAATGAAGCATCACGTGCTCGGACAACGGGCTGACGCCGTCCTCCTCGGCGGCGTGCCGCACCAAGTCCAGGACGTCCGCAGCCTGCTCCGCAGGCAGCGGACCGCTGACGCGGATCTCGTCGTCCGTCGGGCTATCTGCTGGCATGCGCCGCAGCTGCCTCGGGATGAGCGGACTCGGGCAGGGCGGATTCGGCGGCGCCCGGATCTAGCTGGCTGGCGTCGCCCGGGTCCACGGTGCCGTTAGCTCCGCTCTGATTAGTACTGTCCAGGCCAGCGCTCTCTGGTTCGGCGCCTCCCGGGCTGGCTGCAGCCCCTTTGACCGGGACGAACCGGTATCCGACGTTACGCACCGTGCCGATGAGCGCCTCGTTCTCCGCGCCCAGCTTCGCCCTCAGCCGTCGCACATGGACGTCGACAGTGCGAGTGCCGCCGAAGTAGTCGTAACCCCAGACCTCCTGGAGAAGCTGCGCCCGGCTGAACACCCGGCCCGGATGCTGTGCCAGGAACTTCAGCAACTCGAATTCCTTGAAGGTCAGGTCCAGCGACCGGCCGTGCATCCGGGCGGAATAGGTGGACTCGTTCACGACCAGCCCACCCGAGTTAATCTCCTCCGGCAGCTGGGACGCCGACTGAGTCCGCCGTCCGATCGCCAGGCGCAGCCGCGCCTCGACCTCGCCTGGGCCCGCGGTGTGAAGCAGCAGGTCGTCCGCGCCCCAGTCGGCTGATACCGCTGCCCAGCCGCCGTCGGTGACGATGGCGATGACCGGTATCGAATTCCCCGACGAACGCAGCGTCAGTAGCACTCGCCTGGCCTGAACCAGGTCGCGGCGGGCATCGACCATGATGGCGTCAGGCGCCGGGCTGGTGGCCGCCTGCTCGGCGGCGGCCGGAGCGACGCGTACTCCGTGCGCGAGCAGCCCGAGCGAGGGCAGGATGTCGGCGGGCGGTTCGCGCGCGTTGGTCAGCAGCAGGACATTGCTCAAACTGCCGCCACCTCCGGACCCCGGCTGCCAGGCCGGCCCGTTCCCTAGCCGTGTACCGCGTGTCCACCCAGGTCGTCATCGTCCGGTGCCGCTATGAGCGAGGATAGCTGATATGGCCATCGTCACCATGCGCTACTGGGCAGCAGCGAAGGACGCCGCGGGCGTCGCCGAGCAGCAGCTGACTGCCGATACGCTGGCAACCGCCCTGGTCGCGGCGGCCGGGATCAACGGCGGAGCCCAGCTCAGAGCCGTCCTGGACCGGTCCTCGTTCCTGATCGACGGGAGCCCGGTCGGTCGGCGAGCTGCGGACTCGGTCGTGCTGGCCGACGGAAACGTGATCGAGGTGCTGCCCCCGTTCGCCGGCGGCTGAGGAGACGTCCGGCGGCGCCCGTCCGGGTGAGACGGCGCCAGAGCCGGCCCAAACGGAACGGAGTTGAACCGCCGGGCAGGGCGGTACGTGGTAATTGACATGGGAGGCCTTGGAAGCGCTGGAGCCAGGAACCCGCGGACCGCGTCCGACGAAGACCTGGTGCGGGCGCTCTATGCGGAGCACGCTGCGCCGCTGTTGCGTTACGCCGTTCACTTGATGAACGGCGACCGGCAGCGTGCAGAGGACATCGTTCAGGAGACGCTGCTGCGTGCCTGGCAGCATCCGGAAGCGATCGCCGGGCGCCCGGCCAGGCCGTGGCTTTTCGCGGTAGCGCGGAACCTCGCAATCGACGCATACCGGTCACGCAAGGCCAGGCCGCACGAGGTAGGCGAGGCGGGCCTCGAGGTGCTGCCATCGCCCGACGACCCGGAACGCGCACTTGAATCCTGGGCAGTTGCAGACGCGCTCACTGCCTTGCGACCCGAACACCGCCGGGTCTTGCTGGAAACTTATTACCGCGGCAAATCAGTTGCAGAGGCAGCGACAGCACTCGGAATCCCGGCAGGGACGGTCAAGTCCCGGACTTTCTACGCCCTCCGGGCGCTCCGCTTGGCACTGGAAGAAAGGGGACTGGCGCCATGAACACCGGCGGCATTAGCGGTCCCGCGTGCCGTGAGATACGGCAGTTGCTGGGCGTCTACGTAGTAGGTGCCATCGATCCGGCCGAGCGTGGTCTGGTCGAAGAGCACCTTGCCGAGTGCCAGCCGTGCCGCGATGAGCTCGCCGGGATGGCTGGCCTCCCCGCCATGCTCAGCCGGGTCCCTGCTGCCGACGTCGAACGACTCAGCTTGCTGAGCCTGCCCGAGGCGATGCAGCCGCCGGATGAGCTGCTGAACTCGCTGATCAGGAAGGTATCGGCCAAGCGCACGAGCCGGATGTGGCGCAACGTCGCCGCGGTCGCCGCTGCGGCAGTGATCGCGGCCGGCGGAGCCACCGCTGTGTCGCAGCTGACCAGTACGAGCGGGGCAGTAGCGGAGCAGGATTGGGCTCGGGCCACCAGCCCGGCCGGCCTGGTCTCTGCTGTCGTTAACTACTCGCCGGTTGGCTGGGGCACGGCCATGCGGGTCCAGGTCAGCGGCGTTAAGCCGGGTACCGTCTGCCAGTTCTGGGTGGTGGGCAAGAACGGGACCTCGCAGTATGCGGGCGACTGGACAGTGGCCGGCAACTTCGGCCGTGGTTATGGCGAGAAGGCCTGGTACCCGGCGTCCTCGGTGGTATCAGCTGACTCGGTGCGCGGCTTCCAGATCACGTCCGGTGGCAAGGTGCTGCTGAATATCCCCGCCACCTAAGCGGGAATGCGGACGGGCGACGCGGCGCTGTAAGCGGCCATGACAGCCGGAACGGTGGCACTTGTTGCCGCGCTCGCCGTCGCGCTGATCGCCGGTGGTCTCTGGCGGCGGACAAACGGGCGGATGCGCAACACGGTCCCGGCGGCCGGTCTGGTCGCGGATGGCCAGGCAGCGGCCCGGCACGCGGCGCGCGGCCCAGCTGTGCCGGTCGTGACGTTCGGCGCGGATGCTGCGAGGCCGGCTCAGGCGGTGCTAGCCAACGGCGGGGATGCCCGGGTGCGCCTTACCGAGGACACTGTCGGCCGCCCGTTTGGCGAGCGGGCGACGCTGCTGCAGTTCTCCACCGCGTTCTGCGCGCCATGCCGCGCCACTCGCCGGATCCTTGCCGATGTAGCTGGACTGGCTGAGGGCGTGGCACATGTGGAGATCGATGCCGAATCCCGGCTCGACCTGGTCCGCCAGCTGAACGTACTGCGCACGCCGACTGTTCTCGTGCTCGCGGGCGACGGGACGATCGTACGGCGCGCTAGCGGCCAGCCTCGCAAGCCTGACGTGATCGCGGCACTCGGGGCTGCGGTGGATTACAATTCCTATATATATGATCGGGATAGCTGATAGTGACAGCAGCAGCCGACCCGCATAACATCGGCTACGTGCCTGCACCGACGTCCAGCCGGAGCCGGGTCCGTAGCCCCCGGACCGTATTGACGAAGCGCCGCGCCGTTGACTTCTGCCGCGTGGCGACCGCCATCTGTCCGGCCTGACCGTTAACCGGCGTGCTCGCAGGCAGCCCGACCGACCCGCAGCCCGCGCACGGGCGAGCCACTGCCAGGCATGACCGGGCGTTCCCGGCCTGAAGCGCAGCGCGGTCACAGCCGGAGATCGCAGGCCCGCAGGCCTTGCGGGCAGCGTGCATGAGCGGGCGGATTCCAGGAAAGATAGGCGGCCATGTCCCGGCCAGCAGACCGTGTCGAAGGCAGCCCAGATCCAAGGGGAGCCCAAATCAAAAGGGAGCACTGGGGATGGAGATAGACCCGCGCGGGCCGCGGTTTGGCGCTCTCATCACCGTGGTGATGTTCGCTGCAGTCTTGATCACCGGCAACATCTGGGTGCTCGCCGTGCAGGCGGTGGTCTTCGCCGCGGGCGCCCTGCTCGGGCTGCGCCGCTCACCTTACGGGCTGCTCTACAAATGGCTGGTCCGGCCGCGACTGGGCCCGCCACGGGAGCTCGAGTCCGAGGCGCCTCCCAGGTTCGCCCAGGCTGTCGGCCTAGGCATCGCGGTCATCGGCATCATCGGGTATGCCACCGGCGCGACACCGCTGGGCATGGCGGCCGCCGCTGCCGGACTGGTCGCCGCGGTCCTGAACGGAGTGTTCGGGCTCTGTCTCGGGTGCGAGATGTACCTGCTGATCCACCGGGTCAGAGCGGCGACCACCACCACGGGCGACACGCAAGAACCACGGGCCACAACAGCATCGTGAGCAGGCCGCAGGCTTGCTGCGCAGCCAGCCGGGGCTTCGCAATTCCCGGCAATACGCAAAAGGAGAGGATCTAAGCATGAGCCGTTCCGACGTCCTGGTGGACGCCGACTGGGTCGAGGCAAACCGCGACGACCCCGGCGTCGTCCTGGTCGAGGTCGACGAGGACACCAGCGCTTACGACAAGGGCCACATCCGCGGCGCCATCAAGATCGACTGGAAGAGTGACCTGCAGGACCCGGTCCGTCGTGATTTCGTCGACCGGGCTGGCTTCGAAGCGCTGCTGTCCGAGCGCGGCATCTCTAACGACGACACCGTGATCCTGTACGGCGGCAACAACAACTGGTTCGCCGCCTACGCCTACTGGTACTTCAAGCTGTACGGCCACCAGAACGTCAAGCTGCTCGATGGCGGCAGGAAGAAGTGGGAGCTGGACTCCCGCGAGCTCGTCACCGAGGTTCCGCAGCGGGGTGCCACCACCTATAAGGCGCAGGAGCAGGACTCCTCGATCCGTGCCTTCAGGGACGAGGTCGTGGCCGCGATCGGCAACAAGAACCTGATCGACGTGCGGTCTCCTGACGAGTTCGCCGGCCGTCTGCTGGCTCCCGCGCACCTCCCGCAGGAGCAGGCGCAGCGCGGCGGGCATGTGCCAACGGCGAGGAACGTACCGTGGTCGAAGGCAGCCGAGGACGACGGGACGTTCAAGTCCGATGACGCGCTGCGGGAGCTGTACAGCGGGGCCGGGGTGGACTTCGGCACCGACACCATCGCCTACTGCCGGATCGGCGAGCGGTCCGCGCACACCTGGTTTGTCATGCACGAATTGCTTGGCCAGGCGAACGTGAAGAACTATGACGGGTCGTGGACCGAGTACGGCTCCCTGGTCGGCGTGCCGATCGAGCTCGGGGACGGATCATGAGCGGCGACACGCAGGCGACGACAGCGGCCGGCCAGGCCGTGGCGGCCGGGTGCGGCGCGCCGGCCGGCGGTGCGCCGGTCTCCAGCGCCGGCAATCAGGCGATCGTGCAGGGCAAGGTGACGAAGGACGGTGCGGCGGTTCCGGTCGGGTACGCCCGGCTGCTCAACGCCGACGGCGAATTCGTCGCTGAGGTGCCGCTCGGCGATGACGGCGGGTTCCGGTTTTTCGCAGCACCCGGCGACTGGACCTTGCGCGTGCTCGCTCCCGGCGGGATCTCCGCTGACCTGGGCGTAAGCGCGGCGACCGGCGAGATAAGCGAATTCGAGGTGGCGGTCTAGCCGGTTATTTAATCGGCTCGGCAAGCGGCGGGGCAGTGCGACC
>DATMMA010000257.1:0-2491 GCA_035570295.1 Streptosporangiaceae bacterium
CCGGCTGGCGCGTCCTTTACCGCTAGCCAGTTCGTAGCGGAGAACCGCTAGACGATCCCCGATTGAGACGCCTCCCCGGTCGCTGAACCGTCCAGGCGACGGCACGCGCGGCGAGCGCCGGCTGCACCGACGCGAACGCCACACCCGGCACTCCAGCAGGCCCGCGGTCGGCTCAACATGCAGCCGCCCGGTTTGAATATCTATACATAGAACCCCGCACGGAGAGTGCGCGCTCCTGCCGCCGATCGAGTGTGTGTCGGCCTTGGCGAAACCTTGGCGTCCAGGGTTGGGTCGACGTAATCTGGGCGACCTCGGTTTCAGGAACCCGATCCAGGCTGCAAGCTCCGCAGCCTGGCTGCCCGGGCAGGTACGCGGTCAGATCCTGCCGATTTATCGCTGGACGCTATGTGGGTTCCCCGGACCGTGCCGGTGCCCCGGCTGGGTGCGAATATGCTGGCGCAGCGAATTGAGCAGCGCCGCGGCCATCACCGTGATCGCGGTGACCGCGATAGGGGCAGGGAAGCTGACAAGCTCGGCAGCGCCGCATCGGCCGGGGGTTGCTGCTGCGCATGGCGTTCGAGCAGCCCGGCGGCCAGGCGGGCGATGGCCGGGAACAGTACGTGATCGAGTTCGTCCGGACCGGCCGCGCTCATCGGCACGCCCGGTGGTGCCGCGCCGGAATCCGCTGAGTGGCCAGCACATCGGCCAGTCGTAGCGTGGCTTCGGACCGGCTGACCCCCCGCCCCGGCGTCACGGCCGGGTGCAGCTTGGGCTTTGTGCACCAGCGAAGGTCCGTTCGGGTAAATCCAATTTCTTCCGAACGAACGGTGGTGGCTCGCCCCGGGAACAGCCATTACTCCCACGCCCGCGCCGCAGGCTCCGCGCCGCGCCGCCGGACGGATTGGCCACCGGTGGAGGGCGGTCAGGCCGACACGATCCCTTCTGATCGAAACTCCCGCGGTGACATGCCGTAGGTCGCACGGAAGAGGCGGGAGAAGTGCGACGAGTCCAGGAGCCCCCAACGGGCGGCGATCCTGCTGATGGGCTCGCCCGCATTGCGAGGATCTAGCAGCTCGCGCCTGCAGTGGTCCAAGCGCCGACGGCGGATCCAGTCGGTCACCGTGCTGCCTTCGGCTTCGAAGAGCTTCTGCAGATAGCGCGGCGAGATGTAGTGGGCGGCAGCAATCGTCGCGGTTGTCAGCTCGGGGTCATCCAGGCGGGCGTCGATGAATGCCTTGATCTGCAGGACGAGGGCGTGTCGCCGTGTCTCCGGCCGTACGGGCGACTCGCACCCGAGTTGCTCCGAGAGGGCTGCAGCGAAGAGGTCGAGCACTGCGTTGGAGAGCTCGAAAGTCGGCACGATCTGTTCATTGCGGAGCTCGTCGGCCAGCTTCACCAGGAACGGGGAAACCAGGCCGCCGACACCACGGCGGCCCGAGACCCTGCGGGCTACGACGTTGGCCAAGTCGTCCGCTCGCAGGTTCAGCATCTCGCGGGGGAACATGACGACGAGCATGCGGAACTCACTGTCGAAGCTGAGCTGATAGGGGCGGCGCGTGTCGTAGAGAGCGAAATCGCCTGGCGTCAGCGGTGCCTCGCGGCCATCCTGCGTGACCAGGCAGTAGCCACGGAGTTGGATACCGAGTTTGAGGTAGCCCGGATCGAATCGCCGGATGGCCTGAGCGGAGCGATAGACATCGACGGCGCCGCCTGCGACATCGCTAAATTGCACGGCACCGACGGCCTGGTTGGCCAGGACCCCGCCGAATGCTCCTTCGGTCCGGCTCCTTGCGTCGAGCGGTACGAAGGCCTTGGACACTGCTTCGTGCCACGCGTCGAACTGTTCGGATGGCGGCAGCGAGCTAAACGTCGCGACGGTGTTCACCGCATCACCTCGGCCGTGCGCTCTGTCACAGTCAACATACTCGCAGCGCAGCACGTCGCGCCACGGCATCGGTACGATGATCTGCCCGAACGCGCGGCCGGAGTCGCTAGCTCCGTTGATCAACGACTGGAAGCGGCTCGGCGACCGGTCCGTGCAGGACGGCGCTGCGGGGTCGCAGGCGGACGTGGAGCGGCGGGGGTGCCGGACACGGTGACATCCGCGTCGTAGCCGGGCTCGCGCAGCATGGCGTGCAACTGCCGTCGGCGCAGGCCGAGGTTGCTGCCGCCGAACAATGGCAGCGCCAGAGCGTCCTGCAACAGCCGCCCGAGCGGCTGCTCGTGGGCGTAGCTGTCGACCCCCACGACCTGCATCAGGTCGGTGATGACCGCGACCGCTGTCTCGGAACCGAAGACCTTGGCGTGCAGTGCGAGCTCGTGACCGGCGGGGGAGCCGGCGTCGAGCGCGTGACAGGCCCGCCACGTCAGCGACCGGACCGCTTCGATCCGGGTCTTCGCGCTGGCCAGCGCGTACCCGACGGCCTGGTAATCGATGATCGGCACCGGACCGCCGCGTCTCTCGGCCCGGGCGAACCGCAGCGCGTGGTCG
>DATMMA010000258.1:0-6484 GCA_035570295.1 Streptosporangiaceae bacterium
GAGCCCGCCGTCCAGTTCGTAGGTCCAGGAGTGGTACGGGCAGACGATCGACGGGCGCTGGGCGGACCCGCCGCACGGCAGCAGTTCGTGGCCGCGGTGCCTGCAGGTGTTGGCGAACGCGCGAAGGGTGCCGTCATCGCCGCGGCTCAGCAGCACGCTGCCAGCGCCTACTTGAACAGCTCGCTGGTCGCCCGGATTGGCCAGCTCTGCCGAAAATCCGACGCAGCTCCAGCCGCCGTCGAAGAAGTGCTTCTGCTCCCAGGAAAAGATCGCCGGGTCGACGTAGGCAGTCCTCGGCAGCATGCGGCTTTCGCCGAATGGCCGCAGAGACTCCGCGAGGCCGGCTGGATCGATCGGGGCGACCGTTGCAACCGGAGCAACGGGGCCGGCATGGGAACCGGGGCTGGCCGGGCCAACGGAGCCGGCCGGAGCGACGGAGGCGGGGGCGCGCGCAAACCCTTGCTGACTGACCATACAGTCAATCCTAGGACCACCTGTCAGGCGTGTCTAGCGGTGAGAAGCGCAGTCTGCGCCATTGGCCCGGCAGCTGACTGGTCCGACTGCGTGTCACAAACCGAGCCGGTAACTAGCTCAACAGGGCGCGAAAGCGTCGCCAGCGACACTCTGACACATTGCTCCGGGCAAAACTCCCAAAGCGAACGCTAAAACCCGTCAAACCGCCAAGATGGCATCGACCCAAAACTGCCCGGCCTGTGGCGGCTTCGCCAAGCCAGCTAACGGCACCCGGTCACGTGGCTTTCTTTTACCGTTCTTTTACCGTCGCCGAGGCCGGATGCAGCCTCGTTCACAACGATCTGCCAGCTAATTCGCAGCATGCATTCTGCATTGGTTGCTGCCAGGTCTATGCTCGCATCTTGCGTGAAGATTCACGATTTCATGACTTGTTACGGGGAGTACAGCGTGCACAACAACGTCCCTATCCGGGTCGCGTCAACTGCCGCTCTCGCCGCCGGGGTCGCGATAGCTCTGCTGGCCGGGCCAGCGCAAGCCGCTACCAGCACCTCTGCAGGCCACGCCGCAAGCACAAGAGCGACGGCGAGCAGCAAAGCGACAGCCTCCCGGCCGGCGAAGCTACCGCTCACGGCCGCTCAGCTACAGGCTGACCGCCAGCGGCAGGACGCAGCGCAGAGCAGAACGACCTTGCTGACCGGCGTGGCCCGGTCAGCAACCGGCCTGCCGCTCGCCGGCATCTGCGTCACCGCGTACGGCCAGGCGGGAGAAAGGGGCGCGGTGACTGGTAGGGACGGCCGCTTCACGATCAGCGGACTACGGCCGGGCAGGTACCAGGTCCAGTACCGGAGTTGCGATGGCGGCGCACGTCAGTACCTGCCGGAGTGGTATGGCAACGCCCTGCAGCGGGCCCAGTCCCGCACAGTGACCGTGAACGGCTCCAGCCTGGCGCATATTCAGGCGCTCGCTCCGGTAACGCTGTACCCGGCGAACAGCACGCTCGGCGACCTGCCTGGCGCAGTGATACCGCAGCACGGCTCGGATAAGATCGCCAGCGACCCGTTCGGCCGTCACGCCACGCCGCCGTCCAGCCCTGCCAACATAATGAAGTCGCTGGTAGCCCGCTATTTGCCGCGAGCCAGCCAGTCAGCAGGGAGC
Source organism: Streptosporangiaceae bacterium (assembly GCA_035570295.1). GTDB lineage: Bacteria > Actinomycetota > Actinomycetes > Streptosporangiales > Streptosporangiaceae > JAJYUU01. The sequence continues at coordinate 1,630 of DATMMA010000258.1, forward strand.
GGCCGGCCCGGAAAGATCAGCGGAATCGTGACCAGCCCGAACGGTCACGGCCTGCAGGGCATCTGCGTCGAGGTTGCGGGCCGGACCGCGGGTGCAATCACGGTCACTGGCAAGGACGGCGCCTACCGCACACCCGCGTTGCCGGCTGGCAAGTACGTGATGGCGTTTTTCGCGGACTGCGGCAACGCCGGCAACTGGCTGTTCCAGATCTACAAGGGCATCTACAACCCGGAGAAGCGCCCGACGTTCGTGAAGGTCGACGCAGGCAAGACCACCGAGCACATCAGCGTCGCCATGAAGGAAGGCGCCGAGATCTCGGGCACCGTCACCGGTCCCAGCGGGCGGAAGCTATCCGGCATCTGCGTCTACCCGCTGACTAACTCCCTGACTGGCGAGTTCCTGTTCAACGCGCAATCCGGCCACGGCCACTATCGCATCCGGAGCCTGCCGCCGGGCTCATACCAGATCGGCTTCGCCTCGTGCGGGCTGTCTAACTGGGCGCCAACGCTGTGGCCGGACACTCAGAGTTACCGTTCAGCGCCGTTCATCCACGTGCACGGAACCAGGCGTGTCGGCAACATCGACGAGATCATGCAACCGGGGGGCATCGTTACCGGCACCGTAACGGCGGCCACCAATCCGCCGGCCGCGCTGGCGGGCATGTGCGCTATCGCTTTCGAGAACAACGGGCTAGGCGTCGTCGGAACTGCGGCCACGAGCGCGACGGGCGGCTACGAAATCTTCGGCCTGGCTCCGGGGCCTTACTCGCTTCAGTTCTTTCCCGGCTGCAACAACAACGGCAACTATGTTGGCGTGAATTACCCGAAGAACGTCACGGTTGTCGGCGGCACGACGACGTCTGGAATCAACGCCGCGTTGCCGATCGGCGCAATAATGTCCGGGCAGGCGACTAGCGCGGCGACCGGGTTGCCGCTCCGTGGCATCTGCGTGGGCATCGAGACCACCTTCGACGGCTTCATGTTGCCAATCGGCTTCGAGACAACGAATGCCCGCGGGAGATACTCCGTCGACCAACTGCCGGTTGGCAATTATCAGGTCCAGTTCAGTGGCGGCTGCGGGAACACGGGCAGCTACGCACCCCAGGGGTGGCCGGACACCAACGTGCTCGAGCCGCAGAACATCAAGGTGGCTGCGGCCGGGGAGCACGTGGCTGGGATCGGTGCCGCGTTGCAACCGGGACCGGTCATCAGCGGCACGGTAACTAACACACTGGGTCACAAGCTGACCGGGATCTGCGTAGACGTGATCACGCCCAGCTTCATAGAGTTCGGCTTCGGCGTCACCTTCGACGGCCGGTACGAGGCGCCGGATCTAGCTCCCGGCAGCTATGAGGTGCTGTTCTCCCCAGGCTGCGGCGACAACGCTGATCTCGCCGAAACGGCCTTCAGGTCTCAGGTCACCGGTGGGGCCGACACGGTGTCGGCGATCAGCGGCACCCTGAGCGGGATCGACGTTGTCATGCAGCCAGCGGGCGGCATCTCCGGTGTCGTCCGGACGGCTAACGGGCACCCGGTTGGGTTCTCCTGCCTGATCCTCACCGGGGTCAGCGGGCGTGCCAAGTCGATCCTCGAGGAGGCGGTGCTCTTCGGGAGTAAGTACCAGCTGACCGGCCTCCCGCTTGGCGGCTACAAGGTAACGTTCGCACCCGACTGCGCGGGCAGCGCACTGCAGACGCAGTGGTACAGGGACAAACCGAGTCCGGCGGGAGCTACCACGGTGGTGGTTCGGGCTTTCCACACCGACAAGGAGATCAACAGCATGCTGCGGGCCGGCGGCTCGATCGCCGGACGGATCGTCGCAGGCGGCAAGCCAGTGCGCAACATGTGCGTGTACGCCCAGAACGTCAAGGTGTTCTTGGACTTCGGTGGTGCGACCAGCAACCGCGAAGGGAAGTTCGACATCCCCGGCCTGAACTCCGGCAGGTACGAGCTGGAGGTGCAGCCGTGCGGGACCGGGTCCAACGCTCTGGCCGGTCAGGTGCTGCCGCAACTTGTGAACGTGACGGCGCCACGAAGCACGACCGGAGTCAAGATCACCGCGGTTCAGGGCGCATCTATCGCCGGGACGGTGCAGGCCGGGACGCCACCCGCCGGCGAGGGCGCGGCCGGGGCGTGCGTCGAGGCTTTCGCTGCTAACGGTGACGCCTACAACGCCACTAACGCTGGCCTGGACGGTACGTTCAGCATCACTAACCTTCCGCCTGGCCAGTACAGCGTTTACGCCGGCGACCCGTACTGCAGCGTTAGCGAACCCAACCTCGCGCCGCAGTGGTACCTGGGCAAGGCGACCGAACGCACGGCGACACCGGTATCGGTCAGCGTCGGCGGGAAGACCACGCTGTCCAGCGCGGTCAATCTCGCCGACGACGGATCCATCAGCGGCACCGTTACCGGGCTGCAAGGCAACCCGCTGCACGGCGTCTGCGTGGCAGCGACCGCAGCCGCGACTGGGCGGGTGTACTCGGTAACGGGCAGCGCCGGCAGCTACTCGATCTCCGACCTGCCGGCCGGGGGCTATCGAGTGCAGTTCAGCGCAGGCTGCGGTGCGTCCGGGTACAAGGCACAGTGGTACCGGGACAAGCCGACCGCGAAGACCGCGACACTCGTCCTGGTGAAGGCCGGGACAGCGACGAGCGGTATCTCGGCCACCCTGCGCAAGTAGGTCCTGCCGACAGATCTGGTGAGGGCCTGCCGCTAACGCGGCAGGCCCTCACGCCGCTTACCGACTCGTCAAGAGCGGTCAGAGAGACCGCGTCGGCGCTGATCTCGTCCGGCGCGCGCCGTGTGTTAACCCGTTCAACTTGCACGACTTGTTCAGCTTTCCGGATGAACTCAGAGCGCTGTTTTCTTTACCGTGCGCGAAACGGTGAAAGGCTGTTCATCGAACGCGGGCTCGGCTATGGCATTGCTCTGCTGACAATGGTGCTGATCCTCTTCGGTATTGTCCGATGTCGAGCTGCGAGGTAGCCCGCCGATGAAGGCACGCGCTCTCCGTTCCCGTCGCCCTTTTCATGCGCGCCAGGCTCTCGTATTTCAGGGTTCCGCTGTGCGCCGCCTGCTTGCCCTTGCTGCCGGCATCGCGCTGTGCGCCGGGGCATTGATCGGTGCGCAGGCCGCCGGGGCCGCTGTCACCGGTGACAGCGCTGTCGCCGCCCAGATCGACGGATCGGGATCGACATGGGCGCAGAATGCCATCGACCAGTGGATCTCGGGTGTGACTGCAGACGGCCTACAGGTCGTCTATACCGGGTCAGGCTCGGCGCAGGGCCGCGCCGACTTCCGCAACAACACGACCGACTTCGCCGTCAGTGACATCGGCTTCCAGGGTTTCGACCCATCGACCGGCACCAATGACACGAACTGTCTCGACCCCACCCAGCCGTCGACCTGCCGGCCGTATGCCTACCTGCCCATCGTCGCGGGCGGTACCTCGTTCCCCTACCACATCAAGGTCCGCGGGAAGCTCGTGCGGAACCTGCGGCTGTCCGGCGAGACCCTCGCGAAGATCTTCACGAACAAGATCACTAACTGGGATAATCGGGAGATCACCAGGGACAACAACGGCCGTAAGCTGCCATCGCTGCCGATCATCCCGGTCGTGCATTCCGAGGGCTCCGGGCCGACCGCGCAATTCACCCGCTACCTCGCCACGGAGTACCCGGGCATCTGGCGCCCGTTTAACCACGGGACAGGCATGACCGAGTACTTCCCGCGGCAGGGCAACCAGGTTGCGGAGAACGGCTCGGCTAGCGTTATGAACTTCGTCGTCTCGGCAGCCGCGAACGGGGCCATCGGGTACGACGAGTACTCCTACGCCCAGCAGGAGAGTTGGCCGGTCGCCCAGGTGGAAAACAAGGCCGGGTACTTCGTCGCGCCGACGCAGTACAACGTGGCGGTCGCTCTCACCCGGGCTCGGATCAACATGGACGAGAGCTCACCGGCCTATCTGCTGCAGAACCTCAACAAGGTGTACACCAATCGCGACAAGCGCGCATATCCTCTGTCGTCCTACTCATACATGATCATTCCGACCTCGCCGACCGACCCGCAGATGTCGACGGCCAGGCGGCAGACGCTCGCGGACTTCATCGACTGGTCCGTCTGCGGCGGCCAGGCCCAGATTGGACCGCTCGGCTACTCGCCGCTCCCGATCAACCTTGCCCAGGCGAGCTTCGCGCAGATGTACAAGCTGCACACGGCGGACCCCAACGTCAACATCGGTCAGCTGACCATCACGCAGTGCCACAACCCGACGTTCTGGCACGGCCATCTGGATCGAAACTATCTCACCCACATCGCCCCTGAGCCGCCACGCTGTGACAAGGCCGGCCATGGTCCGTGTAGAGGATCCAGCGGCGCAAGCCCGGGGACAGCCCAGGGTACGACGGGCGGCACCCGTCGCGGGTAGGAGCAACGGCACTGGCCAAACGCCGGTTGGCTCGCCCGCGCAGCAAGGCAGGGCCGGTAGATCAGCCGGTTGAGGTAGCGCATGACGAGCCAGCGGCTAGCCGGCCTGCCGCTGCTAGCCGCAGTGGCGGGACTGGTGGTGGGAATGGCCGCCGGGGGCAGCCCCGCCGTCCCACTGGCGAAAATGAGGAGGCGACCCCTGTGCGTAAGCACAGAGGTCGCCAGAGTTTCCGGGGGGTCTGGGGGTCGTTCCCCAGGTAGATACTGCGACACCGCCGGGAGGCTGACCCCAAGGTCAGCGAACACGGCGGCGCCCCGTCGGGGGTTCCAGGGGGTTGTCCCCCTGGGGTAAATGACGAGGCGACCCCTGCGCGTAAGCACAGAGGTCGCCAGAGTCTCGTGGAGGTGGCGGGAATCGAACCCGCGTC
>DATMMA010000259.1:0-13726 GCA_035570295.1 Streptosporangiaceae bacterium
CCGGTGTTCGAGGTGGACGCGGGTGCCGCCACCCTCGGCGGTAAGAGTGACCTCGACCGTGCTGGCCCCCGGGGGCAGGTGGTCAGAACCGGCGTAACCCCAGCTGATGAGCAGCCGGTGCGGCGGGTCCAGGTGCAGGAACCGGCCGCGTACCGGCGCCCCCTTGATGTCGAGGTCGAACCGGCCGCCAGGCTCGGCTTCGAGCAGGGCGTAATCCCCCATCCAGGAGATGATCGCCTCCGGCCGGGTGAAGTACTCATACACCCGCTCGGGTGGGGCGTCGATATGCACGGAGGCGATGACCGGCTCAGCGGCCATCGCCGGACTCCACCGCCTGCTTGAGGCGCTGCAGGCGCTCGGGCCAGAACTCGGCGAGGAAGTCCTGCAGCGCGGCCAGCCCCTCGGGGCGCACCATGTACAGGCGCCGCTGGCCGTCCGGACGGACCGCCACCAGGCCAGCGTCCTTTAGCACTTTCAGGTGCTGGGAGATCGCCTGCTGTGAGACGTCGAACTGCTCGGCGATCTCGTTGACGGAGCGCGGCCGGTCACGCACGAGCCGCAGGATGTCTCGCCGGCGCGGTTCAGCGAGGGCCTGGAACGCAGCGTCGCTCACGGCGCCCAGCATAACACAAACACAAGGCTTGACTTGTACAAGCGTCGGCTAGTAGCTTACACAAGCCTGAACTTGTAAGACACTCAGCAGGCCCGGCCTGAGCCGCCCCGCGGAGGGAGCCGCATGAGCACGCAGGACACCGCCATGATCGTCCGCGCCTACCACCAGGCCTGGACCAGCAGGGATTTCGCCCGGGCGACCGCTCTTCTCGCCGGCACCCTGACCGTCGAGGTGCCGGTCAACGACTACCCCACGGCCGAGTCCTTCGCCGCCGCGCTGAAGAGCTTCGGGTCCATGGTGACCAGGGTCGATCTGCTCGCGGCAATGAGCGAAGGCAACGAGGCAATGCTCCTGTACGACATCGATGCCGAGCCCTTGGGAACGCTGCGCGTCGCTGAGCACTTCACCGTCGGCGGCAGCAAGATCACCCGCATCCGCCAGATTCACGACACCGTGGCGGTCCGCGCGGCTGGCCTGGCTAACGGCGCCCGGCCCGCTCCGGCAAAGAAAGGAAGAAGAGCATGACCACGAAACCCGGCGACGTCGCCGGCGCCCGAGCCACGTTGTATGCGCGGCAACTGACCATCGGTGCGGCCCGTCAGCGCGTGTTCGACGCCATCGCCACCCTCGAGGGTCCCCGCCACTGGTGGACGACCCTCGTGACCGGCTCCGCCGCAGTCGGCGGTGAGCTGCGCTTCGGGTTCGCCGGGCTGGAGGAGCTGATTGTCATGCGCGTCGACGCCCTGCGGCCGCCGTCGGCGGTCGGGTGGTCGTGCGTCGCACACACCAGGGACGAGGAGTGGACCGGCAGCCAGGTGCGGTTTGAGCTCTCCGAACGCGGGCCGCAGGCGTGCGAGCTGCACTTCCGCCACATCGGGATCTCCCCCGAGGTAGTGGCGGGTGGGTGGGAACACTTCCTGGCCAGCCTGGCCGCCTACGCACAGCACGGCGAGGGCAGCCCGTACGGGGCGTGAATCGCCGTGGGTGAGCAATCGCTTGACGCTGATGTCTGGCGAGATTGCGCCCAGCGCCGAGTATGCCCTCGAGGGTTGCCAGGTGCGGGCATCGCGAGTCGGGTTCATATTCGCCATTTCTGCGCGCTGCAGCGTCCCGCTGCTTCTCGCGGCGGCTGTTCCCGTAGCGGCTGAGCGCCTTGTCGAGGGGCTAGCCGCTCTCCTGGTGATTGGAGGGTCGATGACCGGAGAGGGCCGGATGTGCTGCCCCGGCCCGTGCTGTGGTCAGTCTGGCGCCGCATAGAAGATGCCCTGCTCGGGTCTTGATCTCGTTGTTTTGGCGATGAGGTAAATCCGAGCGCCGGCCCGCGTCGCCTTCCCTGCGCCGAAGTCGGCCTCGACGGTCAGCATGAGTACCGCGTTGCGCTCGTCGCCGACGCTCGCGATCACGCGCAGGCTGCCGGGCACTACGGCTTGCGCGAACCGGGTCAGGCCGATCATCTAGCCCGACTTGGCTCACGATCATGGACTTTCGGGTAGCTAAGTAGGCTGACCTGCGGATCTGTTTCTCAAGTTGACAAAATCTGCGCACTAACCAGGCGAGCTTGGCGTGCACGCGCCTCCGGGGCGACAATGCGGGGATGGCTCGTGACGACGGCAGGGCCCAGGTGCAGCGGCTGTTCTTGATGCGCGTTCTGGACGGGACCGGGCCCTCCGGGGCGGTTGAGTGGGTGTCCCCTGTCGCCCCGGCTGTGACCCAGGCTGCTGTCGGGGCCGGGCACTGGGCCGCAGGGCGCCGGCGGCGGGCCCTGGCCGCGTGGGCAAGCGCTGCTGGCTTCGGGCTGGTGGCGTGGGGCCTTGGCACGGAATCGCCGACCCGGGCCGAGGCGGACAGCAACATGGAGCAGCAAAAGGACCTGTTGCGCAAGCGTGGCCTACAGGTGCCGGCTACCGCCGCCCGGACGGAAACGTCTGCGGCGCGCAGGCGATTGGAGAACGCCCTCGACGTCCTTGGGCCCTCGATAGGGATGGTCTTCGGCGTGCGGTCGGGCCTGCGCCACCCGCGGCGGCTGACGGCGCTCGCGATCGCCAGCGAAGCCCCGATGGCCGTGTTCTATGGCCTGCGGGTGCCCCGGGCCGTTCAGCGGCGCAGGCCGAGGATCGCCGCCGGCTCAGCCCTGGTCGTTGCCGGAGCGTTCGCCCGGCTGCGGGCAGCATCGGCTGAACCGCTCCGGTAACAGCAGGCCCGCAGCGGCCACCGCGACAAGAGAACACCGGGAAACCGCCCGGCATCTGCCTGCGAACCCCTTCATGAGCCCCCGGCCGCGTAGTCCGGCGTGCGTTGCGCACTAAGTGAGCCAACTCGGGTCAGGCCGATCATCTAGTTTTCGACGTCGGTCAGATCGGTGGCTGGCCGGAAGGGCTGGGTGGAGGTCGCAGCGACCCTGACGTCAGCCGCTCGCCTTGATCCCGCCCCCGCAGCAGCACGGCAGGTTGCGCTCCGACCCTGCACGAGTTGGGGCCTGTTCGGCGCCTTGGTCGCGTCGAGTGGGGTCTGCTGTTGGCGCTCGCCGGACTCTGCAAGCTGCTATGCGACCTTCTGTACAGCTCAGTGCCGTCGGCGGGTTCCGCCGGCAGCCTCCCGCTCCGCCGGTGCGCTACGTCGGCGGCAGAGCGAGGCGTCATGCTCAGCCGGCCGTCGGCGCCGCTGTGGCGGAGGGCGGCGCGGGCGGCAGGGGAGGCGCCGCGGTTTGGTTAGTTGATGCCAGCAGGCTGCTGACGTCGAGCTTGGTACCGGTCATTTGCTTGAGCATGAAGTCATGGTTGAGGTCGAGGATCGCACGGGTTTCCGCGGCGACGACAGCGCTGCGGCTCAGGCTCAGCTCGTTGTCTTGCTTCTGCTCACCGGACAAGGACCAGTTGGTGGAGCCCTTCACGGTGTACACCCCGTCCACGATCACGATTTTCAGGTGCGAGATGGCGTTATGCACCGAGCTAGTGCCGATGGCGATGCTGTTGCCGAAGGCGTTGTTGTTCCAGCTGGCCAGGATCTGCTTCTCATGAGCTCCCGTTGCCTGACTGCGGTCCAGGCTCATCTGAACGTATACATTCGCGTCCGCGAGCTTGCCCTGGATGATCTTGTTCAGCTCGTCGTCGTCATAGCCGAACATGTTGACCACGATGGAATGCTGCGCACTGCTCAGCACGGCGACAAGCAATCCGTGGACGTCATCCCGCGGCGCGAAGAACGTTCGCTGGTCGTCCGGATAGCCATCCAGGAAGCGCTTCTCGGCCTTGAACTGCGCCAGACTGTCCCAGGCGAACGCCACATCAGCCATTCTTAGTCCCTCCCGCTGCCGTTCAGCCCACAATGCCGGTGTTATCGCATGGCGTCTACTCCAGCCGGGCCGGCTGTGCCGTCCGCCCGGCCGCCAACGCACCGCACGTCGGCCGCCATCGAGCCCGCCCTGGCCGTACGCGCAGGTGTGCGCGGGCTGCATGCGCTGTGCGACTTCTTCCTGTCGTATCTCCAGCGGGCCGTGGCGAAACCGGAAGCCCTTGCGGGGCCGCAGTGGCGCGGGCGCTGCTTGGACTCGGCGACCTGGCTCAGCTGCACGGCGAGCCCGTCGACACCCACGCTGAGCGGATGCCCCGTTCCTGGGTCATCGAGGGTCAGTGTGACGTCGGCGGCAGGAGCTGGCCATCAGGAGCTGGGCTGGGTCACCGCTCGTGCGCACTGGCCGGTGTTCCTACAACGACCACCGCGGCAGGTTCGTCGGTCAGCGCGCTGTTCGGCGCGATCTGAGCGGCGACTGCAGCGTCAGCAGAGCTGGCCCACACGGCGACCTGGCTGCGTGAGCTGAACCCGAGCTTGGCCAGGATGTTGGCGACGTGCCGGGCAGCCGTCGCCGGACTGATGAACAGCTCGGCCGCGATGGTGCGGTTGCTCTTCCCGTCGGCAAGCAGCTGCACGACCTCGTGCTCTCTGGCCGTCAGTCCCCTCGCCAAGACATCCGCGGCGGCCGACTGCCGCGACGGCGCGACCGGGTCGTCTGCGGCATCGCCCGCTAGCTCGCCGAGCGCGAGCTTGACCGCGGCAGCGGGGGTCATGCGCTCGCCATCGGCCCACAGCCTTGCCACGACATGCCCGCCAAGCTCCGCTGCCACATCCAGGAAACGCTGAGTGCGGGCGCCGGGAAGAGCAGGCAGCTGCGCTTGCTTGCGCAGCGCGGTCACCGCACCGGCCAGCCGGACGCCGGTCTGTGGGCTGCACTCGAGTAGCGCGAGCCTGGCTAGCGCCTCCAGGCCGCGGGCCATCCCGATCCGGCTGCCTGAGGCGTAGCTGAGCTGCAGGCTCTCAGCCATGTGCCGGCGCGCGGCCGGCAGATCGCCTTGGTCGATCGCGAGCCGGCCGAGGCCGGCGTGGCAGCGGGCGATCTCCGGCCGGGCATTCACCTCGGTCAGGATCGTCAGTGCCGCCAGGTATCGCTCCCTGGCAATGTCCAGATCGGAGCGGAGCCTGGCGAGGTCGCCGAGCCCGAGCAAGGCCCTAGCACAGCCCCACGGATGGTTGATCTCGCTCATCACTGCGAGCGCGGACTCGCCGAACTGCTCGGCCTCCCTTAGCTTGCCCTGCAGTCCTGCCACCGTGGCGCTGATCCCGAATGCGTAGCCAATGTTCCAGCTGTCGCCTGCCGACCGGGCCACTTTCAGTGCCTCGTCGTTCCTGCTGGTGGCCTCGTCCAGCCGGCCAGCGTGCAATGCGATCTCGGTCAGCAGGTTGAGCGCGGTGGCCGACCAGAACGTGCTGCCCGCCGCCGAGCAGAGCTCAAATCCGGCCAGGGCGAGTTGCTCCGCCTGCTCCGAGCCGCTGGCCAAGGCCAGCTGCGCCCGGCCGACCACGGCAGGTCCGCGAACCGCGTCGGGTACCGAGGCGGCCTCGTCAAGCTCGAGGAATCTGTCCAGCCAGGCCGTGCCCTCGGCAAACGAGCCGCGTACGAGCCACACCGGCCGCATCGCGGTGCAGATCCGCATGCCGGTTTCGGCGTCCCGGTCCGCCAGGCAGCTGCTCAGCTCTTCCAGCTGGCTCGCCTGCTCAAGATCAAAGCGCTTGAACACCTCGATCCTGGCTGACCACGAGGCCGGCACCATGGCCTGGCCGATAGCGGCCGATTCCTCCCCGTCGCGCAGGTTGTATCCACGGCGCCGCTGGCGCAGCGCGGCTGCTTCGCCGGACTGGACCAGGCGCTGGCCCGAATAATCACGGATGGTCTCGAGCATGCGGTACCGGGCTTCGCCCAGCGCGTCCGGCTCAACCTCGACCAGCGACTTGTCCGCCAGGGACGTCAGCAAATCGACAATCTGGTCAGCCGGCAGGGCGTCGTCGGCGCAGACCTGTTCGGCCTTGCTAAGGGACCAGCCCGAGAACAACGACAGTCGGCGCAAGAGTACTTGCTCAGGGGCTGACAGCAGGTCAAAGCTCCAGTCGAAGGTCGCGCGGAGCGTCTGCTGGCGTGCCGGGACCGACCTGTCGGCACTCGTCAGCAGCGCCAGGCGGCGGTCGAGCCGGGCAGCGATCTGGTCGACCGACAACACCCGCACCCACGCGGCGGCGAGCTCGATGGCCAGCGCCAGCCCGTCGAGCTCACGGCAGATTGCGGCGACGCCCGCAACGTTGGCTGGCCGGAGCGCGAACCCGGGAACCACCGCGGCCGCCCGCTCGGCGAACAGCCGCAAGGCGTCATAGCTGGTCAGCTCGTCGAGACCGGTAGCGCCAGCGAGCGGCAGCGCGAGCGGCGGCACGTGCCAGACGGCCTCGGCCGCGATGCGCAGCGGCTCCCGGCTGGTGACAATCAGCTGCAAACCCGGCGAGCTAGCCAGGAGCCGCTGGCACATGCTGGCGCAGACGTCGATCAAGTGCTCGCAATTGTCCAGCACCAGGATTGCCCGGCGATGCCTCAGCGATTCGGCGAGCGTGTCGAGCAGCGGCTGTCCAGGTTCTTCGTCGACACCGACGACCGATGCGACCCGCCTGACCACCTGCTCAGGCTGCCGCACCTCGGCTAGCTCGACAAACCACGCGCCGTCGGGGAACCTGCCGGCGACTGACGCCAGCAACCTCAGCGCCAGCCGCGTTTTGCCGATGCCGCCGGCGCCGCAGAGGGTGACCGCCCGCATCACCCGCAGCAGTTCGCGGAGTTCGCCCAACTCGCGGTCGCGGCCGACAAAGCTGCTGAACTCCTCAGGCCGGCTGGCAAGGTCCCGCATCATCATCGTCATTCCCCGCGGCTCGGTCAGACCAGGTCCGCCCCATCGCGCACAGCACAACCGTAACCCCGGACCTGGCACAGCCACGATAGATACTCACTATTCGCCCTTACTTGACGAATTCGCGCTCTGGGCGCAGGCATTAAGGTCGGCGCGCACGCCATCGCGGCTCGATCCGGCCGGCACCCGTTCTGTCTATGGGCGGAGCCTAGCTCCGCGGCCGAGTCGGCGTAACGGTCTAGCTGCCCGAACTGGCGTGGCCGCCCGTCGACGCTGTTGTCGTGCGACGGGCGCGCGACCGGCGACGCTAACCTAGCGGACCACAAGGTCTGCGAGACGCGCCAGAACACCCGCACCACAGCCTCTCGAGGACCTGCGCGAAGACGTCGAGGCCGCGCTGAAGGACCACTGACATGCCGTCGATCTGTGAGCCTGGACACGCCCGGCACGGCCGCTCAGCGGCAGGATGGGGACGTGTGGCCCGCGCGCGCTGAGATGAGCCTCAGGCCGGCGAACCTTTGCTCCGCGCCAGCGGCTCGATGACGACCGTCCGGTACGGGGCCGCGAGCCTGCTGAGGTCATCGGGATCGGCGGTCTGCACCACGCCTCCGCCCCCTTCGATAGCCACTGCGACGGGATGGGCGTCCGCAAAGAGAGCGGAACCGGCACCCGCTTCGCTGAGCAGAGCGCCGATCAGCCGGGCAAGCGGCCGATCAGTGTCACGAAGCAACAGCCCATCGCCAGATTCCCTGGACAGTAGTGCGTCTAGTGCCTGATTGCGGTCGGCTCCCCGGTACAGCTCAGCGAGAGTCCCCGTCGCGATCGCAACCTCGCGGCGCAGCCTGCGCGCGGCTTCCATGGCCCGCCGCACCTTGCGTTCGGCTGGATGCCGCGGATCAAGCAGTGCATTCACCGCCTCGGCATCGAGCACTAGCCGCATCAGCCGACCTGCAACTGACCGGGCTCATCGGCCACGCCGCCCAGCAGGCGCATGTACCGCGCGATCTCTGCCTGATCCTCGGGAGTGTCCAGTTCGCCGCGCTCATCGGCCAGGTGGTCGAGAAGATCCGCGAGGGCCTGCTGCCGCTTGCGCCTGGTGAACTCCGCGCGCAAGGCCGAGTTCACTTCTGCCGATAGCGTGGTGCTGCCGTCAGCTTCCAGCGCCGCGACGAGGTCCTCGTCGAGGGTGATAGAGACCTTCCGCTTAGCAGGGGGCGTCATACCTTTATCCTACCACAATCGCCTCATGCACATGATCTAACTCGGCATGCCGACCGGGCAGGGCTGGCATGCCCGCGCCCCGCTCGCGCGGAAGCCCAGCAAACGTTGCAGATGTCCCGATTCTGTGCGCCTTCGCCGACTCCGCGACGTGTTCATGCCGCGTTGAAGTCTGCGAATGTCCCCATCTTCGGCGCAGCCAAGCGACGCGACGCTCTCCGCTGTCCGTCGGAGGGAGGGAAGACTTGATCTGATGACTAATCCTCCTTCGCTGGGAGATTGCCGCAGGTGACGGATTGCTCCGGTGGGCTGTGAGGAGAGCCGGCCGCTGGCCCGCTTGAGACGTCCGCCCGTTCGGCGTGGACGGTGTGATCCCTGAGGCGGGGCCAGGCCGGCCGCTGGGCGGTCGGATCGGCCAGCGGCCAGTTGCCTCAGCCCGCCGGCGGGCGCGTAGCGTCGGGGGGTGGCGGCACATCCGGACGTCTACGGACGCGAGACGGGGCTGACGGGCCGGCGCAGCGAATGCGGTGTGCTGGACCGGCTGGTGGATGCTGTCCGGGCCGGGGAGGGCCGGACGCTGGTGGTGGCCGGCGAGCCGGGAGTGGGTAAGACGGCGCTGCTGGACTACCTGGCCGGGCACGCGGCGGGATGCCGTGTCGAGCGTGCCACGGGTGTCGAGTCCGAGATGGAGCTGGCGTACGCCGGGTTGCAGCAGCTGTGCGGGCCGATGCTGGACGGGCTGGAGTTCCTGCCAGGTCCGCAGCGTGATGCGTTGCGGACCGCGTTCGGGCTCAGCGCCGGGCCGGTGCCGGACCGGTTCCTGGTAGGCCTGGCCGTGCTGGGCCTGGTGGCCGAGGTCGCGGGGGAGCGGCCGCTGATCTGCCTGGTAGATGACCAGCAGTGGCTCGACCGTGCGTCGGCGCAGGTGCTGGGGTTCGTGGCCCGCCGCCTGGACGCGGAGCCGGTAGGCCTGGTCTTCGCGGCCCGGGTTAAGGGCGGTGAGCTGGCCGGGCTGCCGGAGCTGGCGGTCGGGGGGCTCCAGGAAGGTGATGCGCGAGAGGTGCTGGACTCGGTGCTCGCTGGGCCGCTGGATGAGCGGGTCCGTGACCGTATCATCGCCGAGACCCGCGGTAATCCGCTGGCGCTGATCGAGTGGGCACGACGGGTGAGGCCTGCGGAGCGGGCGGGCGGGTTCGACTCCCCCGGCGCGGTACCGGTCGCGGCGGTCGAGGACAGTTTCCGGCACCAGATCGAGGCGCTCCCGGCCGACACCCGGCAGCTGCTGCTGGTCGCGGCGGCCGATCCGACCGGCGACTCGGGCCTGGTGTGGCGGGCGGCGGGGCGGCTGGGGATCGGTGCTGAGGCGGCGACGGCGGCGGCCGAGGCCGGGCTGGCCGAGTTTGGCGCTCGGGTGCGGTTTCGTCATCCGCTGGTGCGCGCGGCGGCCTACCAGTCGGCGTCGCTTTCCGAGCGGCAGGACGCGCACCGCGCGCTGGCGCAGGTCACTGACCCCGCCATCGATCCGGAACGCCGTGCCTGGCACCGGGCCAAGGCCTCGCCGGGGCCCGACGAGGACGTGGCGGAGGAGCTGGAACGGTCGGCTGGCCGGGCGCAGGCCCGCGGAGGCCTAGCCGCGGCGGCCGCGTTCCTGGAGCGCGCCGCGGTGCTGACACCGGAACCGGCTCGCCGGGTGCAGCGGCTGCTTGAGGCGGCCAGGGCCAAGCGCGACGCCGGGGCGCTGGACGCGGCGCTGGAACTGCTGGCGGTTGTCGAGGCCGGGCCGGATGACGTCCTGCAGGCCGCCGAGGTAGAGCACCTGCACGGCCAGATCGCGGCGCACCAGGGGCGCAGCAGCGAGGCGGCACCGCTGTTGCTGAGCGCGGCCCGGCGGCTCGAGCCGCTCAGCCCCGGCCTGGCCCGCGAGACGTGCCTGGAGGCGCTCGTCGCCGCGGTGTGGGCCGGTGACCTGGGCAGTCCCGGCGCTGTGCGGGAGGCCGCCGAGGCCGCGCGCGCCGCCCCGCCCGGTCCGCAGCCGCAGCGTCCGGTTAACGTGCTGCTCGATGCGGTTGCCTTGCGGTTGACGCAGGGATACGCAGCGGGCGCGCCGGCCCTGAAGCGGGGACTCGAGGGAGTTCTGGCGCTGACCGCCGGGACCGGTCTCGACGACGACAGTGAGCTGTGGCTGGCCGGCGCAAGCGCCGGCCAGATGGCCGCCTTTGAGCTGTGGGACGCCGAATCTGCGCGTGCCCTGGCCGCTCGACAGGTTCAGGTCGCCCGCGACGCGGGCGCGCTCCGGTTCTTGCAGTTCGGGCTGATGCATCTCGCCTTGCCGCACGTGCTCGCCGGCGAGCTGGCCGCAGCGGCGCGGCTGATCGAAGAAGACCGGCTGATCGCCGAGGCGGCAGGGAACCGGCCGGCCGCGTCTGCAGAGGTGAGCCTCGCGGCATGGCGTGGCCGCGAGGCGCGGGCCGCTGAGCTGATCGATGCCACACGGCAAGGGGCGACCGAACGCGGTCAGGGCAGGCTGGTCACGCTCGCGGACTGCGCCAGCGCGCTGCTCTGCAACGGTCTTGGCCGACATGACGCCGCCCTCGACGCCGCCCGGCGGGCATTCGAGTGCGACCAGCTCGGATTCGCGGCCTTTGTCGTGCCCGAGCTGGCCGAGGCGGCGTCCAGGACCGGTGACCTCGCGCTGGTCGAGGCAGCCCTGGACTGGCTGTCCGAGCGCACCCGGGTGACGCCCGCCGACTGGGCGCTGGGCACTGAAGCCCGCGTCCGCGCGCTGCTCAGCGACGGCCAGGACGCCGACGGTCTGTACCGGGAGTCGATCTGCCGACTCGATCGGACCAGCGTCCGCGCTGAGCTGGCCCGCTCCCACCTGCTCTACGGGGAATGGCTGCGCCGCGCGCGCCGCCGCGGCGACGCGCGGGAGCAGCTGCGCGCCGCCCACAACATGCTGGACGACATGGGCATGGAGGCGTTCGCCGAGCGGGCCCGGCGTGAGCTGGCCGCCACCGGCGAGACCGTCCGCAAGCGGACCGTGCAGACCAGCACCCAGCTGACCGCCCAGGAGGCGCAGATCGCCCGGATGGCCCGCGAGGGCCTGTCCAACCCCGAGATCGGCGCCCGGCTGTTCATCAGCGCCCGTACGGTCAAGTACCACTTGGGCAAGGTCTTCGCCAAGCTGGCCATCAGCTCACGCGGCCAGCTCCACCGCGTCCTGCCGGCCGACCCGGCCACCGCCCGGCCACGGTAGGCCGGGCGCCGGTCGGCGTCGCAAGCACTGGCCAGTTCCACTGCCCACCTGCCCGATGCGACCGCGGCCCTTCCGGCATCAACATTGAAGCGTGCAGTCATCGAGCAAGCACGCTAGCCCGGCCACGGTTATGGGGCCGCAACCCGGCTTCAGCAGGAAGGTAAGCCAAGTGGCAACAGTGAGACAGCTACCCAGCGGCGGGTTTCAGTCCAGGTAAACGAACCTGAGCTCGCGCTGATCAAAACGGCGCTCCAGCAGACGGAGCGACTGTCGTGATCGGCTTTTCGCTGGACGGCGATCGGGCCGGGGCGGCGGGTAGAGACTCGGCAAAACGGGGGATGCCATGAGTCTCCTCGTCGCCCCAATACTTGGCGCATGGAAGAGCGTTCGCGAATCCTAAGTTGTAAGGTCAAGAGGCTGGATCCGAACAAGGATCCGGCCTCTTGCTCGTTATTTGTCAACGCCCGGTTCGGCGCCGACCGCACTCGAAGCGGCGAGTCCGCCCGTCCGCTGGTCAGATGAAGTCATGGCCCTGTTCGATGTCCTCGATGAGGCCGGGGGTGGGTGGGCTTCCAGCCCAGGAGTTTGCCGCCGCGGCCTTGAGCGACCTGCAGGTGCGGGCGGCCGAGCTTGACTGCCGGTCCCGCCTTTCAGCAGCTCCGTAGGCGAGACCGGGAGGACTTGGGCAGGCGATTAGCGACAGGTTCAGTCGCCGGTCTGACCGTCGATCGATTCGCGGATCAGGTCGGCGTGCCCGTTGTGCCGGGCGTATTCCTCGATCATGTGCGCCAGCACCCATCGGAGCGAGACACGCTCCTGATCGCCCCAGTACAAGACAGGATGGGCCTGACTCAGCGCCGTGTCCTCACTCTCGGCGAGCTGCGCTTCTACAACGCCGCGAGAGCGGTTGACCCGTTCGGCCCACAGCTCTCGCAAGACGTCGCCGGAGTCAGCAGCTGCGCTGTGCCAGGTCCAGTCCGGGTCAGCTTCGAAGTCCACACTCGCCCACGGCTCGGGAAGCGGCTCACCCGCGACCACCTCGGTGAACCAGGAGTCCTCGACACAGGCCAGGTGCTTCAGCAGCCCGCCCAGCGTGATCGGCGACGGCGGCAGCGCGACCCGCAGTTGCTCATCGCTCAGCCCGCAGCACTTCCGCTGCAGCGTCACCCGCTGATAGTCGAGAAAGCCGATCAGCGTTGCGGCCTCGGCTCCGTCGCGTGGCGGCTCGGACCGCCCGTGCTCATCCACCCTTCGGATCCCCTTCCACTGCAGCAAGCGAGTCTCGTACGTCCCTGGCTCCTTGTAAACCGATGTGTACTGGAATCTTCGTCGGGTGGCGTCATCGCGGCCGTCCTTGCACTCCTGACCACACGCCGGGCCAACGCCAGGACCCCGCCAATGATCAGTTTCGCCAAGGAGACTCGGTTGGCTGAGCACCTGCAGCTAGCCCGTCGTCAGCTACCCTGACCAGGTGCATGAGGCCAGCTCCGTGACGGAACCGCTCATGCCGAGGGCGGCTGATCCACCGTCTGCCCATAACCGATCGCACGACGTCCGGCGAGCGCTTCGACTCGTCACGTTCTCGGTCGTGTTTGGGCTGGCTTCGGGAGCCGTCTCTGTCACCGCCGGGATGCAGGACCATAGCCTGGCGGTCTTCGCGGTTGGCCTGGGCGTGCT
This sequence comes from Streptosporangiaceae bacterium, assembly GCA_035570295.1. Classification (GTDB taxonomy): domain Bacteria; phylum Actinomycetota; class Actinomycetes; order Streptosporangiales; family Streptosporangiaceae; genus JAJYUU01. The sequence continues at coordinate 12,986 of DATMMA010000259.1, forward strand.
TGCCGACGTCACAGGCTCCGCCACCCTGATCTGGCGGTTCCGTGCCGAGCTGACCAGCCCAGCACTCACCGGCCGCCGGGAAAGGCAGTCCGCGGTCATCGTCAGCCTCGCTCTGGCCCTCACCGCAATCGTCCTTGCGGCCGAGTCGGCTATCGCGCTGGCGCACGGGAGTTACCCGGCCGCCTCTGCTGTGACGCTCACCGCCGCGTCGGTATCTCTGCTGGTACTGACCCCGCTGGCAATCGCGAAGCGACGCCTCGGGAGAAGAATGAATAGCCGAGCGCTCCAGGGCGATGGTGCGCTCAGCGGCATCGGCGCGGTAGTCAGCTTTCTCGCGATCACCGCGCTGATTTTGTACCGGCTACTGGGCTGGTGGTGGGCTGACCGCGTGACCGCACTCATCGTGGCCGCAGTCGCGGGCATCGAAGCCTGGCGCACGATCCGTATCCGACACGACAACGCACGTGCCGCGCAGGCGCAGCCTTGAGTCGGGTTCATTGGCGGCAAACGGCAGGCATGTGGCGGAACTCGTGCAGTGCTCGCCGCACTGGGATGCGGCGCGGGCTGTCGTCAGCTCCGAGTTCGCGCTGCCGCTCATGCGCCGCAGTCAGCTCTCTGCCGAGCTCCGCCGTGGACGGGCGGAGCAAGGTCGAAATGCAGCCGGTACTTTCCGGTCTTCGGCGTTAGTGGCGGTCCGCCCCAGCTGATCTTCGGACCGCCGTGCGGCGAGCGAATCGCGGT
>DATMMA010000260.1:0-2723 GCA_035570295.1 Streptosporangiaceae bacterium
TAGCCCGCCCGCCCGAGCCCTTACACCAACCCGGCACGCAACACGTCCTGGCGGGCGTTATTGTCACTGCTATGACCCACATTGCTGCCCCGACTGGGGGACCGTCCCTTCCCCAGCGTCGTCACCTGGCCACCGAGATCCCCGGCCCGCAGTCGCTCGAGCTGTTCGAGCGCCGCAAGCACAGCGTCGCCCGCGGCCTTAGCCACGTGCTGCCTGTCTTCGTGACCGCTGCTGGCGGCGGCGTGCTGGTCGACGTTGACGGGAACTCGCTGATCGACTTCGGCTCGGGCATCGCCGTGACTTCCGTCGGCAACAGCGCGGATCTGGTGGTGAGCCGCGTCACGGAGCAAGTGGCGCAATTCACGCACACGTGCTTCATGGTGGCACCGTACGAGGGGTACGTAGAGGTCTGCGAGCAGCTGAACCGGCTGACACCCGGCAGTCACGAAAAGCGGTCCGCCCTGTTCAACTCCGGGGCCGAGGCCGTCGAGAACGCGGTCAAGATTGCCAGGCACGCCACCGGGCGGGACGCGATCGTCGTCTTCGACCATGCCTACCATGGCCGGACGAACCTGACCATGGCGATGACCGCCAAGAACATGCCATACAAGGAGGGCTTCGGGCCATTCGCGGGCGAGGTCTACCGGGTCCCGATGGCATACCCGTTCCGCTGGCCGGGCGGCCCTGCTCGCTGCGCAGAAGAGGCGCTGAGCGTCGTGACCAGCCTGATTCACGCCCAGGTTGGCGAAGAGAACGTGGCGGCGGTCGTGATCGAGCCAGTGCAGGGTGAAGGCGGGTTCATCGTGCCGCCGGATGGATTCCTGCCTGGCCTGGCCGAGTTCTGCCGTGCTAACGGCATCGTGTTCATCGCTGACGAGATCCAGTCCGGCTTCTGCCGCACCGGCGACTGGTTCGCCTGCGACCACGAGAACGTGGTGCCGGACCTGATCACGACGGCAAAGGGCATCGCGGGCGGCCTCCCGCTGGCCGGCGTCACCGGCCGGGCGGAGCTGATGGATGCCGTCCACCCGGGCGGGCTGGGCGGGACCTACGGCGGGAACCCCGTTGCCTGTGCCGCCGCTCTCGGCGCGATCGAGACCATGGAGAAGGAAGACCTGCCCTCCGCTGCCCGCGCCATCGAGGCGACGATGCTGCCCAGGCTGCGCAAGCTCGCCGAGGCAAACCCGGTCATCGGTGACGTCCGCGGCCGGGGCGCGATGCTTGCCCTCGAGCTGGTCAAGCCGGGCACCATCGAACCGGACGCCGCCGCCGCAGCCAAGGTGGCCAAGACCTGCCACGCGAACGGGATGATCGTCCTCACCTGCGGAACGTTCAGCAACGTGCTGCGCCTGCTGCCGCCGCTGGTGATCGGTCAGCCCCTGCTGACCGAAGGAATGGGCATCATCGAGGATGCTTTCGCAGCGCTCTGAGCGACCATGACCACGAAACTTGGTTCCTCACAGGCCCAAGTGCTTACGTCCTACCTCTCTCCTGGCTGCTAGGAGTGAATGATCTCGGTGTCGTGACAGAAGTGGACCCGGTCCGGCGCGGTTGCGCGGATCCTGCCCACTGACGCGCGCCACGCGCTCACATCGCTGGCCTGCCCGTCGGGCAGGTCGTCGCTTGCCGGGTTCAGGTACTGCCGCGGCTGGTAGGCGGCGTCGCCGACCAGCACATCGGACAAGCCGTCAGCCGAGTCGACGAGCACCGACTGGTGGCCGACGGTGTGGCCGGGCGTCGCGATGACCCGCAGGCCGGGCACTACCTCGGCATCGCCGTCGAGCAGCTCGAACCTGGCGTTCATGAAGTCGAACCAGTCGGCAAGCTGGGGTGACTCGCGCCGGGCCCGGTCCAGTTCCGCGCGCTGGACGTAGAAGGCTGCGTGCTTGAAGACCGCGTTCTGCCCGCAGTGGTCGAAATGCAGGTGTGTATTGATGACCAGGCTGATGTCGCCCGGCGTAAGGTCATGCTCATCCAGCGCGTCGGCGACCGACCGGTTCACGACTCGCCAGTCATCCAGCCACCGCTGCGGGCCACCGACACCGGTGTCGACGAGCACCGCGCCGCCGGGAAAGCGCACGAGGAAGCCGTGAACTGGCCACTCGTTCCCGTCGACGCCGCGCAGGCTGGCCAACGCCAGCCGGGTGATCTCCAGTGCCACCGGCCACCGCCCTTTTTCCGGTTCCCGACCCGGGCGCCAATGCTACTCAGCGCGGGGGCCAGGACGGCGCGGGGTCAGTTCCCCGCTGCACGCCCCAGGCACCGGACCACGCGAGCAGGACGACAACCAGGGCCGCGCCGAGCAGCACGGCGGGTGCGAATCCATGCACGAGGAACACGTCGAATGGCCGCAGTGACCTGACCAGCACGCCGCCCACATTGCCTGGCATGTTAGCGATCGTGGCGGCGCACAGCCTGGCCAGCACGAGCCAGTCGAGCCTGGAGGCCGGACAGAGCACGAGGACGCAGATGATCATCGCGTCGTACCAGGGGAGCTGGTATGGCCAGACGACGAGCCAGGCCAGGCTCAGCGCAATTGCCGGCCGGAGCGCCGGGCGCCACAGGTCACCAGGCGGGAGGCGCGATAGCAGCAGCGCGGCCAGCCCGATGAACAGCAGCGCCGCCAGCACAGGCAGGTACTTCCAGCCTGTCAGCTCGGCGGACCGGTAGAAACTGTCCTGAGTCGTCTGGTCCGTGCGCGCGAACAGGCCCGCGATCGCCGG
>DATMMA010000261.1:0-3581 GCA_035570295.1 Streptosporangiaceae bacterium
GGCTGACTGGGCAATATGCCTGGCCCGTACCGACCCGGCCTCGCCAAAGCACAAGGGGCTGACCTACTTCCTCGTCGCCATGGATGGCCCTGGCATCGATATCAGGCCCCTGCGCGAGATGACTGGCCGCCAGATGTTCAACCAGGTGTTCCTGGACCAGGTGTTTGTGCCAGACGAGTGCGTGGTCGGCGCGCCCGGCGATGGCTGGCTGGTGGCGCGCACCACTCTTGCCACCGAGCGAGTAGCCATGGGCGCGGGCTCGTCAGTGGGCGAGGCCGTCGAGCGACTGCTCGAGCTGACCGTGCGGAACGGCGCTGCCGACCCGGTTGTGCGCCAGTTGCTTGGCCGGCTGATCGGCGACGGCATGGCCGTCAGCTTGCTTGACCTGCAGGCGGTACTGGCCCTGCTGCGAGGTGCCGATCCAGGGCCGCTCGCCGCGGTGCGCAAACTCGCCGGAGTCGCGCACCGCCAGGCGGTCGCCGAAGCCGCGCTGGAGCTTACCGGAACGGCGGGCGCCGCGGCCGACGGCGACGACAGCGAGTTCCTGGATGAGTTCCTGCTCACCCGGTGCCTGAGTATCGCGGGCGGTACGACCCAGATCCTCCTGTCGCTGGTAGCTGAACGACAGCTCTGCTTGCCCAGGGAGGAGGTGAGGTAGATGGACTTCACCCGCAGCGAAGCCGAGCTCGAGGTCTCACAGCTAGCCGCGCGGGTTCTGGCCGCCCGTAGTCTGACCGACACCGGACATCGGCTGGCTGGCGCGTTGCCAAATGACCCCGCGGCGGCCGGCGTCAGCACAGACTTCGACGCCGGTCTTTGGCAGGATCTCGCCCGGGCTGGCTTGCTGTCACTCGCGTTGCCAGCCGGCCTGGGCGGTGACGAACTCGGCGTTCAGGCGACTGCTGCTGTGCTGACTGAGGTCGGCAGGCGCGCCGCCAGGGTGCCGGCGCTGGCCACACTGGCCCTTGGCGTGCTGCCGGTGGTGCGCTCGGCCGACATCGGACTGAAACGGCAGTTGCTTGCCGGGGTCGCGTCGGGCGATACGGTACTGACCGCCGCGATCCGCGAGCCGTCTGATCCGATGCCGGTGGTGCCCCGCACGGTCGTGACTGTGAGGGCCGGACGGCCCGGCACTGTCTCGGGGCTCAAGATCGGCGTTCCGTACGCCGCGGCAGCCAGCTGGATACTGATACCGGCAGCGATCGAGGTCTCCGCCAGCGCCGGGGTCGCCGATGCCGTTTACGGCGGCCGGACTGTGGTCGCGGTGATTGAGCCGGATGCTGACGGGTTGTCTTGTCAGCGGACTCGCAGCTCGTCGGGCTTGCCGGAGTACACGCTGCGGTTGGAGGACACCCCGGTGGTGTGCTTGCTGGACGGATGCGATGCCGGTGAGTTGTACCGGATTGCCGTGGCAGGCGCTTGCGCGGTGGCCGATGGTGTCCTGGCCGCGGCCCTCGATCTGACCACCGGGCATGTCCGCAGCAGGGAGCAGTTCGGCCGTCCGCTGGCGACGTTCCAGGCTGTCGCACAGCAGATCGCCGATGTTTACGCGACGGCGCGGACGGTGCACCTGGCGACGGTGTCGGCTTGCTGGCAGCTGGACACCGGCCGCGACGCTGGCCGGGACACCGACGTGGCGGCATATTGGCTGGCTGAGTACGGGCCGCGGGCGATGCGCACCTGCCACCATCTGCATGGCGGCCTTGGCATGGATGTCAGCTACCCGCTTGCGGGGTACTCGGCGCTGATGACCGACCTGGTTGCGCTCGTCGGCGGCGCGGATGACCGGCTGGAACGCCTGAGCTGGCGGGAACAGGGCTGGCGGGAGCAGGGCTCGGCCGGACAGCGGCCGTCAGAGCCGGGCTTGCCAGAGCTGACCGCCAGGGAAGCGGCTGATGCCTGATGTTCCTCGATCTCACTGATTCCCAGCTCAGGCTTCGCGATGACCTGCGGGCATACTTCGCGACGCTGATATCGCCGGCCGAGCGCGAGGCGATGCTCACGCAGCGCCACGGCGAGGTTTACCGTGACGTCGTCCGCCGGATGGGCAGGGACGGCTGGCTCGGCGTGGGATGGCCGGTCGAGTACGGCGGGCACGGCCTCGGCCAGATCGAGCAGCAGATCTTCGTGACCGAGGCAGCGCTGGCGGACGTGCCGTTGCCCGCGGTCACGCTGCAGACCGTCGGGCCCACGCTGATGCAGCACGGCAGCCAGGAGCAGAAGGACTTCTTCCTGCCCCGGATTGTGACCGGCGAGCTGCACTTCGCCATCGGCTATACCGAGCCGGGCGCAGGCACGGACCTGGCCTCGCTGCGGACCAGAGCCGTACTCGACGGCGACCACTATCTGGTCAACGGCCAGAAACTCTTCACGACCGGCGGCCACGACGCCGATTACGTCTGGCTGGCGTGCCGCACTGATCCGCAAGCGTCCAGGCATAAGGGCCTGTCTATCCTGATTGTCGACACGAGGGACCCCGGTTACTCGTGGACCCCGATCATTACTCACGACGGCGCGCATCACGTGAACGCCACCTATTACTCCGATGTGCGCGTCCCGGTGACGATGCGGGTCGGCGAGGAGAATGGCGGGTGGCGGCTGATCACCGCGCAGCTCAATCACGAGCGGGTGATGCTCGGGCCGTCCGGGCGGATCGGCGTGCTGCGCCGGCAGGTCCGCGACTGGGCCGCCAGGCAGGCCGGGCCGGACGGCCGCCCCCTACTTGACCAGCCGGACGTCCGCCGCGCCCTGGCCAGGGCCGCCGCGGCCGAGCGGATCAACGAGCTGCTCAACTGGCAAGTGGCAGTGACCGAGACCGTAGAGGTCGCCGACGCCTCAGTCACCAAGGTTTTCGGGTCCGAGCAGGTGCAGCAGATCGGCGCTGAGCTCGCCGGGATCGTCAGCCGGCACGGCGACCTGGCCGAGCAGCAGACTGCCGGGCTCGCCCGGTGGCTGGACGTGCAGAACAAGCGGAACACGGTGATGACATTCGGCGGAGGAGTTAACGAGGTGCAGCGCGAGCTGATCGCAATGGCAGGTCTCAAGCTGCCGAGGGTCCCGCGATGACTGGCGGTGCAGAAGACCAAAGCGCAGAAGAGCAGAGCGCGGTCATACTCGCAGCCGCCGAGAAGGTACGAGCGGCCGGCCCGGGCTCGCCGCGGCTTGCCAGAGACCCGGTGAACCTGCCAGCGATCAGGAACTGGGCCGACGCGATTGGCGATGAGAACCCGCTGTACACCGACGCCAGCTACGCCAGCCGCTCGGTGCACCGTCAGCTGGTCGCGCCGCCTGCCATGGTGCAGGTCTGGACGATGCCCGGGCTGCAGCCGCCCGCAGCAGACGGTGGTGACGACGCCGATCCGCTGGGGCAGATGATGACGACGCTAGAGGAGGCCGGGTTCCCGGCAGTGGTCGCGACCAACTGCGACCAGACCTACCGTCGCTACCTGCGCCACGGTGAGCTACTCAGCTTGCGCGCCGAACTGACCGGCGTCAGCGGGCCTAAACGCACAGCGCTCGGCGAAGGGTGGTTCGTGACTACCAGGAATACCTGGTACTGCGGCGACGAGCCGGTGGCCGAG
>DATMMA010000262.1:0-2800 GCA_035570295.1 Streptosporangiaceae bacterium
GCGCGGTAGCGGAGCTCGGCAGCCACGACGAGCTGATGGCGCTGCGCGGCCGGTACTGGACGATGTTCACACTGCAGGCCAAGCGGTTCGCGACCGGCACGCCCGAGGAAGGCGAGGAAGAGGTGATCTTCGATGTCCTCACCTGACTTGGCAGCTTCCGCTGAGGATCCCGCGGACAGCTTGCCGCCTGCGCTGTCCTCAATGTGGCGGCTATGCCGGCTTGGCTACCGCTACGAGCCGGCGCTCATGGGCACCGCGTTCGTCCTCGCCCTGGTTGCGGCTGTTCCGGATGCGCTGATCGCGGTGTGGTTCAAGCTTCTCGGCGAAGGGCTGCTCGAGCGCAAGCCGGGCCTGCTGGAATTCGCCGTCGTCGCGCTCGCGGTATCGGCCGGTGCCACCTGGCTGATGCAGACGATCTCGACCCGGATGCAGCGGCGCTTCCGCGACAAGGTGACAATCGCACTGGAATCCCACGTAGCCAGGCTGCAAGCGGACATCTCGACGATCGCGCATCAGGAGCGGCCGGAGTATCTGGACCGGCTGTCGGTCCTCAGAGAGCAGATCTTCACGCTGGACCACATGTACATGTCGGTATTCGCCACGGCCGGCTGGATCGTCCGCCTGGGCATCACGGTCGGGTTGCTCGCGACAGTGAACCCGGTGCTGGTAACACTGGTGCTGTTCGCCCTGCCGACCGTGGCGGCGACTTCATGGCGGCCGGTCGTGGAGCGCACCGCCCAGGAGCGCGGCGCGCAGTCCGACCGGCTGGCACGCCACCTCTTCACCGTAACGACAAGCGCCTCACCAGGCAAAGAACTGCGCCTGCTCGGCATCGGGCCGCAGCTAGCCGCCCGGCGCAGGACCGCGTGGGAGCAGTGGTACGGCCCGGTGGCCGCAGCCAGGACCAGCTCGTCGGCGTGGTACGCCGGAGGCTGGGCGATCTTCGCAGCCGCCTACGTCGGCGCCATCGCGATCGCGGCGACCGGGAGGCACGCATCCGCCGCTTCGGCCATCCTGGTGCTCACCGCGGGCGCCCGGCTCTCCTCCTACGTCGGCGCCACGGTCAGCGAGATCGGCTTCCTGCGCGGCATCTGGATGGACGGCTCGCGACGACTTGCCTGGCTGGAGGACTATGCCAGCGCCGCCGCCGCTGACGCCGACCTGCCGGCGCCAGCGCGCATCGCCGACGGCATCCGGTTCGACCACGTCACGTTCTGCTATCCGGGAACGAAGCAGCCTGCCCTCGCGGACATCGACCTGTTCCTGCCGTCGGGCTGCGTGGTGGCGGTGGTCGGTGAGAACGGAGCCGGCAAGACCACGCTGGTCAAGCTTCTCGCCAAGCTCTACCGCCCGACGTCAGGCCGCATCCTCGTCGACGACACGGACCTGGCCCGCCTGGACCCGGCGCAATGGCGGCAGCGCATGGCCGGAGCTTTCCAGGACTTCTTCCGGTTCGAGTTCCGTGCCGGGCAGACGATCGGCCTTGGCGACCTGCCCCGGATCGACAGCGAGCCAGCCCTGACCGCAGCGATGGACCGGGCCGGTGCGCGCGACGTGGTCGATACGCTGCCGGCCGGCCTGGCTACACAGCTCGGCCCGACCTGGCATGAGGGCGTCGATATCTCCTTCGGCCAGTGGCAGAAACTCGCACTTGCCCGCGGCTTCATGCGTGACGAGCCGCTGATCGCGGCGCTCGACGAACCGACGGCCGCGCTTGACGCCGAGACCGAGCACCAGCTGTTCGAGCGCTACGCCAGCCGGGCCAGCGAACGAAAGCAGAACGGCAGCATCACCATCCTGGTCTCGCACCGGTTCAGCACGGTGCGGATGGCCGACCTCATCGTCGTGCTGGACGGGGCGCGGGTCGCCGAGTCAGGAACGCACGAGGAGCTGATGGCGCGTGGCGGTCGGTACGCCGAGCTATACCGGATCCAGGCGGCCGCCTACCAGTAACTGCCGTCTCAGTCAGCCTGAGCAGGCGTGGGCCGCGACGGCGACTCCAGCGGGCGCGAACCAGGGGCCAGTGTCGCGGCGCACGGCGTGTGCGCGCCACGACGCTGGCCCGGCCGGACAGGATCGGCCCTGATCCCGCTAACAGGCCAGGATGCTGCTCATCGCCCCGTCAGTCAGGGCACTACTGATCATGTCCTGTATGTAGATGCGCACTGCGTTCGGGCCCGGTGACAAAACGTTCTTCAGCAAGTAGGGCAACCGTCCTGCGGTCGGGGACAAATCGCTTGCGATCTTCCCGGCGATGGGTCCGAGGACCCCGCCTGCGACTGTGCTAACTCCGAATTCCGTCCAGTTGAATCCCGAAGTGGTGTCGAACAGATCACTCACGAACTGCGTGGCCGCGTCCCCTGCTGCACCGCCAGCCGCACCGCAAATGGCTGCGGCGGTGAGATCGGTAAGACCGAGGCACGCACCGCCGACAGCGCCGCCCACTGCGCCTCCGGCTGCGCCCGCCACAAGGCCTCCCACCGTGAATTTCTTCTGTCCCGTCCATACTGACCATCCGTAAGCTCCGACCCCCACTACGCCACCGGTGACGGCACCGATGATGGCGCCTAGCCCAGCTTCCAGCAGCAGTTGACCAGATGGATCGCTCAGGTCGACCGGGTCGTTGCCTGCGTATTGATAGGGAGTCCCGGTCAGCGCGAGCGCTGGGTCCACGGAGAGGAACTGGCCAGTGGCCGGGTCGTAGTAGCGGGCCTGCAAGTAGAGGAATCCGCTTTCGGCGTCGGAATACTGGCCATCGAACTGCAGCGCTGTGGACGCAGTCCCGGCGTGACTGGCGACT
>DATMMA010000263.1:0-2091 GCA_035570295.1 Streptosporangiaceae bacterium
CGGTGAGCCAGCCATCTCCAGCAGGTGTTTGCCCTTCTCGTCATCGGCCACCGGCACCGGGTACACGCCGTCGAAGCAGGCACGGCAAAGCCCGTCAGCGGGCAACGTGGTGGCCTCGATCAGCCCGGCAAGCGAAACAAATCCGAGCGAATCCGCACCAATCGACTCGCGGATCTCGTCGACGCTCAGGTTTCCCGCCATTAGCTCTGCCCTGCTGGCGAAGTCGATGCCGAAGAAACACGGCCAAGCGACCGGAGGGCTGGATATGCGGACGTGAACCTCAGCCGCTCCGGCCTCGCGCAGCATCGCCACGATCGCGCGTTGCGTGCTGCCGCGGACGATCGAGTCATCCACTACGACCAGTCGCTTGCCGGCGATGGCCTCACGGAGCGGGTTGTATTTCAGCCGGATGCCGCGCTCCCTGATCGTCTGGCTAGGCTGAATGAACGTCCGTCCCACGTAGGAGTTCTTGACCAGCCCCTGACCGTACGGAATGCCGCTGGCCTGGGCATACCCGATCGCAGCTGGCGTGCTCGACTCCGGCACAGGGATCACGAGATCGGCGTCGGCTGGGAACTCGGCTGCGAGGTGCCGGCCCACCTGCACCCGGGTGGCCTGCACACTGCGCCCCGCGATAGCCGTATCTGGCCGCGCCAGATAGACATACTCGAACAAGCAGCCGGCCCGCTTCGGGGGCGCGAAGGTATGCGAGCGGACGCCAGCCTCGTCGATAGCCACCATTTCGCCGGGTTCGATCTCCCTGACGAACGTGGCCCCGACGATGTCCAGTGCGGCAGTCTCACTGGCGACGACCCAGCCGCGTGCCATCCTGCCCAGCACGAGCGGCCGGAAGCCCTGCGGATCCCGCGCCGCGTAGAGAGTCTGCTCGTCCATGAAGACCAGCGAGAACGCGCCTCGGACCAGCGGAAGGACGGCAAGCGCCGCCGCCTCCACGCCGGGATGCGCGCTGTCGTTTGCCGCACTGGCGTTTGCCGCACTGGCGTTTGCTGAACTGCCGTTTGCTGAACTGCCGTTTGCCGCACTGCCGTTCGCTGCACTGCCGTTCGCTGCACTCTCTATCCCGGTGGCCGCGAACAGTGCTGTCAGCACGTCGGTGTCGGAGGTGGCCCGGCCGCCGAGCGCCGCGGACTGGCCGCCGAGCAGGCCAGCCAGCTCAAGCGTGTTGATCAGGTTGCCGTTGTGGCCGAGCGCAAGGCTCGCCGACGGGGTTGCGCGGAACGTGGGCTGGGCGTTCTCCCATACCGAAGAACCGCTGGTCGAGTACCGGCAGTGCCCGACCGCGACGTGCCCGCGCAGCGTATTGAGCACCGACTCGTTAAAGACCTGTGCGACCAGGCCCATGTCCTTGTACACCACGATCCGCGAGCCGTCGCTGACCGCGATTCCCGCGGACTCCTGGCCGCGGTGCTGCAGCGAGTACAGCCCGTAGTAGGCAAGCTTGGCGACATCCTCGCCGGGCGACCAGACGCCGAAAACCCCGCAGGCGTCCCGTGGTGGCCGGTCGGCTGGATCCGCATCATGTGACAACAGGCCGTCGGGCTTAATCACCACCAAATTCTATTGACTTCCGGGCCTGCCGGCGCCGTGACGGCGCCGGCAGGTACCGGCTACAGTCAGCCAGCCGCCGGGAAAACGGGCAAGTAGCTGGACAGATCCGCCCGCTGACCGCTGGCCCGCAGCCGGCCGGTAGCGATCGCAGCCTCCCACTGCAGCCGCCCGGTCGCCAGATCCAGCCAGGTCAGCGGGTCGGTCTCGATGACGTTCGGGGGCGTACCGCGGGTATGCCTAGGGCCCGGCACGCACTGGACGGCGGCGAATGGCGGGACACGCACCTCCACCGTGCGGCCCGGCACCTTCTCCGCCAGTTCGCCCAGGCTGTAGCGGATCGCAGCGCGCAGCGCGGCGCGCTGCGGCTCCGCGCCCTGGGCCCTGGCCGCCAGCACCGCCGCAAGGCTCGCAGCCCCGAGCATCCGCTCAGTGAGCGGACCGCGCCAGGGCGGCTCGCCGAGAGCGTCCCGCTGGTCGTTGACCGCGGCGAGCAGGCGAGCAAGGTCTGGACCGCGCGCTGGC
>DATMMA010000264.1:0-9009 GCA_035570295.1 Streptosporangiaceae bacterium
GGACGACGCGCACCCGCGCCGGGCGGGCCGGCCATATGGCATGTCCAAGCTCCTGAGCGAGGATCTGTGCGCGGGCTTCAGCGGCCGGAGTGGCATTGTCACGATCTGCTTGCGGCCGGTGGCCGTATGGCTGCCTGATACCTATCAACGGGCCGAGATGCGCTGGCAGGCTCAGCCTGCCTCGGAATGGACGCCGTATTGGGAGTTCGGTGCATTCGTCGACGCTCGCGACGTGGCATCCGCGGTGGATTGCGCGCTCGCGGCACCGATCGATGGCCATGTCCGTGCAGTGCTCTGCGCCGACGATGGTGCCGCATCGGCGCCCAGCCTGGAAATGGCCGGCCGGCTGACTCCGGACGTTCCGGTCCGCGGGCCCGAACGCTACCGGGCTGATCCGCACCGCGCGCTCGTGGACTGCTCGACGGCGAAGACGCTGCTGGGCTGGCAGCCCCGTTACCGTTGGTCGGCGCGCGGGGCGCTACGGGCTTCCCGTTGAGGTAGCCCGTCGCTGTTCGATGGCCTTGTGATGGTCGTACAGTTCGGTCGGCGGTGTTTCGTGACGTAGCTCGCCTACTAGTCCGGCGATCGCCGCCATGATGTCCGCGGTCGCCGCGTGCAGCGTCGAAGTGTTCAGCGGCTGCGCCTGGTAACGGCTGAGATCTACTAGCCGACCGGCAATGACCTGTGCGGTCTTGCGCGGGAACGGGTGAAATCCGGGCTTGAGCGTGGCTGCTAGCCCGCCCTTCTCCCCCTTGGGATACGGCAGCAGTTCGTGTGCGCCCCACGAGGCCAGCGGGAGCACCGGAGTCCCGGTGGCAAGCGCCAGCCGTGCCGCTCCCGTCTGCCCGGTCATCGGCCAGAGGTCCGGATCGCGAGTGCAGGTGCCCTCGGGGTAGACGATCAGGCATTGCCCGGCCGCGAGCGCCTCCTCGGCAGGCTTCAGGGCCGCGGCGGCGCTCGCGGCGTCGCGGTACACCGGTATCTGCCCGGTGCCGCGCACCGGCGGACCCACGAGCTTGCTGTCAAATAGCGACGACTTAGCAAGGAATACCGGGTAGCGGCCGCTGGCGTGCAGGTAGTGACAGAGCACCAGCGGGTCTGACTCCGATATGTGATTCGCGGCGACGATCAGCCCGCCTTGCCGTGGCACGTGTTCCATCCCTTGCCACTGCCGCCGGAAGAGCGAGCGCATGATCGGCGGCACCACCACGATGGTCAGAGCGCGCCAGCCGCGAGAATATTCATAACCCATGGTCGGCATCATCCACTAGAACGTCGCCGTGAGGAACGCGCGACTGGGGTGCAACTGATAATCAGGCGTCCCGGAGGCGCAGGAGCATGCCGGCGGCCAGGAGCACAGCCGCGGCCCACGCGGCCAGCACGCCCAGGCCGGCCCACGGGCTGATGACCATGTTGTGCACCCCGGTGGTGTTCACGATGGCCAGGCCCGCGTTCGTCGGCGTGTACCGCTCGATCCAGCGCTGCCAGGTCGGCTCGCCGCCGAGGAATAGAGCGACGATCGGCGGCACGTACAGCATCCCCAGCACCGCGCCGGTAGCAACAGCCGAGTCGCGGACGATCGTGGCGATGCCCAGGCTGAGCAGTCCGATGAGCGCGAGGTAGACCACCGAGCCCGCGGCCGCCCGGACCGTCGGCCCGTGGTCCAGCGACACGACGGCGAAACCGTGCGCAGTGGTAATGCCGTTGCCGGTTAGGATCAGCCGCCCGGCCGCAAGGCTCCCGGCCACAGCCACCACTGCGGGCGCGAGCACCACTCCGGTTAGCACCGCGGCCTTGGCAGCCAGCACCATCCAGCGCCGGGGCATCGCGGTGAAGGTCGTGTGGATCATGCCGGTGCTGTACTCGCCGCTGATCAGCAGCACGGCCAGGACCGCGACTACGGCCTGGCCGACCTCAATCCCGGTCAAGCTCACCTTGGTGGGGTCGATCGCGCATCGGGTGCCGGCGCCGCACCTGGTGGCCGCCGCGGTCGCGGCCCCGACCGCGACCGTCAGCACGCAGATGACGGTCAGGATCCAGGCTGTGCCGGGCACGGTGCGCAGCTTGGTCCACTCGGCCCGCAGTGCGTCTGACAGTCCGGCCCGGGCGCTCTCGGTTCTGGCGGGCCCGCCAGGCCGTGGCCGCCCGTGCCGTGCGACGGTCATCGTCTGGTTCCCGCCGGGAGCGATCGTCTGGTCCATGCAGCACCTCACGCGTCTCTGTGGCGCAGCAGGTAGGCCGCCACGCCGAGGGCGATCGCGGCGTAGGTGCACAGCAGGGCGAAGCCGGACCACGGAGCCAGCGGGAAGTAGTCGGGTGGCCCGTAGTGGCCGACGACCTGCTGGTACTGCGGCACGCTCTGCTCGATGGCGAACCCGGCGGCCGGGGTTACCCGGAGGATCCACTCGGAAGCGGTTGCTGGCAGCACCCCGCTGACGCCGAGGACGTACGGCAGCACGATCGCCACGATGACTGCGGCGACGGAGGCGACGCTGCGGCGCAGCACCGTGCCGATGGACAATGCCAGGACCGACGCCACCGCGAGCATCGCACCGGTACCCAGGATGACCCGGGCCTCGGCCAGCCTGCCGACCGGCAGCACGTAGATCCCGCTGTGATGTGCGATCCGGCTGCCGACGATGACGTTCACTGCCACGGCAGCCGACCCGAGCAGGAACGTCAGCAGGCCGATCACCACTGCCTTGGCGGCCAGCAGCCGGCCGCGCCGCGGGCTCGCGGCCAGACTGATCCGGATGAGGCCCCGCCGGTACTCCACTGTGATGAACATTGCCGCGATGACGATCATGGTGAGCAGCCCGAAGAACAGACCCACCAGATGGTCGGCGAGGGTGCCGGTGACGTAGTCGCTGTTTACTCCGGCGGCGACCACTGGTCCGATGTCACCCGAGCCAGTCACCGTAAACCGGCCGCCGGCCTGGCGGAAGCCGATCCCAGGCGGCGCCTGCGGTCCGTTCGCGTCGTTAGCCCCGACTTGCCGACGAGCCCACTGGCCGCCCGGCGCGCCTCCGCGCAGGTCGACGTCATCGAAGGCCCCGGTCGCCACGCTAGCGGACATCCCGCCGCCCGACTCGGCGTAGGACGGGAGGTTCGGCATGAAGTCCAGCGGCGAGGTGGCGAACATACCCGCCTGCACGGTGCCGGTCAGCCCGGCCAGGCGCGCCGTGCCGACTTCGGTCCAGTGCCTGCCGTCGGCCGAGTCGTACCCGGTGATCACGTTGCCCGACCGGCTCAGGCGCAGCCAGCGCGGTGACGCCGCCGACACCGGCCCGGGCATGGCCACGATGTCACTGGTGTAGTCATACTGCATGTGCACACCGTGGTTGCCGGTGACCATCATCGCGGCGTACGCCGATCCGGGCCGGGTGCTGCCGGTGATAATGATGCCGGCCTTGGCCCACGGCACGAGGCCCCGCCTAGTGGGGGACTGCCGACCGTTCGCCGGAATGAAACCGCCGGTGTTTTCGATGCTGCCGGTCAGCGACGTCACCCGGACGGTGATGCTCCCGTCGCCGGCCAGCGGCTGCGCCGCGAGGTAGTAGCTGTCGTTGACCGCCTCGCCGCCAGGCCCAGTTGGAACGTGCGGCAAGCACGCGACGCCGCTGCGCGAGCCGCACTGAACCTGACCGCCCGTCAGGAGCAGCGCGACCACATCAATCAGCACGACCGCGATGACCATGGCGATCACCCAGCTTCGGACGGTGCGAAACTTGGTCCACTCGGCGTGCAGCAACTGCGCGAAGCCGTCCCGCCCGGCCTGCTGGGATGAGCGGTACGGGGTGATGGTCGCGGTCATCGGACTCCCTCCTCTGCGGGCTGAGCGCGGAACTCGACCGCGTCCCTCGTCAGTTCCATGTAGGCCTCCTCGAGCGTGGCCCGGTGCGCCGAGATCTCCGAGAACCCGACCCCGGCCTCGCTCAGCCGCGCGACAACCTGCTCGGATGCCAGTCCGGACACCGACAGCGTGTCCCGGCCGGTGGCGGCGACAGTCGCCCCGGCGTGTGCCAGTACCGTCATCGCCTCCGACCGTGCGCTGGTCCGCAGCATCACCCGGTCGCCCGACGCGGCCGCGATCAGCTCGGCCACGCTGGTGTCCGCGATCACCTTGCCGCGGCCGGCGACCACCAGATGATCGGCGGAGTCCTGCAGTTCGCTCATCAGGTGACTGGACACCAGCACGGCCCGGCCCTCGGTGGCCAGCGAGCGCAAGTACCCGCGCATCCAGACGATGCCTTCGGGGTCCATGCCGTTGAACGGCTCGTCGAATATCAGCACCGGCGGATCGCCCAGCATGGCCGCCGCAATGCCTAGCCGCTGCCGCATACCGAGGGAGAAGCCGCCTGCCTTGCGCCGCGCGGCCGAGGTCAGGCCGGCCCGCTCAATCACCTCATCGACCCGCCTGCCGGAAAGGCCCTGGGAGTGAGCCAGCCACAGCAGGTGGTTGCGGGCGGTGCGGCCCGGCTGAAGGGCGGCGGCGTCCAGCATCGCGCCAATATGGCTGAGCGGGCGCCGCAGCTTGGGGTAAGGCTGGCCGCTGATGTGCGCGCTGCCCTGGTCGGGCGCATCCAGGCCGAGGATGACCCGCATGGTGGTGGACTTCCCCGCACCGTTCGGTCCGACAAACCCGGTGACCTGGCCTGGCTGGACGATGAACGACATGCCATCCAGGGCGAGCGTGGTGCCGAACCGCTTCCGCAAGCCGGTGACTTCGATAGTTGCTTCCATGCCATCAACGCTAGGGTTTTCGCTGGTCGCGGGCGTCCCGCTGCGGAGCCGTCTCTGGCGTCGCTGGCATGGGGGACGGATGTGGGCGTTCATACCTCCTGCGGGGGATGTCGGGATGCACGTCCAGGGGGACGCCCGGACCGGCCGGGGCGGCGACAATAGCAAGCGTGGGCCAAGATGCGCGCTGGGGCGACAGCCTGGCCGCCACGGCACGGCGGGTCGCCGCCACTCGCCCGGCGGACACGGCACGGCGGATCGCAGAGCATCGCCGTGCGCCCATGGTGGCCGGAGTGCTACTCGCTGTGTTTGCCGTCGGCCAGGCCATCGCGGTCGCGGTGAGCCAAAGCCCAGGCAGTGCGAGCGGCCCGTTGGCGGCCGTGGCTACCTCCGACTGGCTGCTCGCCTCTTTTGTGGTTCTGCTGCCGAGCATGGCCGCCACCCTGCCGCTCGGAATTTTCTGGGAACGGCCTGCGGTCGCCGCGACCGCGGTCTGCGCGGGCAACCTGGTATCACTTGGCGTCTTCCGGCTGCTCACGATCGCTGGCCTGGTCGCACAGGTCGTCATCTTGTACCGGCTCGGCCGCCGCGGGCCGCAGCTGCTGGCCGCCGGCCTCACCCTCCCGTTCCTCGTCCTCGCCATAGTCATTCCGGTAGGTCACCTCACGGCGCCGACGTCGGGAGAAACCGTGCTGGCCATCCTCGCGGCCAGCGTTGGCCCCCTGGCCGCCTGCGCCGGGGCAGCGCTCCAGACCCGCAGCATGGCGGTTCAGCAGACTGCTACCTCGGAGGCCTTCGCCGGTACCCTGCTCGAGAACACCGCCCGCGGGGAACGAGCCCGCATCTCCCGCGAGCTTCACGACGTGGTCGCGCACCATGTCTCCATGATCGCGGTGCAGGCCGAGACGGCCAGGCTCGCCACCCCGGGGATGCCGGCGGCGGGAGCGCAGCAGCTGTCCGCGATCGGCGACACGGCGAGGGCCGCGCTGACCGAGATGCGACGGCTGCTCGGGGTGCTGCGCGAGGACAGTGGCGTCGAGGCCGGCGACCGCCAGCCCCAGCCGGGCCTAGCCCAGCTCAACGAGCTCCTCGACGAGGCCAGGGAGGTGTCGGGGATCGGAGCCAGGCTCATCGTCAGCGGCTGGCTGACAACACTGGATCCGGGCGTCGAGCTAGCTGCCTACCGCATCGTGCAGGAGGCGCTGACCAACGCCCGGCGGCATGCGCCCGGAGCGGCGGTTGACGTCGAACTGCATTTCGCCAACGACGCCCTGCAAGTCCGGATCCGCGACAACGGGCCGGGCCCGGCGCCCGAGCCAAGCCAGCCCACGCTCGGGCACGGCTTGCTTGGCATGCGGGAACGAGCGGCCGCCGTGGGCGGCGAGCTCCGCGCCGGTGCGGCTCCCGGCGGGGGCTTCCTGGTGCAGGCCACCCTGCCGGCGAAGGCCGAGGCTGCGCCGTGACCGGGCCCGTTCCGTCCGTAACGATCGTGGTGGCCGACGATCACGAAGTAGTACGCGCTGGCTTCGCCGCGCTGCTGGATACTCAGCCGGACTTCACCGTGGTCGGCACCGCGTCGGACGGCGCGCAGGCGGTGAAGATCAGCCGCGAGCTGAGGCCGGACGTCATTCTCATGGATGTCAGGATGCCCGGCACAGACGGTATCGAGGCGACCAGGCAGCTGACCGGCGACGCTGGCGGGCCGCGCGTCATCATTCTCACGACCTTCGACCTGGACGAGTACGTCTACGACGCGCTCTGCGCTGGCGCCAGCGGGTTCCTGCTCAAGGACGTGACGGGCGAGCGGCTCTTCGACGCCGTGCGGGTCGTCGCGGCTGGCGAGGCGCTGCTGGCCCCGACCGTCACCCGGCGGCTGATCAGCGAGTTCTCCCGGCTTCGGCCGACTGCGCCCGCTCCCCCGGCGGCGGTCGCCGAGCTGACCCCGCGCGAGACCGAGGTGCTCCGGCTGCTAGCCGAAGGGCTGTCGAACCCGGAGATCGCGGGCCGCCTCGTGATCACTGAGGAGACGGTCAAGACACACGTCAGCCGGGTCCTGCACAAGCTCGCACTGCGCGATCGCGCGCAGGCGGTGGTCCTCGCCTACGAATCGGGCCTGGTCCGGCCCGGCTCGGCCGACCAGCTCAGGTGACCTGCCACGCCGTCCGCACGCAGGTCAGATCTGTTCAGTAGCGAGGCAACTGGATGCACTCAGCCGACTGAGCCGAACGCCACTTGCCACGCAGTCAGGTCGCTGCTTGTTATCTGGATCACTAGCTTATGAGACTGGTATGAGTGCGGCACCATCAGCATCTGCTGCCCGCTGGTGCACTCAACCGCCGGGAGCGCGTGGCCGTTGACGGAGATCCGCAGCGGTCCCGTCCCACCGGGGCTCGGCGCCGCGAAGCCGTCGTTGCTGGCAGCGTTGTAGCAGTCGGCAATAAAAGCGGCCGGCTGGCGCGACGGAGCGAGGCTCGAGTCGACGTCGGTCTCGTTGCCCTGACCGGTGAAACTAACTATCTCGTTGAACGACGATGGGGCTGTCAGCGCAGGCGGCGCCGCTAGCGCCGGTATGTCGGGCGCGCCGGGGATGCCGACCGGGATGGACTCCCCCGGGTTGCCAGGGATGCGCAGCATTACGTCCCCGCGAAGCTGTCCGAGGTTGGCAACCACAAGCTCGTCTGAGCTGGAATGTGCGCCGCTGCCGCTGGCGACCGTCGGCCCGTACCAGCTGATCCGCTGCACTGCAGGTGAGGTCAGGACCACGATCCAGTTGTCGCCCGAAAGCCCGGAGGCTGACTGTGCTTGGACGTATTCCGACACCTCCGGCACCAAGCCTTGCCCGCCGGGCCTCGGCGCTGGCCTGCTGTTCATGACCCACGGGATCGTCGAGGCGTCCCAGGCGGCGTGACCGGGCATAACCTCGCTCGCCGAGGTATAGCCAGCGACGAGCCTGGGCCCCATCGGGCCGCTCACCTCGAATATCACCGCGATTTCCTGGCCATGGTCGATCGTCTGGCCGACGTACCAGACAGGATGGAACAGCCTGACGACGTGAGTCACGGCGGCCGCCGACCAGTTTGGCGAGCCGGTCTCATACCCGGTGGTGTACACCCAGCCAGCCACTGCGTCATCGAGCACTGATTGCGGAACGCTGCCGTTCCGGAGATCCGGCCATTGCAGCGCCCAGGAGGGCCGAGCCAGCGGTCCGGTGCTCGTCGGCAGCCGGCTCAGCCCGGTGACGAGGCCGGCCACGGCGAGCACCGACGAGATGACGGCGGCAACCTGCCGACGGCGGTGCCGGATCGCTCGCTTCCGGACGGCCGCAAACCGGCCTGGCGGCATGGGCGGCTGTCCGTCGGTCAGTTCGGCTAGGGCTTCGCGGATCGCGTGATCATCGGTTATGCGTGTCACGTCACTCGCCCCCTGCGGCAGCCAGGCTGCCATCGGTCACGGTCCGGTTCCGGTACGGCTCGAGCACCGCCTGCTGGCGCAGCGCGGCCAGAGCCTTGGCGGCCTGGCTTTTCACCGTGCCCACGGAAATCCCGAGCAGATCGGCCACCTGCGCCTCAGACAGGTCCTGGTGGTAGCGCAGCACCACGACGGCTCGCTGCCGGGGCGGCAGCTTTGCGAGCGCCGAACGCAGCGCATGCCGGTGGTCCGCAGCGGCGTATGTATCAGGCCCGGTGCCGTCTGGCAGCTGCGCGGAGGGCACCTCCCCGCGCCAGCGTCGCCGCCACCAAGACGACCAGGTGTTGACCATGATCTTCCGGACGTAGGCCTCCGGGTCATCTCGGCAGATCCGCGACCAGCGCGGATAGGTACTGGCTAATGCAGTCTGGAGCAGGTCCTCGGCGAGCGCCCAGTCCCCGGTCAGCGCGTAGCCGTACCGCTGCAGGGCCTGGCCGCGGCCTGCGACGAAATCCTCGAACACCGGCGCTCCTGCCCAGGCCAGCTTGGATGCACAGCCATCTGTCCCTGTAAACCACCTGGCCGTGACAAAAGGTTGCCGCCTTGCCCGAAAATCATGGCTGACTAGTCGCTGCCCAGTAGTCGGCTGACGCCTTGGAAGCGGCGAGTTCCTCCGGACTTGCGAATCCTGGCGCCATCGAGGCGGCAGTTCCGGCCATCACCTCGTGGTGCTCGATGTCCAGCAGGCGCAGCCAGCTCTGCTGGCCCATAGTCAGGGCGATGAAACAGCCCAGCTCGACAAGTTCCGGTTCGGAAAAGTGGCTATACAGGCGGTCCCAGAGCGCGTCGGTAGACTCCAGT